>JACESO010000018.1 GCA_013911745.1 Sphingobium sp. | reverse complement strand
ATATAAGCACTTCACGACGCCCCAGTTTCACATTCTTCTCCCTCGTTTGTGTTATGTGGAACGTTCTCCCGTCCGCTGCGAGGCGCTCGATCCTGTCTGTCGGCGCAAATGCCGATCTGCACGCCAAGGGCATCCATAAAAACAGAAAAGCATAAATGCAAACAAAACTCATACAATTGTGTTTTGCGGGCGGGTATCTTAGACGAAGTCGTTGTCCGCAGATCCCATTGGGTGCGGCTGCCGCGACCAGGACCATTATACCTTACCGGCCTGCTCTTTCGTTGTTCGAGTGCGGGAGCCTGCCATGTGGCGCGGAACAGGTTCGGGCAACGGTGGAGACCGCTAGCGCCAATGGCGCGGCTCAATCACCGCACCAAGGAGCGTAGTTACAAAAATCAACTTGCGTATATGCAAAAAGGATTCCTAGGTATGCTTCATGGGTGAGGACAGACATTTTTGGACGGTGCTGAAGCAAGCGTCGGTCGGATTTGGCGGAGCGGCTATCGGTAATCTCTACCAAGCCGTCAGTGATGATGCTGCGATCCAGGCGGTACAGCATGCTTGGCAGCGCGGCGTACGATATTTCGACACCGCACCCTTTTATGGCATGGGCTTGTCAGAACAGCGCTTGGGCATCGCCTTGCGTGATCTGCCGCGTGGAGAGTTCGTCCTGTCCACCAAGGTCGGACGGCTGCTCCAAGCAACAAACGAAAGCCTGCCCTCCCTTCGCGACGGATTTGTCGACCCTCTGCCGAATCATGTCCATTTCGATTACAGCTATGATGGCGTGATGCGGTCGTTCGAGGACAGCCTTCGCCGGCTTGGATTAGACCGCATCGGACTGCTTTACGCGCACGACCTGGGATCGCTGACGCATGGGGCGATGCATTCGCACCATTTCGCGCAATTCGCAGAAGGCGGCTACCGGGCAATGGACGAGCTGCGCGCCAGCGGAGCGGTGGACGCGATCGGAGTAGGGGTAAATGAGACTGCCGTCATCGACCAAGCGATGGCGATCGGGCGCTTCGACTGCTTCCTGCTGGCGGGGCGTTACACCTTGCTGGAGCAGCGCCCGCTCGACGGCTTTTTCGATCGGGTCGCAGTTCACGGGGCGCGAATAGTTGCGGGAGGCGTCTACAATAGCGGCATCCTTGCGACCGGAACCCGTTTGGGCCAGCAACTCTATTTCGACTACGCTCCGGCGCCCGCAGAGGTGGTCGCGCGGGTCGCGCGGATCGAGGCGCTGTGTGACGAGGCAGGGGTGCCGTTGGCCGCCGCCGCGCTGCAATTCACCCGTGCGCATCCGGTGGTCGCGTCCGTTCTGGTCGGCATGGGCAGCGCTGATCTGGTGGATCGCACATTGGCTCTTGCGAGTGTTCCGATCCCCGGAGCCTTCTGGACGGCGCTGAAAGCCGAAGGGGTCATCCCGCGCGGTGCCCCGGTTCCGGATATGCAAGCGGCGCAGGGCTGAAAAGGGTTGATCGGGATGTATCAAAATGTCCGGCGACCGGCGTGCCGGCAAGGCATGGAGCGAGCATGACGATCGGCCCATTCGACCTGACCGGCAAGCGGGCGCTTGTGACGGGCGCGGGGCAGGGGATCGGCAAGGCGTGCGCCGAACTGCTTGCGGCGGCGGGTGCGGACGTTCTGGCGATAGATCGCAATGCCGACACGCTCGCTACGCTGACCGGTTGCCGAACGCAGCGCGTCGACGTGACCGATCCCGGCGCGGTGGCCGCGCTGGTCGCGCAGGATGGCGGGGCGTGGGATATCCTGGTCAATTGTATCGGCAAGGTTCATGGCGGCACGCTGCTCGACAGCAGTGACGCCGACCTTCAAGAGGCCTTTTCGATCAATGTCGCGGCGATGGCGCGGCTGATACGGGTCGTATTGCCCGGCATGATCGGTGCGGGGGGCGGTTCGATCATCAACATCGCATCGGTCGCGGGCGCCATCATCGGTGTGCCAGACCGCTTCGTTTATAATACGACCAAAGCCGCCGTGGTCGGACTGACCAAGGCCATTGCCGTGGACTATGTCACGCAGGGCATCCGCTGCAACGCGGTTTGCCCAGGCACCGTCCATTCGCCCTCACTGGAAGAACGGCTGCGCTCGACCGGAGATTTCGACGCGGCGCTTGCCCGGTTTTCGGCTCGACAGCCCGTCGGAAGGTTGGGCAGGCCGGAAGAGGTAGCGGCCATGGCCCTATGGCTGGCGAGCGACGCTGCGGCGTTCGTGACAGGGCAATGCCATGTGATCGACGGGGGCTGGTCAAATGCCTGACGTCCGGTGATCGATACAAAGAGAAGGGGAGGTGAGCGGTGTCATCGATGCATTTTGAAATAGCAGAACCATCCGGAAGTGGTGGCGAGGGGCCTGCACCTCTGGTGGAGCGCCGCTTCCTGGTGGCATTTGCAGTCGTCACCAGCCTGTTCTTCATGTGGGCGATCGCCAACAATTTCAACGATATCCTCATCAAGCAGTTTCAGAAGGCGCTCGAACTGTCGCGGATGGAATCAGGCCTGATCCAGACCGCTTTCTACTTCGGCTATTTCACGTTCGCGCTCCCCGCGGGATGGTTCATAGCCCGGCGTGGCTACAAGGCAGGGATTGTCACCGGCTTGGGCCTTTATGCGGTTGGAGCGCTGCTCTTCTGGCCAGCGGCCGGAGTGCGGGCGTTCGGCTTTTTCCTTGTCGCGCTTTACATCATTGCTGCGGGTCTGGCCATTCTGGAAACTGCGGCAAATCCTCTGATCGCCGCCATGGGCCGCGAGGAGAGCGCGGCGCAGCGACTGACGTTCGCGCAAAGCTTCAACGGGCTCGGTGGTGTGATCGCGCCGTTCCTGGGGGGCGCGCTGATCTTCTCCGGCATCGAGCATAATGTCGCCGAGATGGCCGCCATGTCTCCTGCGCAGATCGACGCCTATCGCGCGGCCGAAGCCGTTGCCGTGCGACTGCCTTATCTCGGGCTGGCCGGCGTCGTCCTGCTCCTTGCAGTGGTCGTCATGCTGACCCGCTTTCCTGTCATTGCCGAAGAAGGGGCGACGAACCAGACCGGCGGCGGCCTGGGTGCAGCGCTGCGCAGCGCGCGTTTGAGGGCAGCTATCCTCGCCCAGTTCTTCTACGTGGGCGCGCAGGTGACGGTGTGGAGCTATTTCATCAATTTCGCTCAGGACCAGACCGGCGTGGGTGAGAAGCTAGCCGCGCAATGGCTTGGCATCAGCCTATTCCTGTTCATGATCGGTCGGTTCGCCGGCGCTGCGCTGATGCGCTATGTTCCCGCGCCTCGGCTGCTGACTGCCTACGCATTGATCGCGGCGGTGCTATGCGGCATTGCGATGGGCGCTGGTGGCCTCGTCGCGGTCGTCGCGCTAGGACTCACCAGCCTGTTCATGTCCATCATGTTCCCGACCATCTTCACCCTGGGTCTTGCAGGACTGGGGCCGAACAAGCGGATTGCCTCTTCGCTGATCGTCATGGCGATTATCGGCGGCGCCATCTTCCCGCCGCTGACCGGCCTCATCGCAGAGCGGCTCCATTCCCTGCCCATGGCGATGTTCGTGCCGCTGGTTTGTTTCCTGGTGATCGCATGGTTCGGCCGGCGAGCGATGCATGCGTCTGCGATGGGAGCGGCGTGATGGCAAGGCAGGTCTATATACTCGATCTGAGCGACGAGGCGCTGGCCGAGGAATATGAAAGATGGCACCAACCGGGCAACGTTCCTGCGCAGGTGCTGCGGGATATCGTCGATGCCGGCAACACGCTGATGGAGATTTATCGCACCGGCGATCGGCTGGTCATGATCACCGAGACTGCGGGCGATGCCGCGCCAAAGGATCGGACCGGCAGTGTGGAATCGCAGGCTTGGGAGGCGCAGATGGACCGATTCCAGAAGCCCGTCCCGTCAGCCGGCGATGGCGTGAAGTGGCAACCCGCCGATCGCATCTTCACGTTGGCCGATCACCTGAAGAAGGGCGTTTGACCTGGCGGTTTCGCTTGGCGGAAGCACCGGGCAACCCGGTCTTTTGATCCATCAGCAACGCTCCGTGGCTTCCGGAACCTGAGCGGACGAAGTCAGGGCTGATAACCCAGCCTGTCGGAAATTCGTTCGGTCGTGCGACGCAGCATGTCACGCGCCGCTTCGATTTCTACCTTCTGCGATCCGTCGATGAACGAGAGGAACGGGATGGTGAGCGCCGCAACGACATGCTTGTCGAAACCGAAGACCGGGAAGCTGATGTCGGTAACGCCTTGGGTTATCGGACTTGGCCTGCTGTCGAACCCGGTCTGACGGATCGTCTCCTGCCGCTCTGCCAGCCACGCTCGGTCCACCGTCAGATGTCGTTCCTCCTCGACCTCGCGTAACATCCGATCGACCCGCGTGGGACTTGAATAGGCGAGGATGACCTGGCCCGAACAGCTTTTAACGATATCGACGATGGTGCCGACCTTGAGGGAAAATCCGCGAGTGCCGGGCTGCTCCTCTCGGGCAACGACCATGCCGTGCCCACGGGCGGGCACCACCAGATGGCAGGACTGGCCCGTTTCGAGCGCCAGCCCCTGCATTTCGGGCAAGGCAGCGCGCACCAGATCCTGTGACGGGGTAGCCCGGAATGCGATGTCCAGCAGCTTGTATGTCACCGTATATCGGTCTGTCGTCTGTGATTTCCGCAGATATCCCAGATTCTCCAGTACCACGACGATCCGGAACAGTTCGCCCACGGTTCGCCCGAGATCGGCGGCGATCTCGCTCACCAGCGCTCCCCTTGGTTGGGTGGCCAGATATTCCAGGATTTCGAAGGTCTTTTCGACTGCCGGCGCCGCATAGGCGCGCTTGAGTTCGGATCGCGGCACGATTGATCATTCCCTTGGCACTTGGTCTCGGTGCCGATGGTCGATTTCGTCGAACCGTGCTGCAATTGCAACTTGAAAATATGTTTGTAAATATGCAAACCAGAGGCAATGGTCGCCCGTTAAGAGGCGCGTGTGAAGGAGAATGGGGTGGCAGGCTTTACCAAACGTGAGGTTCTTGGGGTGCCATTGGCAGCCGCCTTTGGCTTGGCGGAGGCATCCGTGAGCGTCGGCGCACGGCAAGTGTCTGCGAAAATTGCCTCCGGTCATTTCGACTCGTCGGTAGAGAGCCTGAACCGCTATGAGGTTCCTTCCTGGTTCGCTGACGCCAAGTTTGGCATCTGGGCGCACTGGGGCCCTCAGGCGGTCCCGCGGCAGGGCGACTGGTATGCGCGCTTCATGTACGTGCCGGGCCACCCGCACTACGACCATCATTTGAAGACCTACGGTCATCCCTCGGAGAAGGGCTATAAGGACATTATTCCGCTTTGGACGGCGGAGCGCTTCGATCCCGAAGCGTTGATGGCGAAGTATAAGGCCGCGGGCGCCAAATATTTCGTTTCGATGGGCGTCCATCATGACAATTTCGACCTCTGGCGCTCGCGCCATCATCGCTGGAACGCAGCTGAGATGGGCCCCAAGCGCGATATTGTGGGCGCATGGAAGGCTGCGGCAAAGCGTCAGGGGATGCGCTTCGGCGTGTCCGAGCATCTCGGGGCAAGCTATACCTGGTGGCACCCTTCTCATCTATACGACCAGTTCTGGCCGATGCTGGGCCGTTCCTATGATGGCAGTGACGCCCGTTTTGCCGATCTCTACCACGACAATCCGGCCGAACCGTTCATCAACACGCCTCAGTCCTGGTATACGAAGAATACCGCCTTTCATCGCCTCTGGTTCGACCGCATCAGTGACCTGCTCGACACTTATCATCCGGACCTGCTGTACAGCGATGGCGGTTTGCCATTCGGTGAGACGGGGCGCAGTCTGCTGGCCCACTTCTACAACAGCAATATTGCCCGGACCGGCAAGCTTGAGGCGGTTTACAACTGCAAACAGACGGGCTCCGGCGAGTTCCACAGAGGCGCGGTGGTTCAGGACGTCGAACGGGGCGTGCTCAAGGGCATTCAGGATCGCCCTTGGCAGACCGACACATCCAACGCGGACTGGTTCTTCAGCGATAGCCGCCCATACAAGTCGGCCGGCACGGTGATCGGCCTGCTGGCCGATATCGTCAGCAAGAACGGCAATTTGCTGCTGAACGTCACCCTCTATCCCGACGGCAGCCTGCCGCCCGAGTCCGATCGCCTGCTGATCGACTTGGCCGCATGGATGAAGGTCAACGCGGCCGCGATCCATGGCACGCGGCCTTGGAAAATCCATGGGGAAGGCCCAACCGAAACGCGGGACGGAATGTTCCAAGAAGATGTGGCTTACACGGCGCAGGACATGCGCTTCACGACGCGCGGCAACTCGCTTTATGCGATCACTCTAGGGGAACCGCGCGGTCGCATAGCGATCGCATCGCTGGCGGCGGGCAACCCGTACGACCAGCGCCGCATCAGGCAGGTCACCTTATTGGGCAATCCCGCAGCGCTAGACTTTCGGCAGGATGGGTCTGCACTGACGGTTGCACTGCCGGACCGTTTGCCAAGCCGCCTGGCCAGCGCCTTTCAGATCGATTTCGCATGAGGGGAAGAACCGGATCATTCGGAATGGGTAGGAGCGCTCCGTTCGATGGCGGATCGCGCGGGTATGGCCTTCATCCATACGCGCCAAAGTCGGCAGGATCATATCGGCGAAAAGTCGGCAATCCCCGCACGCGTCCGATACCGATGGGTCGAACAGCGATTTGGCAGCCGTAACGGGCGGCGGGTCTTCGATGCGGCGGATATGACAAGACGATGTCGCAGGGCTCGACTATGTCGTGCAAGCGAGCCGCGGCACTACGGGATCAATTGAAAGAGTAACTGATGCAGCCCGAAAGGGTAGCCTTATGGATGCTCTTCATGTCGTGGCATCGGATAATCCGGCGTTCGACATGCCGCGACCACCGAATAGGCCGGTCTCGTCTTCAGGGGAACGTCGCTCTGGCAGTTCGCTTGGGTCGAACAGGTTCCTCCGGCTAACGGATATGTCTAACATGTATTTTGCATTCAAGCCTTGCGCGGGACGGCTAAATGACTCTATAGATGCATTACTCGTACAATAGGACTCGAGGGTTATGCGGCGCGAAATCGGCTTAGTTCGGTGTGCGGTTGTCTAACGGATCAATAGGAGGCGGCTCAGGATTGGAGCCGGACTGGGGAGGGGCATGATGGGAAAAATTTCCATTCGTTCAGATGGGTTATTGTTTGCCGGTGCGTCGTCGCTCGCGCTGGCCATTTGCGCGGCAAGTACGTCGGCCTTCGCGCAGGACGCGGATGACAGCGCTGCCAAGGAGGCCGACCCGCCTTCGGATGCGGCTATCATCGTGACCGGTGTGCGTGGAGCGCTGCAGACCGCGGCCGTGCGCAAGAGAAATGCCGACACAGTTATGGATTCTATAACCGCGACGGATATCGGCGCCTTCCCGGACAAGTCGGTTGCCGAGGCGCTTCAGCGCGTTCCAGGGATCACCGTCAATCGTTTTGCTCTCAACACCGACACGGCGCACTTCACGGCCGAACCTTCCGGCGTTATCGTTCGGGGCCTTCCGCAAGTCCGCAACGAGTTCAACGGCCGCGACACCTTCTCCGCCAACAGCAGTCGCGGACTATCTTGGGGTGATGTTCCGGCCGAACTTCTGGGCGGGGTCGATGTATATAAAAACCAAACCGCTGATTTGATAGAAGGCGGTATCGCTGGCTCGGTCAATCTTCGCACCCGCGTACCGTTTGATGCCAAGGGTGAACTTTTTCAGGTCGGGGCCAAGGCCAATTATGGCGACGCCGCGAAGCAATGGACGCCTGACGTCAACGCCTATTACAGCAATCGCTGGAATACTGGAATCGGCGAAATCGGGCTGATGGGTCACATCGCCTATTCTCACGTCAAGACTGCATCCCTGGGGCTTCAGTCCTATCGGGCGGGTATTTTTACCGGCGGCATGATTGCCGGCAGTCAAGACGTCAACGGGCCGTTTGGCCCGGGCGCGGTCATTATTCCCACCAGCCTGAACATGCTCAACGCGGAGTATGACCGCAAACGCACCGGTATTGCTACCGCCGCACAGTGGAGGAGCAACGATCAGCGGTTGTTGGCAACCGTCCAGTATATCCGGTCGAACTACAACAACCAGATGCGAGAGCATGGGGTCGGGGTGAACCTGTATGGGATTCCGAGTTCAGATCCGAATTTCCGTTTTACTCCGGGCATGACGAGCATCCCCGTTCCTGCATTCGGCACTGACGATTTCACATTTGGTGATAACGGTTTCATCGATCATGGCACGTTCAACACGAACGGCGGCTGGTTTGGAAGCCCTCCCGGGGATGCGAACATGGCACGGAACGCCGCGGGTGAGGCGATGGTCCGGACCTGCTACGGATGGGAGTCGGGGGCTGATCCTAACGTTTGCCGCGCACTTGACCAGCATGGCGTTCAAGTCGGTACGAACAGCCGATACTCCAAAACAAAGAATATGACACAGGAGGCGGCCCTCAATCTCAAATATGAGGCGACCGACAATCTGCGGTTCAACTTTGATGCTCAGTATGTCGACTCTAAGATCGACTTGTATGACTCGTCCGTAGCCTTTTCGTCCTGGGCGGATGTTGAGCTGTCCGGGCTTGGAACTCGTCCCCGGATTGTTGGCTTCAGTGCGCCGAATGGCGTAGCTCAGTCGCCCGGCGGCCTCTCCAATCCGAACAATTATTTTCTCAACGTGGTTGCCGACAATCTTCAGGACAGCAAAGGCGAAGAGTGGGCTTTCCGCGGAGATGCTGAATGGGACACTCCGTTCGACTGGTTGGATACTGTGAAGTTCGGCGTCCGTTATGCTGATCGAGACCAGTTGGTGCAAAGTAGCGCGTATAATTGGAGCAACGTTTCCAACACTTGGACAAGCGGTTGCCAATATCTCTATTTTAACTTGGACTCGCAGCCAGGTGCCTGCACGAACAACGGCGTGACGACCACGTTCAACGGCTATCCAGACGGGCTTTATAAGGTGCAGGAATTCGGGAACCCGTATTTTGGAGGCTCGTTAGGTTCCTTCCCACTCGTTCCTTTCAGTTTCCTTCAAAAGCGGCTTGGCGAACTCAGCCGCGAGCGGCTCTCGAATCCTGATCCGGCAACGGGCAACGGCGGCATCGGTCAATATATTCCGATTTGCGAACGTAATGGCCAGCCTGGTACAGGCAAGCCAATCGAACTTCCCAACAGCTGCTTCGCTCCAGACGAACTTGCCAGTGTGTCGGAAACGACCAAGGCCGCGTACGTTATGATGAAGTTTGGCGACAAAGGCGAATTTTCCATCGGCGGCGTCAAGATCAGCGGTAATGTTGGTCTGCGTTATGTCAACACGCGGATAAAGAGCTTTGGTTTTGAACAATATCCCAGGATAACGGCCGATCCGGCTACCGCCTGTCCGTCCACCCCGCTTGTGCCGGGTGGTTTGACTGGCAATGCGACCGCACAAGAGCCGCTGCCGGGGCAGCCGCCCACGGTACCATTCAGTCCGATCTGTTATCTTGGTCCTGACGACGTCGCATTTGCAAAGGGTGACGGCACAGGTAGGCCCATCAGCGTCACATCGACGCAGAACCATTTCTTGCCGAGCTTCAACCTGCGTTTCGATCTCTCGCCGAAGTGGTTGCTTCGTTTCGCGGCATCCAAGGCGATGTCACGCCCGGACATGGGGCTGCTCAGAAGCTATATGAGCATCAGTCAGGTTTTGCCGACAAGTTCTCCTGATGACGAAAGGTGGATCAAAAACGCTCAGGGTGAGATCATCGGGGCGTCGCCGGAGTATCTCGCTAGTGCTTTCAACCCTAAGTTGAAGCCGATGACCGCGTGGCAGTTTGATATGTCATTGGAGCATTACTTCGCAAATGCAGGGCTTTTCAGCTTCGCCCTGTTCCATAAGCAGTTCCAAAATTATATCCAGTATGGTAGATTCAATACTGTAGTCACGAATAATGGTGTGACACGAACAGTCCAGGTAAGCGGTCCGGCTAACGGCAAGGGAGCCAAGATCCAGGGCTTTGAAGTGGCATATAACCGCTTCTTTGACTTCCTTCCTGCCCCGTTCAACGGTCTTGGTATACAGGCAAACTATACGTATATTAAGAATAAGGGC
Organism: Sphingobium sp.; assembly: GCA_013911745.1. Taxonomy (GTDB): domain Bacteria; phylum Pseudomonadota; class Alphaproteobacteria; order Sphingomonadales; family Sphingomonadaceae; genus Sphingobium; species Sphingobium olei. The sequence continues at coordinate 30,652 of JACESO010000018.1, read as the reverse complement.
GTACCAAACTCCAACCTGTCGCCCATATTCCCGGGTGTTAATCCGCCTCCCTCGATTAATCCTGGGTCGCTCGAAGGGCTTTCCAAGCATTCCTTCAACGTAGTAGGCCTTTTTGAAAAGGGACCGTTCGGAGCCAGGCTCGCATATAACTGGCGTAATCAGTATCTGGTTACGGCTTCGGACTGCTGTGTCGGCCTTCCCGTTTGGCAAAAGGCCGCGGGCTATCTCGACGGGTCGATCCGACTTGTCGTCAACAAGAATATCGAGATGAGCCTTGAAGGTAGCAACCTACTCAACACCAAGAGTGTAACCCTTCAGCAGCTGTCTGACGAGTCCAGTCCTGAGGGGCGGCGTATTTTGATGCCCAACTCATGGTTCCGGCAGGATCGCCGTTTTACTTTCGGCCTGCGTTGGAAAATGGGCGGTTAAGATATACCAAGCGGGGAAAGGGGGGCGTTCCTTCGGGCGACGTCCCCCTTTTTTCTATTATGGGTTTGTAAAGAGGTGCGTCGTCGCGGCCTCGTGCGAACGGACGGTTAAGGATGAGCAATCCCCTCGACATCGTGATTCTGGGCGGTGGAACGGCTGGCTGGATGGCGGCGACGGCGCTCGTTACGTTCATGCCCTCATCCCGCTGTCGGGTACGGCTGGTTGAATCGGACGAGATCGGCATTGTCGGCGTCGGTGAGGCGACGCTGCCGCAGATGAAGAATTTCAACGATGCGCTTGGCATCGACGAAGCGGAAATGATGCGCGCAACCAAAGGCGCATTCAAGCTTGGCATCGAGTTTGTCGATTGGGGCAAGAAGGGGGCGCGCTATATCCACCCCTTCGGTGTGCACGGACCGGCGGACATGGCGCACATCTTCCACCATCGGTGGGTGAAAACGCTGCGTGCCGGTTGGGAGTCCGACATTCAGGACTATTCGTTCGCGGTGCAGGCCGCGCGGATGCGGCGGTTCGACTTTCCAAGCAAGGATCAGGCGGCGATCGAATCAACTTTTTCCTACGCCTATCATTTCGATGCCAGTCTCTATTCTGTATTTTTGCGCGGAATTGCCGAAGAGCGTGGCGCAATTCGCACCGAGGGCAAGGTTCGGGACGTCGTTCGGGATCCGCAAAGTGGCGATGTGCGTTCGCTGACATTGGAATCCGGTCAATCAATCACCGGCGATTTGTTTATCGACTGTTCGGGCTTTCGGTCGATCCTGCTCGACAAGACGCTTGGCGTGGGGTGGGAAGACTGGTCCAAGTGGCTGCCGTGCGATCGCGCCTTCGCCGTTCCAAGCGAACGCGGCGAGTTCACCCCGTTCACGCGTTCGACGGCTATGGAGGCGGGCTGGCGCTGGCGCATCCCGTTGCAGCACCGGACCGGCAATGGCTATGTCTGTTCATCGTCCTTCATCAAGGACGACGATGCAGCGGCATCGCTGCTGCGAAGTGTGGACGCAAAGCCTCTGGCGGAGCCGCGGATGCTCAAGTTCCAGGCGGGCCGGCGCGTCGTTAGTTGGGATAAGAATTGCGTTGCCGTTGGCCTCGCGAGCGGGTTCTTGGAGCCGCTGGAATCAACCAGCATCTACCTTATTCAGGTCGCGATCCTCCAATTGCTGCCATTGCTGCCAGCCAAACGGATTGACCCGCGGCTGCGGGATGAATTCAACCGGCTGATCGATATGGAATATGAAAGGATCCGGGATTTCCTGATCCTGCATTACAAGCTTAACACCCGCGATGATGCGGAAATCTGGCGCTATTGCGCCGCGATGGAGGTGCCGGACAGCCTGCGGCACAAGATCGAGCTGTTCCGGCACGGTGGAATCATACCGCGTTATCATGGGCTGTTTTCTCCGCCCAGCTGGCTGAGCGTGTTCGTGGGGCAAGGCTTGGTGCCTGAAGGTTATAGCCGACAAGCGGAGATCCTTCCTACAGATGACGTGATCGCTCATCTGGCTGCCTTGCGCGCCAGCATTCTTGAGAAGGTCGCGCGGATGTCGGGTCATGATGATTTCGTCGCCCGTTATTGCGCGCAGGAACGCGCCCCCGCTGTTCTTTTGGAGGAGGCTCGGCCGTGACACCAATCAATCAGGTAGTCGTGATCGGCCGAGATGCTCCGGCCTGGATGGCTGCTGCAGCGATTGCGCGGTCATTCGGTGCGGCGGGAGTCACGGTGCGTGTTATCGAGCTGCCGAGCCTGTTGAGAGCTACAGACTGCTATTCGGCGCTTCCAGCGCTGGACGGATATCATTTGCGCGTAGGGTTGGATGATCGAGTTGTTTTGGCAACTTGCAAGGCTGTTCCGATCGCTGGACAGCGATTCAACGACTGGGCGGCGGCGGGGGGGGCTTTCCTGTATGGCTATGATCGAGAAGTCGCTGAAGCGCGCCTCGAGTTTACGCATTCTTGGACAAAGGGTCGCCAGGAAGGGCTGAAGTCGGAATTCGAAACCTTCTCGCTCGCTGCGATGGCGGCACGGGCTGGCCGTGTTCCTGTGCCGCAAGAGGGCGCATCAATTTGCGCCACATTCGGCTACAATATGGATGCACGTACCTACGCCGCATTGTTGCGCCATTGCACGCTTGGTTTGGGCATGGCGGCCAAGCAGGCGATGCTTGCCGATGTCGAGTTGGAGGGTGAGCGGATCGCGGCTGTTATTCTTGATGATGGCGAGCGGGTGGAAGCCGACCTGTTTATCGACGCTTCCGGGCCCGAAGGGCTGCTGATAGGTCGCCTGCCAGGCACCGAGCTGGAATCTTGGCGTAAATGGCTGCCGTGCGACAGGATCATGGTTGCATCGACTAGAGCACTTCACCCATTACCGTCCTTCAGCCAGATTTCGGCATTCGGGCAGGGTTGGATCGGGCTTTTCCCGATGCAGGATCGTACCGGCATCGTCGCCGCATATGATAGCCGCCACATAATGGCCGAAGAAATGGCGGAAAGCCTGCCAGCTCTCGCGCGAGCGCCTATTGACAGTGAGGTGGCGGTGTCACAGGTCGATCAAGGAATACGTCGGCGCTGCTGGGTAGGGAACTGTGTGGCAATAGGCGAATCTGCTTTCGCGCTGGAGCCTCTTGATGCCGTCCAGTTGCATATCGCCCATAATTGCATTTCGCAGCTTATGACGTTGTTTCCGGTCGATGCGGACCAGTTTCCCGAGGCGGAGGCTTATGACGGCATCATCCGTTATGTTGCGTCCAATCTGCGTGATTTCCAGACCGCGCACTACAAGCTGAATCAGCGGATCGGGGAGCCATTATGGGATCTCTGCCGCAACATGGCGGTGCCGGATACGCTGCAGCGCAAGCTCGATATCTTCGCTGCGCGGGGGCATGTCCCCCTGCACGATTTTGAGACGTTCCAGACCAGCAGTTGGGCTAGCTTGTTCATCGGCCACGGGCTGATACCGCAAAGCTTCGATCCTCGGCTAGACTCCATTCAGGAGCAGGAGCAGATCGCAGAAGTGCACCGGCGCATAGAAACCATCGTCCGCCAGGTCCAAGGCTTTCCTTCGGTTGAAGATTTCATTGCTCGAACCCAGCAGTACCGGAAGGCACGGCCGGCTCCAATGGCGCAGCAGCAGTCGTGATCGGCAGCAACGCGGCCGTCGTTCGAAGCACGATCCGCCGCGGCGCACCAAGACCTGCTTGGTTGCGCCAAGAAGATACTGGGAACAGGGCTGGGTGCGGAACCACGCGGTCGTACGACCCTTCGCCTCAAGCTCGCCAGCACCGTTTGCCTCAGTTTGATCTGGTCAGACAAACGGGCGAATAGGGGGTGGGGGGGGGGCGCTGCAAGCCGTTACCAATCAGCTCCGGGTGAGCACGCCAGTGAATCGGTGAACGCCTTCCCCAGTCCGAACCGTAATCGTGATGGGCAGATCGGCGTCGGCGGGGGACTTCTTGTTCCGCTTCGGCATTTCAAACACCAGATATCCGCCCGAAGCGGATTTGGGTGCTACCTGTTCCGGCACGAGCAACTGGTAAAGCGCATCAAGAGTCTTACCGCCGGGTTGAAGATATTCGTCCTCGAGATTGCGCCGCAGCGATTCAAAGTCGGACTGGCGCGCCGAGCTGAAACTGCCGGCACTTGGTGCCGACATAGGCGAGCCGCCGGTCATCCCAGATTGGGTTTGTCCCATCAGCATCGACATCGTGCTGTTGTTTTGGGCAGTGACCGCATTGGCGCGATTCTGCTCCTGCTTGATGATGCCGTAGCCCCGATCAAACTCCGACAGCGGAACCTTCTTGAGCTCGGAACCGTCCGCGAGGGTCAAAGTCACGTCGTCCGGCCCGAATTCAAATGGTTCGGTCCCCAGATTCATTACAAGAACCCGGATGGTCCCCCTTTTGTCCGCTGTAAGACCCGGTGCGACGATCCTCACGAGCGCGCGATCGGTCTTGTCGTCCACCGAGTGCAGCCCGGCGTGTCCCTTCAACTTGGCCCCGTTGGCGGGCTGCAAGTTCACGACATAGCCGCTGGCTAGAGCAGCGCCGGAGACCGAAAGTGTGGCAGCAGCCGTAAAGAGAATTCGTAAACGCATGAACTTGCATCCTTCGGTTGTGCAACGGGGGATACTACTGCTACAAGTACAAAAGTCAGACAATTACGTCAACGGTCGGCTGACCGGTGTAGGGCCTTAAGCAGCCAACCACCGTCCGCCAAGAAGCGAGAGGAGGTAGAACCCATGACATGGAAAATCATTACTGCGGCAGCTTTGATCGCCGCGATGGTCGATCCCGCAGTCGCTCAAGGGCCGGCGGCACCACTGCCGGGGACGGTAGACGGCGCTGCCGCCGCGCGCAACAACCGGTCGCAGGTCGAAGGGTATAACCGGATCGTCAACGAGGGGGTGAAGGTCGATAACCCGAACGATCGCCGCGCCGTAAGGAAGAAAAAGGGGCCTGTCTTGGCGACCAGGGCAGACTTCGTCGCCGGCGCTTCCGTGCGTGATAAAAATGGCGTTCAGATCGCCACGATCCAGGAACTGCATGCAGATGGTGCGGTCGTTAGTGCGGACAATAGGATGGCCAAGCTTCCTCTCGAGTCTTTCGGCAAGGACGACACCGGACTGCTGGTCGGCATAACGGCGGACGAATTCCGGGCCGCGATCGCCAGTACATCTGTTCCCGCCGGCCCGCAGGAACCGACGATAGTTGATGCGACTCCAGCGGATATGACGCCGGGAGCAGTCATTCGCGACAGCGAGGGGGTGCAAGTCGCCACCGTGGACAAGTTGGTTGATAACGGCGTTCTCGTGATCACTGAAGGGAAAAAGGTCAGGATGGCGCTCAACTCATTTGCCAAGGATGACAAGGGTTTGATGATCGGGATTACTGCGAGCGAGCTCAAGGCTGCCATCAATAAATAGTGTCGGCTGCAGACAGCGCCGTGCGGGTGAAGCAACGTAACTGAGGGGGCGCCGGCGTTTTGCTGGTGTCTCCAGCCCATCGTCCCGGTGACCGGCGTGCCAGATTGCTGCCGACACGGCCTCTTGCCGATTGCCGGCAGGTAGCCGGTGGATGGATGTCGAGGCGCAGAGCAGAAAGCGAGCGCCAAGACGAAATCGGTCCACCGGCCCTATCGACGCGCGACAGCATGACGAAGCTGGCGTCGCCATAGGGGCGTAGAGGCGGGCAATGGCGGCAAAGGCCGCAGGCGAGACAGGAACAGGCGTTTTCAGTTATGATACGAGGATGGAGGCTGCTGGTATGCGTCGTTGCCGCGATTATGCTGGCAACATCACCGACGGTCCACGCCAGGGGAACGGTGACGGAAATCGACGTTCCAGAAGGACGAACGCGCACCAATTTCAATGTTGGCTGGCATTTTGCTTTGGGTTCCCATGCAGGAGCGGAAGCCGTCAATTTCGACGACAGCGGCTGGGAGCGGGTCGGGCTGCCGCACAGTTTCAGCATGCCTTATTTCCGCGCGCCTGATTTCTACACGGGGGATGGCTGGTATCGGAAAGCGTTCACGCTACCTGCTCTGCCGCAAGGGCGCCGGCTCGAACTTGAATTCGAAGGGGCGTTTCAGGATGCGAGGATATTCGTCAATGGGCAGGAGATCGCGCGGCACAAGGGCGGGTACACGGGCTTTCCCGTCGATATCACTAGGGCGTTGCGCCGCGGACGCAATGTCGTGGCCGTACTCGTCAACAACGATTGGCAGCCGACCTTGCCGCCGCGGGCGGGGGAGCATGTGTTCAGCGGCGGCCTGTATCGCGACGTTTGGCTGGTCACCACGGATGATGTCCATGTCCCTTGGACGGGAACGAGGATCACCACGCCCGAACTGTCGGCAGAATCAGGTCGGGTTGCTGCGGAAACCGAGATTCGCAACAGCGGTGCCACGCCTGCCGATGTCGTCGTGCGGACGAGCGTGGCCGACGGACAGGGTCGGACCGTGGCGAGGCTGCCGGACCAGCAACTGAAACTCAAGCCGGGCGAGCTGGCGCTGGCGCGGCAACTCTCAGCGCCCATCGCACGGCCTAGCTTGTGGAGTCCGGAAAGCCCCACCCTGTATCGCACCGTTACCAGCCTGATCGTCAATGGCCGCGAGCGGGATCGGTTTGACACCGAATTCGGCTTCCGCTGGTTCGAGTGGACGGCGGATCGCGGCTTCTTCCTCAACGGCAAACACCGCTACTTCCGCGGCGCCAACGTCCACCAGGATCAGGCGGGCTGGGGGGACGCGGTCACCAACGGCGCGATCGAACGCGACGTCAAAATGATCAAGGATGCGGGGTTCGATTTCATTCGTGGCTCGCACTATCCGCACGATCCGCATTTTGCCGAGGCGACCGATCGCCTTGGAGTTCTGTTCCTTTCGGAGATGAGTTTCTGGGGAACTGCTGGTTTCCGCAACCCTTGGGGCGCGTCGGCCTATCCCACCGATCCGGCCCAACGCGCCGAGTTCGACGCGAACGCCAAGCAGCAGTTGGCCGAGATGATCCGCATCAACCGCAATCGGCCTTCGATCGTGGTTTGGGGCATGGACAATGAAGTGTTTTTCACAGCGCCCGAAACCATGCCGGAGGTGCGGAGGCTGCTTGCGGAAATGGTCGCGCTGACGCATCAGCTTGACCCGACCCGGCCTGCCGCGATCGACGGGGCGCAGCGCGGCGACATCGATAAGCTCGGCGACATTGCCGGCTATAATGGCGACGGGGCCAGCCTGTTCGCCGATCCCGGCATACCCAATTTCGTCGCCGAATATGGCACGACCATGACCAATCGGCCGGGCAAATATGAGCCTGGCTGGGACGATCTGGTGAACACCCGTGGCGCGGACAAGACCAGGGAAGGGTCGTGGCGGCTGCCGTGGCGCTCGGGCGAGGTGATCTGGGCGGGATTCGATCATGGCTCGATCGCGGGCAAGCGGTTTGGCGGAATGGGTATGATCGACTATTTCCGCCTGCCGAAGCGGCAATATTACTGGTACCGCAACGCCTATGCCGGAGTGCCGCCGCCAGCCTGGCCCGTCACTGGCAAACCGTCCGCCCTGCGGATCACCACCAGCGCACCCACGATCGCTCGCGCCGATGGCACCGACGATGTACAAGTGGTGGTCAGCGTGGTCGACAGCCACGGACGGCGGCTGAGCAACAGTCCGCCGGTCCGGTTGAGCATCGAGGCTGGGCCCGGCGAATTGCCGACCGGGCGCAGCATCGACTTCGCCCCCGACGGCGATATCGAAATCCGTGATGGGGAGGCTGCGATCGCTCTGCGCAGCTGGCAGGCCGGGGTTACCCGGCTGCGCGCGACGTCGCCGGGCCTCAGCGATGCCGTCGCGATCGTGCGAACTTTGGAGGGGCCGCAGTTCGTGGTCGGCAAGACGCCGCTTACCGCGCCACGACCCTACAAGGCCTTTGTAAGGCCGCAGCGCGAACGACCCGGAGACGACGAGTTCGGGCGGAACAATCCGACCTTCGCCAGCAGCAGTGCGCCCGCGCACAGTTCGCGCTTGGCGAATGACGGCGATCCGTCGACCTACTGGAGCCCGGCCGCGGGCGACGACGAGCAGACCCTGGCGATCGACCTGGAGCGCGTGGTGGAGGTGCATTCCTTGACCATCACTTTCCCACAATCAGCGCCCTACGGCTTCATGGCGGAAATTCTCGACGAGCAAGGCAAGTGGCGCAAGCTGGTGGACGAATTCCCCGGAATGCAGGACGCCATCACGCGCAAACTCGAAACCGAGCCGGTGGTCGGGCGGCGCGTGCGCATCCGCTTCTGGCCGCCCAAGGACGCAATAGTCGGGATTTCCGAATTACAGGTCACAGGTGCCCTGCAGAATTGACTAGAACAATAGGGGAATGTCGATGATGAAAATGATCAACTCGTGCGCGCTGAAGCCATCGTTGGCTCTGGCCTTGACTGCGGCATTGCTTGCCGGCACTCCGGCGCAGGCGGATCGGCGCATAGTGGCTGACATGAGCGCGGTTGCGGGCGAAACCAGCCAGATGTGGCGCGACAGTGTCGGCGCGGACCATGGCGGAATGCTGTTGCGGCGTGAAAATATCGATCAGCTGGAACTGACGCAGCGGGAAATCGGATTTCGCTACATCCGCTTCCACGCGATCTTCCTGGACGACACCGATCCCTATCGCGAGATTAACGGGCGGCCCTATTATAATTTCGATCGGGTCGCGCAGGTCTATGCCAACGCGCTGAAGGCCGGGATAAAGCCGTTCGTGGAAATCGGCTTCATGCCGACGGATCTTGCCAGCGACAGCCGCACGATTTTCCACTGGAAGGGCAACGGTTCGCCACCCAAGGACTGGCAGAAATGGTCGGATTTCATCGCCGCGTTCACTCGTGACATGGAGGGGCGGTTCGGTCGAGAGGAAGTGCGCAGCTGGCGTTTCGAGGTATGGAACGAACCGAACCTGGACGGATTCTGGACCAAGGGCGACCAGGCCAGCTATTTCCAGCTTTATGACACCACCGTCCGTGCGATAAAGGGCGTCGATCCGGAACTGAAGGTCGGTGGGCCGGCCACCGCCGGGGCGGCCTGGGTTCCCGAATTCCTTGCGCATGCCAAGCAAGTCGGCTCACCCGTCGATTTTGTGACGACCCACACGTACGGCGTCGCCGGGGGCTTCTTCGATGAGAAGGGGGAGGGCGACAACCGGCTCGTGCTCGACCGCCGCGCAATCATCAACGATGTCGAAAAGGTGCGCGGCGAGATAGATCGCTCGCCATTCCCCGGTCTCCCGCTCTACTTTACCGAATGGAGCACCAGCTACAATCCGCGTGACCCCATACATGATACTTATCTGAACGCCGCATTCATTCTGAACAAGCTGAAGGGCACCGAGAAGACGGCGCAGTCGATGAGCTACTGGGTCTACAGCGATCTTTTCGAGGAAGCGGGGCCGCCGCCGACACCCTTCCATGGTGGCTTTGGATTGCTCACGCGTGAGGGAGTACGCAAGCCTTCCTATTTCGCCTATCGCTATCTTGCGCAGCTGGGCAAATCCGAGCTGCGGAACGGCGACTCTGAAAGCTGGTTGACCCGCGACGGCGACAATTTCGGGCTGATCTGGAACTACACAATCCCCGATCAGAAGCTGTCAAACCGCCCCTATTATACCCAGATTCATCCTGCGCAGAAACTGGAGCCGGTGCGCGTTTCATTGGCTTCGGTTAAGCCGGGGTCTTATCGTTTGCGCGTTTACCGCACGGGTTATCGGGCGAACGACGCATACACGACCTATATGCAATGGGGACGGCCGGACAAGCTGACCGATCAGCAACTGGCCCGCCTGCAAGCCCAGACCCAAGACAAGCCTGAGGTGGACCGCACCGTGCAGGTCGGCGCGGATGGCCGGTTCGAGCAGAAGCTGGATATCCGAACGAACGACATGCTGCTGGTCAAACTCGACCGGATGTAACCTGATGCGAGACTGGCTCCGATGCCGAACTGGGCATCGGAGCCAGCCCTCAGTCGCTCGTTACGGGATCTTCAGAGAAAATCCTGAGGCGGGAAGCCCGGCAGGATTGTACAGATTGACGATGGGGCTGGCCTGCCAGAGATATCGCACTTCCACAGCCTGCGGGTCGGCGGGCAGCATAACCGTGTCGTCCGAAACATCACCAGGCACAAACCGGCACTGGGCGGACGCATTGCACAGCTCGAAGCCAATGGCCGGCGACCCGCCCATTGCCAGCAGTGGTCCATGCGCGAAGCGCAATGCTATTCCCTTGGCTGTGCGTGCCACGGCTGTAGGCGATGGCCCGCGATCCTCGACCGCTTCCCCAAGCGCCAGGTGGCGGGCAGCCAGCGCGAGCCTGCGTCCCACATCCTGCTTGTTGGTCGGGTGGATATCCGTGACCTGGCCGATATCGACTGCGCTAGCCATGCCCACCTGTGGGTCGGCGTCGGCAACCTGACGCTGGACGTCGCGCAATTGCGCCCATGGATCGTCCGTGGGGGTGGAAGCCAGCGGCCCCCAGTTGGCGAGCTGAACCATGATGAAGGGTGTCGCGCCAAATCGCTTTCGCCAATCCGCGATCATCAGCGGCATCAGCGTGGCATAGCCCTTAGCATCGCCGGCATTCGCTTCGCCCTGATACCAGGCGAAGCCCTTTACCGGGTAGTTGTGGAGCGGCGCGATCATACCGTTGAACAGCGTGGTCCGGCCGCTGCCGCCCGTCCATGGCGCAGAAGGGAGCGGACCGATCTGGTTGATCGGAGCGCCGGCGGCAAAACTCCATTTCGTGAGAGGAATGCTGGTTCCATCCGCCAGGGTGAAGTTGCGCGGGCCATCGCCCCATAGGCCTCCGCCACCGCCGCTATCGACCACCGTGATTTCGATGAGATTTTTGCCCGGCTTGAGCGTACCGCGCGGAACCGGATAGGTGCGCAGGGTCGTCCATCCCCGCTCTACCCCGACGCTCTTGCCGTTGACGCGCGTGAAATCAGCATCGTCTATGGCGCCCAGCGAAAGCGTCGCGCTTTGCTTGGCCTGCGCCGCCGACAGGGTCGCCTCAGCGCGGTAATAGCCGATCCCATCGAAGTTGGTGAGCGACGGCACACCCCAACTTTCCCACAGGCGCGGGCCCGGCACATCCTGCCATTTTGCGTCGGCGGGCGCCGTCTCCTTTCCGCCGAGCGCGTTGCGGGTCATGCTGATCCACTGTGCCGATGCCGTCTGCGGATCGCGGGCATAGGTATCAAGCAGCGCCAGTTCGCCGGCGAAGCGGGGGATGGTCTGCAACGCGTCCCGGCTGATCCATTCCTCGATCGGTGATCCGCCCCAGCTGACGGCGACAAGGCCGATCGGGATCTGCTGATGCGATTGCAATTCGCGGCCCATGATGAAGCAGGCGGCCGAGAAATCGGCGGCCGAAGCCGGCGTCGAACGCTGCCAGGCGGCGGGAGCGGAAAAATGCCTTTGCGGTTGCGGGCTGGATTGCCTGGGGACGTTCAGCAGGCGCAGCATGGAATTGGCTGCCCCGGCTACTTCACCGTCCGAATTGGTTGCATGGCGCAGCGTGAATTCCATGTTCGACTGGCCTGAACAAAGCCAGACATCACCAACCATGATGTCGTCCAGGCGCATCGATTCTGTGCCGCTGCGCAATTCGACGATATAGGGGCCGCCTGCGCCGCGCGGAGTAAGGGTGACCTGCCAGTGCCCTTGCTCATCGGCGTTGGCGGAATGGCTTTCCGGGCCGATGGTGACGGTTACCTTGCTGCCCGGCGCAGCCTGGCCGCTGATCGGGAAAGGGCGATCACGCTGTATGACCGCATGGGAGGAGAGAGGCGTGTCCAGGTCCAGGGACTGCGCCGATGCGATCGCAGGCGCATACAACAGGACCACAGCAGGGATCAGCTTCATTTCGGGCTTTCAAGCGCAGGTAAAGAAATCAGGCACGGGACCGGTTCGAGAAAGGCTGGCAATCGGGACAGTGGCAGCGCGACGGTCCGCTTGCCCTATCAATCGCTACAATGCTTTTCCCGGTCGATCTTCCTTCCTCTCGGTTGATGCCATGCCTATCCGAGGATAAATAGTCAGACAAGTGAGATTCTAGGGAGGGATATGTGTTCAATCTGAAAAGGCGCGACCTGCTTTCCGCAGGCGTCGGTCTGGGGGGCATGATCGTAGCTTCTGCGTCAGCAGCGGCCATCAAGCCGAACTGGACATCACTGGTGGAAGGTTGGGAAACACCGCAATGGTTCCGCGATGCCAAATTCGGGATCTGGGCACATTGGGGACCGCAATGCCAGCCGGAAGCCGGTGATTGGTATGGGCGTCTCATGTATGTGCCCGGCAGCAGTGCCTATCAGCACCATGTCGCCACCTGTGGCCATCCTGCCGACACCGGCTTTATGGAAATCATCAACCAGTGGAAGGCCAATGCTTGGGATCCGGCCGCGCTGCTCAAGCGGTACAAACAGGTAGGCGCCAAATATTTCATGGCCATGGCCGGCCACCACGACAATTTCGACCTCTACGACAGCAGCCACCATCCCTGGAATTCCACGCGGGTGGGACCGAAGCGAGATATTGTCGGCGGATGGGAAAAGGCCGTCCGTGCCGAAAGTCTGCCCTTTGGCGTCAGCAACCATATCGCTCATGCCTGGCACTGGTACCAGACGGCCTATGGCTACGACGCCGAAGGTGTCCGCGCGGGGGAGCGCTATGACGCATTCCGGCTGCGCAAGGAACAAGGCAAGGGCAAATGGTGGGAGGGGCTAGATCCGCAGCAACTCTATGTCGGGCCGGCATTCGTCGCTCCGGACGGCATCACCAGCAACAAGGCGATGGAGTCCTGGCACGACGTGCATGATGGACGTTGGCTGGAACAGGCCATAGAGAAGAACCCCGCCTTCATTCGCAATTGGCTGCTGCGTCAGAACGAGTTGGTCGATCGATACAAGCCGGACCTCGTCTATTTCGACAACACTCGGATTCCGTTCGGGGCGGTCGGCTTGGAGGCCGTGGCCCATTATTATAATCGCGCAATCGAGTGGCATGGCAGCCCGAAGGTGGTGCTGACGTCGAAGCTTTTGACCGATTATATGCAGGGCGGCCTGATGAACGATGTCGAACGCGGCTTCTCTCCCGTCATGCGCGAGCAGCCTTGGCAGACCTGCACCTGCATCGGCGACTGGCATTATAACCGCGGGCGGTTCGATCATAAGAACTATGTGCCGGCGCAAAAGGTGATCCAGCGTCTGTGCGACATCGTTTCGAAAAACGGCAATCTGCTGCTGTCTGTGCCAGTACGTGGCGACGGCACGATCGATAGCGAAGAGGAGAAGATCCTCGACGGCATCGCCGCCTGGCTCAAGGTCAACGGCGACGCCGCGATCTTCGGCAGCCGCCCCTGGCGCAGCTTTGGCGAAGGGCCGACCAGCGTACCGGGCGGAAGGATGGACGAAGGCAGCGCGAGCGACTTTACCGAGCGGGACGTGCGCTTCACCACTAACAAGGGCGCGCTTTATGCCATCATGCTGCTGTGGCCGACGGGCACCGCGCGGATTGCGTCGCTGGGCCGACGCGCGCTGAGCGGCGCGAGCATCGCCAGAGCCGACTTGGTGGGGGGCGGAAAGCTGGCCTGGAAACAGGACGACGAGGGGCTGGAGATCAGCTTCCCCAAGCCAGCGCCGGGGCAGATGGTGCCGGTGGTGAAGCTGCAGGGGGCAGGACTGCTCTCCGGGGCCTGACCGCAATGCGAGAGGCCGGCCCTGACAGGATCAGGGCCGGCCTTTTATATCGGCAGGAATTTGCCCGGTCTTGTCACCGCATGGCGACGGTGACCGGATTGCCGTCATAGACGATCGAATATGCATTGTTCTCCGCGAAGTCGATCGGCTGTCGCGTCGCCTTGTCGTAGAAGCGGACCGAGAGTCCGCGCTTGGCCGGCATTCCGGGGAACCCGCCTTCGCGCTTGCCGATGGTCAGGCTGCGGGTGGCATCGTTCCACTGGATTGGCACGCGCGCAAACTCGCCCCTACGGTAGCCTTCGCTGGTGCCATCGTCTTCGTAGAGCGAGTAGCTCCCGTCCGCGCCCGTGAAGACGTGCAGCACGATGGGACCATCCGGCTCTTCGCCGCTGTGCTGGACCGCCGGCCCGGTCGGCACGATGGATCCGGCGCGAACGAACAGCGGGATCCGCTCATAGGGTGCAGCGGCCTCGATCTGCTGACCGCCAGCATGAAAGGCACCGCTGTTGAAGTCGTACCAGCCGGTTCCGGCAGGCAGGTAGACCTTGCGGCTGCGCGCCTTGAAATCGGTGACCGGAGCAACGAGGAACGCCGGGCCGAACATATATTGGTCGTCAATGTTCCAGACTTTGCGGTCGGAGCCGAAATCCTGGACCAGCCCTCGCATGATGGAGCCGTCCTTGAACCAGGTGTCGGCCGCGGTGGTGTAAATGTAGGGCAGCAGCCGGTAGCGCAGCTTGTCGTACCAAATCATCGATTCCTGCATCGCCGGATCCTTGTCCGAGATCAGATAGATTTCCCGGAAGGGCGTTTCCCCATGGCTGCGGAAGAGCGGCGAGAAGGCGCCGAACTGGAACCAGCGCAGATTGAGTTCACGCCATTCGGCAAGATGGGCTGGATCCTTATTGGTATAGCGGTCTTCCACCGCGAAGCCGCCAATATCATGCGTCCAGTTGGGAAGGCCGGACATTGATACGTTGACGCCGGCTGAAATCTGTTCCCGCAGATTGTCCCACCGGGCAGCGACATCGCCCGACCAGATTGCCGCATTGGCCCGCTGCAATCCGCCAAAGCCTGACCGGGTCAGGATGAAGGGGCGAACGCCGGGCCTTGCCTCGCGCAGTCCCTCGGCAACGCCATCGACATGGACGAGCGGATAGCTGTTGAACAGCGGTTCCGCCGGGCCGATCGCCGTTGGACCCATGGTCTTGATCCGCTTTTCAATCGACAGATTGGAATGGATATCCGGCTCCGTCGCGTCTAGCCACCAGGCGTCAAAGCCCTTCGACACCAGTTCGCGGTTGATCTGGCCGAAATACATTTTGCGCGCGCCGGGCGAATAGGCGTCGTAATCCGTATTGAGATATCCCGGCCCAACCCAGTCAAGATTCTTCATCTCCAGATTGCCGTGGTAGAGCCAGCCATTCTTGTCCAGTTCCTTGGCGTTTTCCGTGTTGGGGTAGAATTTCGGCCAGACAGAAATCATCACGCGCGCGTCCAGCGCATGGATTTCATCCACCATGCCCTTGGGATCGGGAAAGCGCTTCGGGTCGAACTTATGACTGCCCCATTGGTCCTGCGGCCAGTAGAACCAGTCCTGCACGATGTTGTCGATCGGGATCTCGCGCTTCCGATATTCCCGCAATACGCCAAGCAACTCTTCCTGGGTTTCGTACCGCTGGCGGCTCTGCCAGAATCCGTAGGCCCATAGCGGCAGCAGCGTCGCCTTGCCGGTGAGCTTACGATATCCAGCGATCGATGCATCTATCGTGCCACCGCCGACGAAATAATAGTCCACCGCCTTGCCGGTGTCGGATGTCATCCAAAGCGAGTGCCTGTCCTTCAGTGGGAGCGGGTTGTTGTGGAGGAAGGCCATGTAGCCGGCGTTCGGCGTCCATTCGATGCGTATCTTGACCGGCTTGCCCGCGGTCATCGGCAGCTTGAAATTATGATACCATGGGTTCCAGTTCTGGCGCCAGTGATCCATGATCAGTTTTCCGTCGGCATAGACCTTGAAATAGTTCGAGCCATAGATTTGGAAGCGATGCTCGCCCGTCACGTCGGCGGTCACATCTCCTGTCCAGACGACCTGCTGTTCCTGGGTGACGACTCCGGCCGTGTTCTGCCCGCTATCGGCCGATGCCTTGGTCGTTGCCTTGGCCGCGGCCGGCCATTTCGCCTGATCTTCGATATATTGGTAGTCGATCACCTCTTCCTGCCGCAGCGCCGCGCGCGCCTTGCCCAGGAAATATTCCGCCTTCCAGCCGGGCTTGCCGTCGCTGGTGACCTTCAGATCCTTGCCGACGAAATCATAGGGGCGCGGATTACCGAAGCGGGTGATGCCGTTATTGTCCCACAGCAGGCCATACCCCCGCGTCGAAACGACATAGGGGACCGCGATCGCCATATTGTGCTGGGCGAGTTCGACGTCCTCGCCATTATAGTTCATCTGTCCGTTCTGATGCTGGCCCAGACCATAGAAACCCTCGTCAGTGCCGGGGTTGAATTGCTGGGACACGGTGAACCAGGCCTTTCCTTCCACGTCGCGCGGGCGAAACGGCTTGCGCTCGGATTCCGTGAGGACGGGCTTGCCGGCGCGATCGAGAAAGCGGACTTTCCCGCTGGCCAGGTTCACCACCGCGCTCGCACCGGGCAGCGTCAGGGTCACGTAATCCTTCGATTGCGTGACCTTCGGATTGCCGGCCGGTTTGGCATTGACCATGAGGCTTTCGGGAACCTCGTTGAAATCGCCAGAGGGCACCGCTGTGACGCGGAAGCTGTGGTCGCCATAGGCGACCACACGCACCCGCTTGGCGGCGCCAGCATCGGGGGTGACTACGACACCGTTATCGATGGGTTGATAGCTGCCGGCGATGGCCGAGGTGCTTGCAGTGGCGAGCAGCGCCAACAGCGCGACGCGGGAAAGGGACATGGCGCTATTGCTCCGGCTGATCAGTTGGGATTGCCGACGGGTATCGGCGGGGTGCCTTTGACGGCAGCGAACTTGACGCGCAGCACCTGCTCGCGATCGGTGAAATTGAGGCCGTAATCGACAGAATCGCCGTTCCAGACACGGCGGAAAATCCACTTGCCGTTCTCGTAACGGCCTTCCTCGACGCGCAGCATCATCATCGATTCAAACGGCGCGGGTTTGGACAGGCCGAAATAGACGCGCGACTTGAATCCGGTGACCAGAAATTCATCTTCGGCGATCTGGGCAACCGCAACGCCGCCGACCGGCTCGGCATTGCCCGTGGGCTTGTCCGTGCCGAACTGCCACTGACCGAAGGTGGCGGTCATGTTGTACTTGCCCATGTCGACCGTCTGGCGATGCTCGGCCTTCGGGTCGGTCGGCTCGGCCACGCCCCAGGTCTTGCCCTGCGCGGCCCAGGCGGCCCACTCCCGCTGCATCGGGCCGAACAGGCGGTAGTTGCGGGCGAACAACTCCATCGTTGCGTCGTCCAGATCCTTCGCGCCAAGCGGATAATTATGATAGCCGGTATAATCCATGCCGAACGGAGCAAAGCCGATCGAGCCCCGGCCGACGACAGGGAAGAAGAACCGCGCAAAATCCCGGTCGTTGCCGGTTTCTGGAACGATCAGCGCATTGTCGGGCCGGTCGTAATAGTCGAGATACGCCATATAGGCGGCGTGATCGCGGGTGTAGATGTCGGGCGCGACGATATCGATCGCCGGAGCGGCGGCCTTGTACACGTCGATGACGAAATGCACCGGACCTCCGCTCGAATAGGTGGCCGCGGGCTGGCGTCCGAAGGCGCCGGCCAGCGCTGCATTCACGTACATCGGCAGGGGTTTCACCGCCTTGCCGGCGGCCGCGATCTCGTTGATGTAGCTGGCGATCGACCAGGCATGGAAGAATTCGTCGGCATCGCTGCCGAAAACCTGACGCCATGTGCCGGGCTTCTTCTTCATCTGCTTAAGCAGCGGAGCGGGCACCTGCCCATCGAACAGCTTCTGCGCGACCGGGGAAAAATCGCGGACCGATCCATAGGAGCCGACCTCATTTTCCGGCTGAACCATGATCACGGTGTTCTGCTGGTCGTTCTTCTTGAGATATTCCATCAGCTTCACGAAGGCGCGCTTGTCCGCCTCCAGCGTAGAGCGATAGTGCGGCGACAAGGCATAATGTACCTCACCCTTGCCGTTGATCATGTGCGGGAAGCGCTTCTGGTCGAGCTTGACCCATGCCGGAGCATAAGCCGGCGCGGTGTTCTTCCAGGTTCCAAACCACAGCAATACCAGCCGGACATTGTTCGCCCTTGCCTGGGGCAGAAGGGCATCGAGGAAGGAGAAGTCGAATTTTCCCTCCACCGGTTCGATCTGCTCCCATCCGACCGGCACTTCGACCGTATTGGCGTGCATCTTCCGGATCGCAGGCCACACCTCGGGAAGCATATCGGGGTAGTTGGCGGAATTGTTGACCTGCGCGCCCAGCATGAGGAACGGCTTGCCGTCGACGATGAACGCGTGGTTGCCGCCCCGGCTTTCTAGGCGCGGGATCGGGTATTGCTCGGTCTGGGCCGCGACCGGCGCGGAGAGCAGCGCAAGCACTAGGCCAAGGCATTTCTTCAAGTTTTGCATGGCGTTCTTCCCCTGCCGCAATTCTCAGTTTCGTGGCGGGCAGAAGCCGCCGGGCGCCTGCGTCGTCAATTCCACATTGGCGACCGATATGGTCATGGGACCGGTTGTCGACAGGCTCCAGGCGGGGTGGACATGCGCCATGCTGCCGCCGCCCTGCTGGGAGAAGCATTTGAGCGGGACGCGGACCGTCTTCCATCCCTCGGCAGAACGGAACAGGTCGGTGGCGTCGATCGCGCCCCAACCCATTGACAGGGTAACCTTGCCGCTCGCCGGGCGATCCACCCGGTAAACCATTTGCAGCATCATCTCGGAGTTCGTTTCAAAGCCAAGATCCATGTCCTGTCCGTCGATCGTCGCCTTGCCAGCGGTGGATCGCCAGCTCAGCTGCATGGCACCCTCCTGACGCGCGGCGGAATCGACCGGGACGCGGGTGATCGTGGGATCGACCTGCAGCGTGAAAGGCTTTTGCACCCGGCCATCGACATAATAGCGGCTCTTGTTGACCGGCGTGCCGTCGATGCCTGGAACCTCGCCGAGCTTTCCAACCTTCCCCGGCTTCGCGTAGCTCAGCCCATATCCGAAGGGAAAGAGGGGGGCATAGCCTGCCTGGCCCCTGTTGAGCACGAATTGCGCAGCCGTTTTGGGCCAGCTGAAGGACAGCCGCCCCGAGAAATCCTGGCGCGGGCGACCCGCCGCGTCTCCGACGATCACATCTGCAATGCCGCCGCCCTCGCTTCCGGGGAGCCACGCGGCGACAAAGCCGTCGGATTGGTTCAGCTCGGGGTTGACCCACATGGGACGGCCCGAAAGAAACACCGATATCACCTTGATGCCGGCACCCTTCAGTTTCTTGAGCAGCGCAAGGGCCTGTTTATCGCCTGGCTCGAATTCCAGCGAGCGGATGTCGCCGCTACCCTCGGCATAGGGCTTCTCACCGAACACGACGATGGCCAGGTCAGGCTTGGTCGCATAGCTTCCATCGGCGCTGTAGGTCGCACTGCCGCCACCCGCCTTCATCGCTTCGGCAATGCCGGAGAAGATCGACTGAGCGTTGGGGAAATCGGCATTGCTGTTGCCGTCCCCCTGCCAGGACAGCGTCCAGCCGCCCGACTGCTGACCGATATCTTTCGCTGCGCTGCCCGCGACCAGAATGTTCGCGGATGCCTTGACCGGCAGCACGCCGTCGTTCTTGAGGAGAACAAGCGATTTGCGAACAGCCTCCCGCGCCAAAGCCCGGTGTTCGGCCGACCCGATCAGATCGCCACGCTGTTCGAACGGTCGCGCAGGGTTGAACAGGCCGGACTTGAACTTGACCCGCAAGATACGCCTCACGGCGTCGTCGATACGGGCCATCGGGATTACGCCTGCGCGCACCTGTTTCACGGTCGTCTCGAACAGGCCCTTCCAGCTATCCGGCGCCATCGCCATGTCGAGCCCGGCGTTGAACGAGGCAGGGCAGTCGGTCGATGTGCAGCCCGGTACTTGGGCGTGTCCGTTCCAGTCTCCGACAATGAAGCCGTCAAAGCCCATCCGCTTCTTGAGGACATCGGTCAGCAAGGACGTGTTGCCATGCATCTTGACGCCCTGCCAGCTGTTGAAGCTCGCCATGATGGTATGCGTTCCGGCATTGATCGCCGGCGGATAACCCGCAGCATGTATGGCGATCAGCTGCTTTTCGGGAAGCTCGGTATTGCCCTGGTCGATGCCGTCGGTGGTGCCGCCGTCACCCAGGAAATGTTTGGCGCTGGCGGAGACATGTCCGGTCTGGATGGACCCTGTTCCCGGCTTGCCTTGCAACCCCTCGATCATGCGCCCGGCATACGCCGCGACGAGCGAAGGATCTTCCGAATAGCTTTCATAGGTGCGACCCCAACGGTCGTTCTGGACAACGGCCAGCGTCGGGGCAAAGGCCCAGTCGATCCCGGCCGCAGCGATCTCCTGTGCAGATGCGGCACCGATGCGACGGATCAGTTCTGGATCGTTCGCTGCCCCTAGCGCAATGTTGTGGGGGAACAGCGTCGCCCCGACCACATTGTTGTTGCCGTGCACTGCATCGATACCGAACATGATCGGGATCGGCACATGATCCGGCCGGTTCTCCATCGCGACTTGGTTGAAGGCGTGGACGGTGGCGATCCAGGGCCCGGCAGGCGAGCGGTCCGGTGCGGCGATAGGCGGCGAACTGCCGCCGGCAAGGATGGAACCCAAGGGATATTTGACAAGATCCTCCGGTTTGATCGAAGCAGTATCCGCCTGGATCATCTGCCCGACCTTTTCTTCCAGCGATAGCTTGCCCAGCAAGGCGGTGATCTTCGCTTCGGTCTCTGCCTCGACAAGGCCTTGGCTGCGCGCCTGAGGCCATTGGGCAGGATGCGCAACGCCCCGGGGTTCGGTCTTGGCATTCAGAGCGTTAGCCGCTGCAAGCACAAAAGGTAGCGACAGGCCCAAAATCGCGGCCTGCTTGCGGCAAACTCTCATTACAACAATCCTCCCGAACCTATTTCTCTAATTGTCTTACAAAATGCGGACCGCGCTTTCAAGATCGGGTCGCGCGGGAGAGATGAGTTTTTGACTTTCCATTGATATGGGTCAGCCGGAAGCAGAATGGATGGTCGTAAGGCGGTGGTTGCAATAGAGGGGCGCGGCCGGCCAGGGATCAATGACGAGAGGCTGGTCTATCATGGGCGCACGGCGACAATGTTCCACCGTCGGCTTTTCGTTACAGATAATCTTGATCGCCGGCCCCATGTAGCCCCGCCGGGCTTTACCCATCAAAGTCGCCGCTCGTTGGCCAGCACGATTGCCGAAAAGCGGATCTTCGCCGTGCAGAGATTGACCGCGCCGTCGGCCCTTTTGTGGCCACCGGCGGCGAGATTTGGCTCACTGAGCGGTGGGCGATCCCAATCGGAGCCTAGTTTGTGATAGTCTTGCCTCATCACCGCGATAGAGAGTCCCGCCATGCGCCGGAATGCGCGGTATAACTAATTTGTGAGGTTAGGCATCACGATCGTTGAAATGGGCGAGCGAGAAGGTGAGCATTTCTGGCTCCATTTAATTGTTACACAGAAACTGAAGGGCGGAACCTTGCCATATCACGTCCTCAATCTCCTTATATCAGGCAGAAACGTGTGCACGGTTGTTGATTAGGGTAGGCGCGGTGGTGAATTTTGCGCTGTTTAACCATGGATATCCTTGAGGCTGTATTTGCATATACGTCTGGCCTCGATACCCTGTGTCTAGTTCGTATATAAAAATTCACTTTCATCTATCAACACCTGACTGTTGCACTACGCGCAATATATGTCGATTGCTTATTATCAGACTTCAAATGTTCTAAGAGTTATTCCCATGTTGAGAGAAATGGCGTAACTGCCCCCTCGACAAGTCTCTCATATAGTGTTTGTGCTCTATCCGCTGGAAAGGTCGTTGATGAAGAAGGCAGCCGCCCAGGGGGACGCCGTCGGTGACAGCAAGAGATTGCGGATACACGGCACCATAGCGCGCGATATCGGCATCGCTATCGTTTCTGGGCGCTACCGGCCGGGGGAGTTGCTGCTTGGCGAGGTTGACGCCAGCGAGCGATTAAAGATTTCTCGGACAGCATATCGTGAGTCTTTGCGAATCCTGTCGGCAAAGGGTCTGGTCGAATCCCGCCCGAAAACAGGGACGAAGGTGTGTTCGCAGGACAAATGGCACCTGTTGGACCCCGATGTCCTCCAATGGATGTTCGAGTTCGAACCAAGCGAATTTTTGCTTGAGAGCCTTTTTGAGCTACGTCGCTTTGTCGAGCCCGAAGCCGCCGCTTTGGCCGCATTACGGCGCAGCAATGAACAAGTCATGCGTATGGAAACCGCCATCGACAACATGACCAAGCACACGCTGGGAACGGAAGCCGGTCGTGAGGCTGACAAGGATTTCCACGCAGCTTTGCTTGAAGCTACTGGAAATCCGTTCATGATGACCCTTACCGGTGGGGTTAGCGCGGCGGTCGCCTGGACCACTGTTTTCAAGCACCGGGTCGCGCCACTACGCCGCGATGCGATTCCCGATCACCGCCGAGTGTTCGAATGCGTCAAAGCGGGGGATCCGGACGCCGCACGCCAGGCCATGGCCGACCTGGTTCATCTGGCATTGCTGGACACCAAACCGATGGCGGTGCACTCGCGATAAACTCTCCCCGTTACCCGCGTAGAAAGCGGAGTGTGGAGGGGCGTCTTCCTTTCCCTTCCTACACAGATGGTCAGATTGACTTGTCTGACTTATTCCTCCACATGCTCGAGGAGCGATGCTGCCGATCGTGGGGAGTAGGCTGGGCCAGATGGGTTGCCCACCTGACCGATGCCTGCTGCACAGCATAGCAGCGCATGGTCCTGCTTCCCGATTGCCGCAGTTCGCCTTCATACAGGATAGTGGACGAGGGGAGAATGGGAATGAAGTGGTTGCATCGCGTGACTATAGGGGTCGCTGCCTTGATGACGGCTTCCGGGGTTGGCGCACAGGTCGCGGTCGATGTGTCGGTCGACACGACCAAGGCCGGACCGAAGATCGAACGCACCATTTATGGCCAGTTTGCGGAACATCTGGGTCGGGGGATCTACGAAGGTATCTGGGTAGGCCCCGACTCCGACATCCCCAATATCAATGGCTACCGCAAGGACGTGATTGAAGCCCTGCGCAAGATCAAGGTGCCTGTCATCCGCTGGCCCGGCGGCTGCTTCGCGGACGATTATGACTGGCGCGATGGCATCGGACCGGCGGCAAAGCGACCCGAGCGGATGAACAAGTTCTGGGGTGGCGTGCCCGAGACCAATGCATTCGGCACGCACGAGTTCATGAACTTTTCCGAATTGATCGGTGCGGACGCCTATGTTGCCGCCAACATGGGCTCTGCCACACCGCGCGATACAGCGCAGTGGATGGAATATATGACTGCCAGCGGAACATCGACGCTCGCCCAGGAGCGCCGCGCCAATGGCCGCGACAAGCCGTGGACGGTAAAATATATCGGCGTTGGCAATGAAAGTTGGGGCTGCGGCGGGGAAATGCGTCCCGAATTTGCCGCTGACTTGAGTCGCCAGTTCGGCTCCTATGCACGCCTGCATGCCTCTGGCAGCTTTCGCGTGGCGAGCGGCGGAAGCGCCGACAACTTCAACTGGACCGATGTGATGATGGACCGGGCCGGCAAGATTTTCGACGGCATCGGCCTCCATTATTACACGATGCCGGGAGACTGGGCGAAGAAGGGGCAGGCCACGGGATTCACCGAAAGGGAATGGGCCGTGACCTTGCGCAATGCGATGGCCCTCGATGGCATGATTACCAAGCACGAAGCCATCATGGACAAGCATGATCCAAAGAAGCGCGTCGCGTTGGTGGTCGATGAATGGGGCACCTGGTACGATCAGGAACCGGGATCGACGCCGGGTTTCCTTTACCAGCAGAACACGATGCGCGACGCCGAGGTTGCGGCGCTCACGCTCAACATCTTCCATCGCCACACCGAACGAGTGAAGATGGCTAATATTGCGCAGATGGTAAACGTTCTGCAGGCGATGATCCTGACAGACAAGGGGCGCATGACGCTGACGCCGACCTACCATCTGTTCGATCTTTATGCGCCATTTCAGGGCGCTACTCCGTTCCCGGCGATGGTCAGCGGCCCCCGCTATGTATTGGGCGATGTCGATCTGCCGATGGTTGACGCGTCCGCCGCGAAGGATGCGAACGGGAAGATGTGGTTGGCGCTGGTCAATCTCGATCCGAAAAAGTCAGCGCGTGTGACCACCAATCTTACCGGCAAGGCGCAGGGGCGGCTGTTGAGCGCGACGGCGATGGACTCGCACAACAGCTTCGACAAGCCCGACGCGGTAAAACCGGTGGCCTATTCGGGGCGCATGACGGGCGGGAAGCTCGTCTTCGATCTGCCTGCCAAGGCAGTCGCGGTGGTTGCAATCGACTGACCTTGTAAATGCGGCGGGTTAAGGCTGTCGTTCAGCAAGAGCGAAAGCCTTAACCCAGGCCGCGCGGGCGGTCCTATTTCGCGCCGACCGTCGCCGGCTGCGAAAGTCCGCCGATCAGGCCGGGGCGACTTTCCACCAGCAGCGTGACGACATGTTCAGCGCTTCCCGCTGGCACGGCCACGTCCAGTGGAGCCTCAGGGAAATCGGGCTTCTCAGCGACCTTGCGCCCGTCGAGCCAGATTTCGGCGCGACCGACGATGCCGCCGAAGCGCAAGGTTCCGCCGTTGGCCTGCACCCGCCGCCGGGCGGTGAAGGTGGCGCGGAGCGACATCCATTGGCCTTCGCCCTGCGCCGCTTCGATCTGGCCCGTGCCAAGCCACAGCCAACTGTTCATGTCGGAGTCAACCGGCTTGCGCATTGGATCTGGCTTCTCCGGCGATGCCGGGGATTGCCGCCATCCTTCAAGCGTCTGCACCGACGGAGTCGGCGCGACCTGTGCTCGGGGGCTGGCTTCGACGCGCGCAATGCTTGCCTGCCCGGTTCTGACGCCGAGCGCATCGGCAGTGATGCGCAGCGGTCCCCGTCGGGCATCGGCCCGCACGATGACTTGCGCCAGCCCGTTGAACAAAGTGCGACTATCGCCTTTTTCGGGCTCGTGGCTGTTAGGATCGCCATTGCCCACGCCGATGATGCTGCCCCCGGAAATTGCGAAGCGAACGGGAAGCTGTGCGGTGGGGACGTGCCGTCCCTGAGCGTCGATGGCGTCGACGGTGATCGGCTGGGCATCCTCGCCGTCGCCGGCCATGATGGTCCGGTCAGGCGTTAGGCGCAGAGCGACGGGTGCACCTGTGGTCTCCACGGAGTAGCGCGCCACCTGTCGCCCGGCGCGATAGCCCATTGCCTCCAGCCGCCCCGGCGCCCAGGGAACCAGCCAGCGCGGCATCTCGAACCGGTCGACGGTCTTTTCGCCTAGCGGGCGTCCATTCAGGAACAGGGCGACGCGCTCGACATTCGTCATTGCCATTACCGTAATCGGCTCGCCTTCGCGTCCGGCCCAATTCCAATGGGGGGCCAGATCGAGCAAGGGCCGGTCGTCGATCCATTGGGCTCGGTGCAGCCAATATGCGGTCTTGGGGAAACCGCACAGATCCATGATGCCGAAAAAGCTCGATGCGGAAGGCCACTCATAGGGGGTGGGTTCGCCGCGATAATCGAAGCCGGTCCAGACGAAGGCCCCGGCCACAAACGGGCGCGTGGCGACCGCCTTCCAGGCCTCGCGATGCGTGTTGCCCCAGCTGGATCGCTCGTCGTCGTAGGAGGCGAAGACGTGATTGGCGGCATCGGTCTGAAAGGCTCCGCGCGTCATGAAAGCGCTGGTGTCTTCTGAACTGGTGATGGGCACGTTAGGATGCGCTGCGTGAAACCGGTCGTACAGGCCGGGCTGGTAGTTGAAGCCAACCACATCGACCGCCTGACTGACATTATGGGGTGCGAAGAGGCCCGCGTTCATGGCGGCGGTGACAGGGCGGCTCGGATCGAGCGCCTTGACCTCACTCGCCATGCGACGGACCATTTCATAGCCGGCCTCGCTGCCCTGCATCGGCTCTTCGTTGAACACCGACCACATGATGACGCTGGGCCGGTTGCGGTCTCGCCGCACCAGCCATCGCAATTGCTCCATATAGTCGGGGCTGGTATTGAAATTGCGGTTCTCGTCCATGACCAGCATGCCAAGGCGATCGCAGGCGTCGAGCAGCTCGACCGGCGGCGCATTGTGCGAACAACGAATGGCGTTGGAGCCCATGTCCTTGAGCCTGCGGATTCGCCATTCCCACAATGCATCGGGAACCGCGACACCAACGCCGGCATGGTCCTGATGATTGCAGGTGCCCTTGATCTTGAGTGGCTCGCCGTTGAGGAAGAAGCCCTTGTCGGCATCGAAGCGAAGGGTGCGAAAGCCGATCCGCTGCATGCGCCGATCCGTGGCCTCGCCCGGACCGGCAAGGGAAAGCCGCAGCGTATAGAGATTGGGGTCGCTGACGGACCAAAGGCGAGGCGAGGGGACCGCCAGCTCAAGTTTCGCTTCTGCGCTCCCCAGCGGCGGAACCTTTGTTTCCACCTTGCCCGTGGCGACAGCGCGGCCCTCGGCATCACTAAGCGTTGCGACGAGCGTCGCGGCAGCTTCGGCCTTGAGGATGCTGGATAGCGACGCTGTGATCGGCACGGTCCATCGACCGTCAGCGTCCAGGCGGGGATCGGCGTGGATGCCGTCCGTCTGAATATGCACCGCCGGCCGCTTTACCAGCCAGGCGTGGCGGTAAAGGCCGGCACCCTCATACCACCAGCCCTCCATCCTCTCCGCGTCGACACGGATTGCGATGGTGTTGAGATCGTCGCCGAAACGCGCCATTGGCGTAAGGTCGATATAGATGGAATTATATCCACTCCAATTATGGGCGGCGACCGATCCGTTGACCCAGATCGTGGCATTGGTGGAGATCGCACCAAATTGCAGTTCGAGATATTTGCCGCGGTCCGCCGGGTCCAATCGCAAGGCCCGCCGATACCAGGCATAGCCGCGCTGCCGATAGCCCTGCGAGGGGTTCGCGTCGGGATCAAAGGGCATGTCTACCGCCCAGTCATGCGGCAGGTTGACCAGCGGCCAGTCAGAATCATCGAAATTGATCGCTGCCGCGCCTTGGGCTTGGCCGGCCTTGGCGTTGGCATAGGTCCAGCCATGTCCCTTTATGGTGGGAAAGGGGATATCGCCCTGATGAAATTGCCAGGCCTTGTCGAGCAGCAGCTTGCCGGGCTCTTCGGGCTCGGGGCGCATGGGCATCGTGTCGCGAGAAGGCGGCATCGGCAGATCGGGGGCGGCCCTTCCAACGGGAACGCCGCCATGGGCTTTCGCGAGCGGAGCCACAGCGGCGGCGCTGCCGATCGAGGCGAGAAATTCGCGGCGTTCCATCGGTGATATGTTCCCTCGTCGATATGGTCGCTGGACTGTTCCCGCCGCGCGGACGCTACGGCAACGATGCGGGGATCAAGCCGTGGCTGGCGGCGAAGGCCGTGAAGAGCTTCGGCCAGATAGAGGCTGGCTGACTGGAGGGCAGCCGGACGCCGAAGCCATGTCCCCCGCTCTCGAAGATATGGAGCGCCACGGGCCGTCTGGCGGCCCGCATCGCATCATACATGGCGATGCTGTTGGCCGGCGGGACCGCGCCGTCATCCCCCGTACTGAGCAGGAAAACGGGCGGCGTACCGGCCGTCACGCGCCGGTTGACGGAAGCCATGTTCAAGGCTTGCGGCGACGCCCCCTGGCCCAGCAGATTGTCGCGCGATCCGGCATGGGTGAAATCAGCCTCAAGGCTGATGACGGGATAGATCAGCCCGGCCAGGTCAGGGCGAGCCGACAGGTCGTCAACGCCATCGATGGGGGCATAAATCCTCTCATCGAACCGGGTCGCGAGCGACCCTGCAAGGTGGCCGCCTGCGGAAAAGCCCAGCACGGCGACCCGGCGCGCATCGATGCCGAACTTTGTTGCATTGTGCCGGATGATGCGCATGGCGCGCTGCGCGTCCTGCAACGGCACCACGCCGCGATTGTGCCACCCTTCGCCCGGGAGGCGGTAGGAAAGGATGAAGGCGGTAATGCCCAGCGCATTGAGCCATTCCGCCTGGCTGACCCCTTCATTGTCATAGGCCAGGAAGGCATAGGAACCGCCCGGCACCAAAAGCACCCCCGCGCCATTGGGCTTGGACGGGCGCCAGACTTGGATGCTCGGCTGGTCGATGCTGCTTATCCAGCGGTCGGGCGTGTTGGGGTTGCGAGACTGGTTTTCAACTCGGCGTTCAATCGGCACATCGGGATTCTTGCCGGGGGGAGCGCCGGGCCAGAGTTCAAGCGTTTCGGCTGTGCGCGGCTTGGCCGCATGTGCGAGAGCCGGTGTCACGCCAATCGCCGCGCCGACACCGATGAAAGTGCGACGGTTCAGCGTCACGCTACCTTCTTTCGAACATGGGCCAAGACAAATCTGTCGGTCATAATTCCTCTAGGCGTTCTATTTTGTATGAGTATGGGAAAGCGCCGTAACGGTCAACGCGCGCCGAGATTGGTCGCACCTGGTGGTACAGTATGCAAGCTAGTCTGAGTTATATACAAAAATGGTTGTTGTCGTGAGGATGTGTTGGGGGGAGGTTCAGAATGCGAAAGGGAAGCGCTCAGGTACGGCTCGGTTCGATTCTGGCGGGCGTGTGCCTGTTCACCGTACAGGCCCAGGCACAGGTCCAAACCGGCCCGTGGCCCGGCGGCAGGAAGACCGCCGTAGTTTTGACTTACGACGACTCGTTGCCTTCGCAACTCGATATCGCATTGCCCGCCCTGGATGCGGCTGGTCTGAAAGGCACGTTTTTCCTGATCGGCAGCCAGATTCGTCCGGAACAGATCGGAAGATGGCGCGCGGCCGCTGCAGAAGGTCATGAGCTTGGCAATCATACGGTTCGCCATGCCTGTCCGAAATCCAGCTATCCGCCGGCGCGCAGGCTGGACACCAGCGATTCCTATGACATGGAAATGATGCTCGCGGAAATCCGCACGATGAACAGCATGCTGACGGCGATCGACGGAAAGCTTCAGCACGGTCTCGCAACGCCGTGCGGACAGCATCTGGCCGGGGGCGAGGACTATCTACCCGCACTTCGAGCCAGCGGTCTGGTTCGTTATACCCGAAGTGCCGATGGGGCGAGCGATGGGGCACTGGACCCGATGAACCTGCCCTGCATCTGGTTCGACGAAAAGGCCAGCGGAGTCGATATGATCGCCGCGGTCGAAAAAGCCAGGCGCGACGGCGGCCTGCTGATCATCGGCTTTCACGGCGTCGGCGGCGACTATCTGAAAGTGAATGGTGAGGCACATGCGCAGCTGCTTGCCTATCTCAAGCAGAACACGGCGACCATCTGGGTAGCACCACTCATGACCGTGATGGACTATGCCGCCCGCTGAAGAGCATAGACAGCAGGGCGGTTTGGCCCGGCCCATCCGGTGGACGCCGCGCGCTGGCGTTAAAGCAGCATATAGGCCGCACCTGCTGCGGCGCAGGTGCCAAGCACCGTGAGGATGCCTGCCTTGAACCGGAGCACCGCGACAAGGGCGGCGGCGGACAACAGCAGGGCGGGCGGGTTTACCGATGCCAATACCGGCAGGTCGACCGTGGCGACCCGCTTGACCTCCCGGAACAACGTATGGATCGCGAACCAGAGCGCCAGGTTCAGGATCACGCCCACGACCGCAGCGGTGATTGCCGTCAGGGCAGCGGACAGCGCCCTGTTGCCGCGCATCCTTTCGATGAAGGGCGCCCCGGCGAAGATCCAGAGGAAGCAGGGAACGAAGGTCACCCATGTTGTCAGGATCGCGCCCAAGGTGGCGGCCGCCAGCGGGTTCAGGGTGCCTGCATCGCGGAACGCCGCCAGAAAGCCCACGAACTGCGTCACCATGATCAGCGGGCCGGGCGTCGTTTCCGCCATGCCGAGCCCATCGAGCATCTCGCCCGGCCGTAGCCAGCCGAAGGTGCCAACCGCTTCCTGCGCGACATAGGCCAGCACGGCATAGGCACCGCCGAACGTCACCACCGCCATCTGGCTGAAGAAGCCGGCGATGCGGGTGAATACGTCATCGGGCCCTAGGATCAGGTACAGCGCCAGCACCGGCGCGAGCCACAGAATGAGCAGCGTCAGTGCCATGCGGATCGACCAGCCCGGCTTGGGACGCGCGTGGGCAGGCAGTTGCTCGCCCAATGCGGTTTCGCGGTCATGGACGATGGTGCCGCCGGCCTGTCCATGCGATGCCCCGCCCTGGAACGCGCGCAAGCCCAGACGGCCGCCGGCATAGCCTGCGATCCCGGCCGCCAGAATGATGAGGGGGAAAGGCGCGCCGAGAAAGAAGATGGCGACGAACGCGATCGCGGCGATCATGCGCATCGACCCGTTTTTGAGCGCGCGCGATCCCACCCGCACCACCGCCTGTACGACGACAGCCAGCACCGCTGCCTTCAAACCGAAGAACAGGCCCTCTACCAGGGGCACATGGCCCAGCAGCACATAGACGTAGCTCAGCGCCAATATGGCGAGGAAGCCCGGCAGTACGAACAACGTTCCGGCGATGAGGCCGCCCTTCGTCCGATGCAGCAGCCAGCCGATGTAGATGGCGAGCTGCTGCGCCTCTGGCCCCGGAAGCAGCATGCAATAGTTCAGCGCATGGAGAAAACGTTCCTCACCGATCCAGCGTTTTTCCTCCACCAGCAACCGATGCATCACGGCGATCTGCCCGGCCGGACCGCCGAAGCTCAGCGCCGCGATCTTGGCCCAGGTGCGGGTCGCTTCACCGAGCGAAATCCCATGACTGAATTGCTGATGAT
>JACESO010000017.1 GCA_013911745.1 Sphingobium sp. | reverse complement strand
CATTCCGGTGCTCGCGCTTCTGGTGGCCGGCTGGCTCCTGATCCGACGGACGCTCGCGCCGCTGCGCGACCTCACACATGCCACGCACAAGATCGGGCGCGGGTCCGAAGTCATCGTGCCGGAAGCGGGCACCAGCGACGTCCGCAACCTCATCACGGCCTTCAACGCGATGCAGGCCCGCATCCACCGCCTGATCGACGAGCGCACCGAAACGCTGGCGGCGGTCGGCCACGACCTGCGTACGCCGCTCGCCCGTCTGCAACTGCGGCTGGAGGCGGTGAAGGACGCCGAGGTCCAGGATGCCATGGCCGGCGACCTGGAGGAAATGGGCGCAATGCTCGAATCGCTCCTCGCTTATCTGGGCGGGGAGAAGGATCCCGAAACGCCGGTGCGCACGGACATCGCCGTCACCATAGCCACGGTCGTGGATGCCTTTCAGGACCATGGTCAGAACGTGACCTATGAAGGACTGGACCATCTCGAACTGGAGGTGCGCGCCTTGTCGCTGCGGCGGGCGGTGCGCAACCTCATCGAAAACGCCCTCCATTATGGCCAGCGCGCGCGCGTCTCGGTGGATCGGAAGGGCAATGAGGTGCTGATCCGCGTCGACGATGACGGCCCCGGCATCCCGCGCGACCGCCTGGAGCAGGTCATGCGCCCCTTCTCCCGCCTGGACGAAGCCCGTCAGCGCAACACCAGGGGCCTTGGCCTTGGGCTCGCCATCGTCCAGAAGGCGGTCGCTGCCGAAGGCGGACACCTGATCCTCGCCAACCGCCCCGAAGGTGGGCTGCGCGCGGAAATCTGCCTCGACCTGCCGCGTCAGGGTCGGCGCGCTTAGAAAGAGAAACTGTCCATCCCCAAGCAAAACTCGTTTATCGACGCGCCTTTGCCCGAGCTATGCCAACAGAAACATGGTTCAAAGGCGCATCGCATGGCGGACGACGATAATCGGAGCTTGGAAGGATATTGGGATCTGGACCAACTGGTTGCGGATCTGGGTGCCGCGCGCAGCCGCTGGCGGCAGTCGCAGCAGCATCACGCCGAATATGGGGCGGAAGGCTTCCCCTCGCGGGCCAATCTGACCAAGATCATGCAGGCGCTGTGCGGCGCGCTCTTCCCCCTGCGGCTTGGCCCCAGCTTCGTGCGCCTCCACAATGAGGACGCCTATGTCGCGGAAACCCTCCAGACGGTGCTCAGCCGCCTTTACGGCCAGATCCGCCTGGAGCTGATCTATGCCATGAAGGACGAACCGGCGACGGCTCTGGACGCGGAGGCGGCGCGCATCATCGGGGGCTTCGCGCAAAGCCTGCCGGGCTTGCGCGACCTGCTGGACACGGACGTCGATGCCGCCTTTCTGGGCGATCCGGCGGCGCGCAGCGTGGACGAGGTGCTGATCTGCTACCCGTCGATGCTGGCGATCATCCACCATCGCCTCGCGCACCGGCTGCATGTGCTGGGTGCGCCGCTCGTGGCGCGGATCGTCTCCGAAATCGCCCACAGCGCGACCGGGATAGACATTCATCCCGGCGCGACCATCGGGCACAGCTTCTTCATCGACCATGGAACGGGCGTCGTGATCGGAGAAACCGCGATCGTCGGCGACCGTGTGCGCCTCTATCAGGGCGTGACGCTCGGCGCGCGGAGCTTCCCCTCGGATCGCAGCGGCCGGCTGGAAAAGGCGCTGCCTCGCCACCCCATCATAGAGGATGACGTGGTCATCTACGCCGGCGCGACGGTGCTGGGCCGGGTGATCGTCGGCAGCCGGTCGGTAATCGGCGGCAATGTCTGGCTGACGGACAGCGTGCCGGCGGACAGCAATGTCCGGCTGACGGACAGCGTGCCGGCGGACAGCAATGTCCGGCAGGCCAAGGCCCAATATGAAGTCACCAGCCGCGTCGAGGTGTCAGCGCCGCACCGCGTCCATGCCCTGCTCGAAAGCACGGACGGGGTCGGCGAGAATATCTGACCTATTTTCCAGCGCAGCTGTCCCCATCGCCAGCGATCAGGTCCAGGCACCGCCCGTCAATCTGGTCCTTCGGCACGGGCAGTCCGATCAACGCCGCCAGGCTTGGCATGATGTCGACCGTCTCGACGCCCATCGGCTGCTCGAAATGGCGCATCCCCTTGCGCCAGAAGATGATCGGCACGCGCCGGTCCGCGTCCCATGGCGATCCGTGCGTGGCGACGCTGCCCATCACCGCCTGTTCGGGGATCGCCATCACCCGCGGCTTCAGCAGCAACAACAAGTCGCCCGACCTTTCCGCGTCGAAGCTGGCGCGCGCTTCCTGAAGCAGGGTCCAGCTCTCTGGCGGCCCGGACGGCGAGGGGGCAGCGGCGATCTGCGCTTTCGTGAACACCGTCTCGACCTGCGGA
Organism: Sphingobium sp.; assembly: GCA_013911745.1. Classification (GTDB taxonomy): domain Bacteria; phylum Pseudomonadota; class Alphaproteobacteria; order Sphingomonadales; family Sphingomonadaceae; genus Sphingobium; species Sphingobium olei. The sequence continues at coordinate 38,648 of JACESO010000017.1, read as the reverse complement.
TGGGCGCGCAGCAGCTTCAGCGTCTCCGCCTCCACCTTCGCGCGCTCGGCGGCGGTCAGTCCCTTGTCGAAATAGAGGTCGCCGGAAGGGCCATCGCCCCAGATCACCTTCTTGCCGGGCAGTCCGGCCTTCGCGGCCACGGCGTCTGACAGCGCCTTGGGCGTCAGCGCCATATCGACCCGCTGTTCCATGGGTATGGCGTTCAGCCGATAGCGCTCGGGCAGGTCATGGCCGCCATGATCGGCCGTCAGCACCACGACATAGTCGATCCCGTCCTTGTCCAGCCGGTCGAAGAACGCGCCCAGTTCCTTGTCCAGCCGATCGACCTGGATGCAGCTTTCGGTGCCCTCCGTGCCGTAGGTGTGACCGATATAGTCCGTCGCGGACAGGCCGATGGAGATGATGTCCGTCTGTGCCTGCTTGCCAAGGTCCATGGACTCGATCGCTGCAGCGGCGAAGGCCAGCGTCATCGCATCCTGCTCGGGCGAGATGCGGAACGCCTTGTAATCGCCGGCGGCGCGGGCGAAGCGGCCGGTGCCCACGGTCCTGTCGCCGGCCCGCACCGGAAAGTCCTTGGCGGCGCATTGCATCGGCAGGTCGAAGCCTGCATTGGCCTGCGCCAGCCGCTGCGCCATCACTGCATTCACCTTCGCCACCAGCGGCGGCGTCGCCACGCCCTTGTAGCTGACATAGCCCTGAGCGCCGCCCAACCACCATACCTGATCGGCGGTCGGCCCGCCCATCATGATCGCGGCGCGATCCTTGCCCGATACGGACACGACGCGCGTCGCGGGATTGGCCGCCTTCATCCGCCCACCCAACGTCGGGACGCGCAGGTGGACGGGCGACGCCTCATATTTGTCGCTGCTGGTGCCCGGCCGGCTTTCATCCTCGGCGCAGTAGACCGCCTTATCCGCAAGGCCGGTGGACAGGTCGAACCATGTATTGGCGATGATGCCGGTGCGTGACGGGCGGCTGCCGGTCAGGATGGTCGAATGGCCGGGGCAGGTCTCGGTCGCCGCATGGCTTTGATAGCCGCGCGGGAAGACGGCGCCTTCCTCCGTCAGCCGCTTCAGCCCCGCGCTATAATATTGCCGATATTCGCTGAACAGGTCGGCCGAAAACTGATCGACGCTGATCGCGACGATCAGCTTGGGCGGCGTTGCGGGCATGGATGGCGCGGTCGATGCCGGGGCAGGCGAGGGTGCCGGAGACTGGGCCGCCAGCGGCACGGCGGTGGCAAGCAACAGAGTGGCGGCGACTCGTTTCAACATTCTCTTGACCTTCTCATGCCTTGACGGCGGTTGGGGAGCGACCTAGCCCGCTAGCATCCACCCGACCAGAGGCCCGATGCGCATTTTTCAAGTCATATTGATGACGCTCGCGATGCTGACGGGCCTGTCAACGGCGCACGCACAGGGCGGCGCATTCGGCGGCGGTCCGGCCCATATCGCTGCGCAGCTGGAGGCGGAGAGCGGTGTTCCGAAACCCGGCGGCGGCACGACCATCGCCTTTGCGATGACGCCGGAAAAGGGCTGGCACGGATACTGGCTCAATCCGGGGGATGCGGGCCTGGGCATGACCGTCCAGTGGACGCTGCCCAAGGGTGTGACCGTCGGCGTGCTGCGCTATCCAGTGCCGGAAACGCTGCTGATCTCCGGCCTGATGAACCACGTCTATGAAGGCCCCTATGCCGTGCTGGCGGACCTCAAGGTCGCGGCCGATGTGCCTGCGGGGACGCACCTGCCGATCCGCGCAAAGGCCAACTGGCTTGCCTGCACGGACAAGGTTTGCGTGCCGGAAAGCGGCGAGCTGACCCTTGATCTTGTGGCCGGTGACGGAAGCGTGCCGGCAGCGGCGCAGGCGCGCTTCGACGCGTGGCGGACGCATTTGCCGCGCCCTCTCGGGTCAGAAGCGACCTATGCGACGGAAGGCGGCCGGTTGCGTCTTTCGGTTCCTTTCCCGGCCAGCGCGCAGGCCAGCGACATCCACCTCTTCCCGCTGGCGGAGGGTCTCGCCCGCTATGCCGCGCCGCAGACGGTGTCGCGCGACGGTGACCGTCTGCTGATCGAAACGGACGCGGCGCAGGGTGGCAAGGGCGGCGCGGTGCAGGCCGTGCTGCGCACCGGCGATCATGTCGGCTTCTTGGTTACCGCACGGCCCGGCCCAGTCGCGGGAGGATCGTCCGCCGGGCAATGGAGCGCGATCCTCGCGGCGCTGGGCGGCGCGCTGCTCGGTGGCCTGCTGCTCAACATCATGCCCTGCGTCTTCCCGATCCTCGGCCTCAAGGCGATGAAGCTCGCAAAGGCGGGCGGCGACGAACGCATCGTCCGGCGCGAAGCGCTGGCCTATGCGGCCGGCATCATCCTCACCTGCCTGGCGCTGGGCGGACTGCTGCTCGCGCTGCGGGCGGCGGGCGGTGCGTTCGGCTGGGCCTTTCAATTGCAGGATCCGCGCATCATCCTGGCGCTGCTGCTGCTGGTGACCGCCATCGCCTTCAACCTGGCCGGCCTGTTCGATCTCAGTGCGTATGGCGGCGGCGAAGGGCTGGCGGGGAAGGGCGGCCTTTCCGGTGCCTTCTGGACCGGCGCGCTGGTCGCCTTCGTCGCTACGCCCTGCACCGGCCCCTTCATGGCAGCGGCGATGGGCGCGGCGCTGCTGCTGCCGCTTGCCGCCGCGCTTACCGTGTTCGCGGGCCTTGGCCTGGGGCTGGCACTCCCGTTCCTGCTGCTTGCCTATATCCCTGCACTTCGTCGGCGGCTGCCCCGGCCCGGCGCATGGATGGGCCGGTTCCAGAAGATCCTCGCCATCCCGATGTTCCTCACCGCGCTCGGGCTTGCCTGGCTTCTGGGGCAGCAGCGCGGCGTGTCCGGCATGACCATCGGCCTTGGCGCGGCCCTCATCCTTGCCCTGCTGCTCTGGTGGCTGGGCGGCCGGCAACGGGCCGGCAGGCCCGGTGGCTGGATCGCCCTCATCGCGGCCCTGGCAGTGCTTGGCGGCGCCGTTTCCGCCCTGCCGACCAGCGCTCCGGCGGCCAGCGAAAATGCCGCCGAGGCTGTCCACTTCGATGTCGCGAAACTCGCCAGCCTGCGCGCCGCGAACAAACCGGTCTTCCTCTACTTCACGGCCGATTGGTGCCTGACCTGCAAGGCTAACGAGGCGGCCGCAATCGACCGCGCCGAAACGCGGGACGCCTTTCGCAAGGCGGGCGTCACCGTGATGGTGGGCGACTGGACCAATGCCGATCCCGCTATTACTCGCTTCCTCGAAGGTCAGGGACGCTCGGGCGTGCCGCTCTATCTCTGGTATGCGCCGGGCAAGGACGCGCAGACGCTGCCGCAATTGCTGACGCCGGCCACGCTTACCGCGCTGGTGCGCTGATGGCCAAGGTCCGCGCCGACCAGTTGCTCGTCGATCATGGCCTCGCCGAAAGCAGGGCGCGCGCGCAGGCGCTGATCCTTGCCGGCCTCGTCTTCCTTGGCGACCGCAAGATCGAGAAGGCGGGACAGCAGGTGGCCGATGACGCGGAACTGGACGTGCGCGGCCGCGATCATCCCTGGGTCTCGCGCGGCGGCATCAAGCTCGCCCACGCGCTGGAAGCCTTCGCCATCGATGTCACCGGCTTCGTCGCCATCGATGTCGGGTCATCCACAGGCGGCTTTACCGACGTGCTGCTGACGAACGGCGCGGCACGCGTCTACGCCATCGACAGCGGCACCAACCAGCTTGCCTGGAAATTGCGCTCCGACGACCGCGTCATCGTGCATGAACAGACCAGCGCCCGCATCCTGACAGAGGCGCATGTTCCCGAACAGGTCGACATCATCGTCTGCGACGCAAGCTTCATCAGCCTGGCAAAGGTGCTGGAGCGGCCGATCGGCTTCGCTCGCCCCGGCGCGCATCTCGTCGCGCTCGTAAAACCGCAGTTCGAGGCGCGGCGCGAGGAGGTGGGCAAGAATGGCGTGGTGCGCGATCCCGCAGTACATCAACGCGTGTGCGAAGAGGTCGCGCATTGGGTGCAAACGCAGGGGTGGACCGTCACTGGCCTGACGCAAAGCCCCATTACTGGCCCTCAGGGCAACGTCGAATTTCTGCTGCACGCCCGGCTTGGTGGATAACGCGTCCGCATTCGTCTTGCGGCTCGATACATAATGATACACGCCGTGACCAAGGCACGGCTTGTCCCACCCGAAAAGGCCTGTAAGCCCAATATCATGCGTCTCCTTGTGCCCATCATTTTCACGACCCTTTGTCTTGCCGGTTGCAGCGGTGAAAAGGAGAAGAGGCCGCGCACCGTTCCCCTGGTCGAAGTCCGCCCGATCGCACGCGTTTCCTTCTCCGACGATCTGGAAGCGGTGGGCACCGCGCTGGCGAACGAACAGGTCGTGCTGTCCGCCCCCGTGACGGAACGGGTGGACAGCATTCACTTCGCGGATGGCGGCTATGTGCGCCAGGGTCAGGTCATCGCCACCATGGCGGTGGCGCAGGAGCGCGCCGAACTCGCCGCCGCGCAGGCGCAGGCGCGACAGGCGCAGCAGCAGCTTGACCGCATCCAGCAACTCAATAGCCGCGGCTTCGCCACGGCGGCGTCGCTCGACCAGCAGGTGGCGCTGGTCAATTCCGCCCGCGCGAATGCCGATCAGGCGCGCGCCGCCATCACCGATCGCACGATCCGCGCGCCTTTTTCGGGCTATGTCAGCCTGCGCACCATTTCCGTGGGCGCCATCATCCCCGCCGGCACGGCCATCGCCACGGTCAGCGACATCAGCCGCATCAAGCTTGATTTCACCATTCCTGAAACGCGGCTGTCGACGATCCATGAAGGCATGCCGATCAAGGCGGTGTCCGCCGCCTGGCCCGATCGGCCGTTCAACGGCACCATCGCCACCATCGATCCGGTCATCGATCCCACCAGCCGCGCCGTCCGCGTCCGCGCCATCCTGCCCAATCCCGACCGCGCACTCAAACCGGGCATGTTACTGACCGTCAGTGTACTGGCGCGGCAACGCCAGTCCCTTGCCGCGCCGGAACTTGCCCTGGTCGGGGAAGCCGACGACCGCTATCTGTTCGTGCTGGAAGGCCGCACCGCCAAGCGGGTGAAGGTCGATACCGGCATCCGCCAGAACGGCATGGTCGAAATCACCGGCGGCGTGAAACCGGGCCAGAAGATCGTTACCGAAGGCGTGGTCAAGCTGACGGACGGCACGACGGTCCGTCTTGCGGGTGACAAGCCCGCTCCCGGCGGGGTCGGGTCGGGCGGCAAGGATCGCGCGGCCAAGGCCGGCGGCTAAGCGCAATGCAGCTTTCCGATCTTTCCGTCCGCAGGCCCGTCTTCGCCGCCGTCATCGCGGTGCTGCTCTGCATCGTCGGCATCGTCGGCTATTTCAGTCTTTCGGTACGCGAATATCCTGACACCGATCCGCCCATCGTCTCTGTCGAAACCACCTATACGGGCGCGGCCGCGTCCGTGGTCGAAACCCGCATCACCCAGCTGGTCGAAGATGCTGTGGCGGGCGTGCAGGGGATCGAGACGATCACCTCCACGTCGCAGGACGGCACGTCCAACATCAATATCGAATTCGATCCGTCGCGCGACATCGACACCGCCGCCAATGACGTGCGCGACCGGGTCGGGTCCGTGGTGGAGGATTTGCCGGAAGACGCTCTCGCGCCGGAAATTCGCAAGGTGGATTCCGACGCCCGCCCCATTCTGTTCATCGTCTTTTCGCGGCCCGGATGGTCGCCGATCAGGCTCAGCGACTATCTCGATCGCAATGTGGCCGACCGTTTCGCCGCCATCGATGGCGTCGCCCGCGTAACGATCGGCGGCGAGGCGCGGCCCTCGACCCGTATCTGGTTCAACGCCGAAAAGCTGGCGGCGTTCAACCTCACACCGGCGGATGTCGAAGCGGCTCTCCGCCGCCAGAACGTCGAACTGCCGGCAGGCCGGTTCGAATCCAAGGACCAGAACCAGACGCTGCGTGTCGAACGGGCCTACGCCCGGCCGGAAGAATTCGCGCAGCTGGTCGTGGGCCGTTCGGACGACGGCTATCAGGTGAAGCTGGGCGACGTTGCCCGGATCGAGGAAGGGGCCGAAAATCCCTACAGCAGCTTCCGGTCCAACCAGGGCACCGCGGTCGGCATCGGTATCATCCGCCAGTCGGGCGCCAACACGCTGGAGGTCGCGCAAAAGGCCAAGGCGCTGATCGAGGATATCAAGCCCAGCCTGCCGCAGGGGATGCGCATTGCGATCGGCACCGATGAATCACTCTTCATCGAGCGCGCGATCGAGAATGTCTACGATACGCTGATCGAGGCCGCGCTGCTCGTCATCCTCGTCATCTTCCTGTTTCTGGGCTCCGTACGCGCCACGCTGATCCCGGCGGTCACGGTGCCGATCTGCCTGCTCGCCACCTGCGCCGTCATGTGGCTGCTGGGCCTCTCGATCAACCTGCTGACCTTGCTGGCCTTCGTCCTCGCCATCGGCCTGGTGGTGGACGACGCCATCGTTGTGCTGGAAAATGTCTATCACCGCGTGGAGCAGGGGGACGATCCGCTGGTCGCCGCCTATCTCGGCACGCGGCAGGTGGGCTTCGCGATCATCTCGACCACGCTGGTTGTGTGCGCCGTGTTCGTGCCGGTCATGTTCCTTGCCGGGCAGACCGGCCTGCTGTTCCGCGAACTCGCGATCGCGATGATCGCCGCCATCGCCTTTTCCGGCTTCATCTCGCTCAGCCTCGCGCCGATGCTCTGTTCCAAGCTGCTCAAGACCGCCGAGCGCGGCCGCCTGGCGCGCTGGGTGGACGATCGGTTCCAGCGGCTGGAAGCCGGTTATGCCCGCTTGTTGGACAGGGTGCTGAACAAGCCGTTGCTGCCGTTGCTCGGAGTCCTGCTGTTTCTGGGCGTCGCCGGATTCCTGTTCACGCGCCTGCCGACGGAATTGGCTCCGGCCGAAGATACCGGCGTCGTGGAAGCGCAAATCAGCGCACCTGAAGGCACCGGCTTCGACCGGATGATGGCTTATATGAAGAAGATCGAGGACGATCTTGCCTTCCTGCGCAAGGACGGCACGCTTCAGAACCTCGTCATCCGCACGCCGTCGAGCTTTGGCACGACCGACGATTTCAACAGCGGCAACGTCATCGCCTTCCTGCGCCCATGGGAGGATCGCACCATCACCACGGCGGAGGTGGCGACCATCATCAACCGGGTGATCGCGGAACAGCCCGGCGTTCGGGGCAATGCCGCTCCCCGATCAGGCCTGGGGCGCGGGCGCGGGCTGCCGGTCAACATCGTGCTGGCGGGTTCGACCTATGAAGGGCTGCTCGCCGCGCGCGACCGGATCATGGCAGCCGCTGCCAATTATCCAGGCCTCATCAATCTCGACAGCGATTACAAGGAATCCAAGCCGCAGATGCGGATCGAGATGAACCTGCCGCGAGCGGGCGATCTGGGCGTGTCGGCCAACGACATCAGTCAGGCGCTGCAAAGCCTGCTGGGATCGCGCCGCGTGACGACCTATGTCGACCGGGGCGAGGAATATCGCGTCGTCGTGCAGGCGGAACAGCAGGGGCGGCAGACGCTTGCCGATCTTGAACGGATCAACGTGCGCAGCCGCTCGGGCGCGCTGGTGCCGCTGTCGGCGTTGGTGACGGTGCGTGAGGTCGCCGGCCCGCGCCAGCTCAACCGCTACAACAAGCTCCGCGCTATCACTCTCACCGCCGCGCTCGCGCCGGGAACCTCGCTGGGCGAAGCGCTGACCTTCCTTGAGGATCAGGCGCGCCAGTCGCCCGAGGTGCTGGCGATCGGCTATCGCGGCGAAAGCCAGTCGTTGCGCGAAACCGGCGGGTCCATCTGGCTGGTGTTCGGCCTTACCATCCTGATCGTATTCCTGCTGCTCGCCGCCCAGTTCGAAAGCTTCATCCACCCGGCCGTCATCATCGCCACCGTGCCGCTGGCAGTGGCGGGTGGTGCGCTCGGGCTGGCGCTGACCGGCGGATCGGTTAATCTCTACAGCCAGATCGGCATCGTCATGCTGGTCGGCCTCGCGGCCAAGAATGGCATCCTGATCGTGGAATTCGCCAACCAGTTGCGCGACGAGGGCCTGGAAATCGCCGAAGCGATCCGCGAAGCCGCCAAACGCCGCCTGCGCCCGATCCTCATGACGTCGATCGCTACGGTCATCGGCGCGGTCCCGCTCGTCATCCGCGGCGGGGCTGGGGCGGCGGCGCGCCATTCGATCGGCGTCGTGGTAGTGTTCGGCGTTAGCCTCGCCACGCTGATCACGCTCTACCTGATACCGATCTTCTACTCGCGCGTTGCCAAGCGCACGGTTTCTCCGCAAACCGTTGGTCGCAAGCTGGATTCGGCCCTCAGGGATTCGCCCGATCCGGCGGAGTGACATGGGTGGGGAGTGTTGCTGTCGATGAATGAAATCGCGTCTCCGGGCCAGTTGCGTCTCGCCTATCTGCGATGGGCGCTGGTCACGGTTCCCGCCATCGTCTTTCTGGGTTTCCTGTCAGGGAAGCTCGCCAACAGCGGCTATGGCAATCGCTGGTTCGACGGTCTGGTCAAGCCCGCCGCGATGCCGCCAGGCTGGGCGTTTGGGGTCGCCTGGACCATCCTCTATGTGCTGATGGCGCTTGCCTTCGCCATGGTCCTGCATGCGCGCGGCGCGCGCGGGCGCGGTGCGTCGATCACGCTGTTCCTGATCCAATTCCTGATGAATCTGGCCTGGTCGCCGCTTTTCTTCCGCGCGCACCAGGTCAGCGAGGCCCTGTTCCTGCTCGTCGCCCTGTTCGTGGTGGTCGCTGTCACGACGTTCCTTTTCTGGCGCATTCGCCGCCTCGCCGGGGTTCTGCTGCTCCCCTATCTTGCGTGGCTGGCCTTTGCCTCCTTCCTCAATTATGAGATCGACCGGCTCAATCCCGGTGCCGACACCCTTGTCGCTCCGGCGCTCAAGACCCAGATATAGACGACAGGGCGCGCGGGTCGCGCTGCAGGAAGGACAAGCAAGATGCAGAGCGAGAACCGCTTTTTCGACGATCTGGCCAAGCTGGTGAATGGTGCTGCCGGCACGTTCGCGGGCATGACGCGCGAATTTGAATCCAACGCGCGCGAACGCGCCAAGGAATGGATCGGCGGCATGGAATTCGTGTCGCGCGAGGAGTTCGACGCCGTGAAGGCCATGGCTGCGGCCGCGCGTGAAGAGGTCGAATTGCTGAAGGCACGGCTTGACGCGCTCGAAGGCAAGGGTGCCGGTTCCAAGCCGGAAAACGCGAACTGATCCGCCTGTCTTTTCGCCGCATGCGGTGATATGGCCCGCCGATGATGGACAGTGACGAATTTGAACATGGTGGTCAGGAAGCGGCCCCCATCGACATGCTGGCGGCCTATTTCGAGGCGCACGGTTGGAGCTTCGACCAGGTTGGCGATGATGAGATCGTCGCCAACACGCAGGGAAGTTGGGCGCAATATGAACTGCGCGGCATCTGGCGCGACGAGGATCAGGTGCTGCAGCTGCTCGCCATGCCCGACATCCGCGTCACGGATGAAAAGCGCGCGTCCATTTACGAAACGCTGGGCCTCATCAACGAACAATTGTGGATCGGCCATTTCGAGCTGTGGTCGTCCAGCGGCATCATCCTGTTCCGCCACGGCGCGCTGCTCGGCGCGGGCGGCACGCTGACGCTGGATCAGGCGCAATTGCTTGTCGAAACCGCGATCGACGAATGCGAGCGCTTCTACCCCGTGTTCCAGTTCGTCCTGTGGGGCGGCAAGTCGCCGTCCGAAGCCATTTCCGCCAGCCTGATCGAAACCCGCGGCGAGGCTTGACGGCCATGGCGGAGGCCAACGAGTCAAGGATCTTTCCCGACCACCTGTTCATGGTCGGCTGCGGTAATATGGCGGGCCAGATGCTGTCGCGCTGGCTTGCCTGCGGGCTCGATCCGGCGCGCGTCACCGTGCTGCGTCCCAGCGGGCGTCCGGTGGCGGATGGCGTGACTGTCGTCACGGATTATCCTGATGCGCTGCCGCCGGGGACCACCGTTCTTCTGGGCATGAAGCCTTACCAGATCGACGACGTGGCCGCCGCCCTTGGCCCGCGATGTTCCCCCGACACCCGATTGGCGTCGATCCTTGCCGGCACCACGCTCGCCACCCTGCGCGCGCACTTCCCCCATGTCCGCGCTATCGTCCGCGCGATGCCCAATCTCCCCGTCGGACTGGGCGAGGGCGTCACAGCCTTGTTCACTGACGAACGCACAGACGTAGAGGCGAAAGCAGCCGTCGACGCGCTGATCCAGCCGCTGGGCCTCGCCGAATGGATTGATGATGAGGCGCTGTTCAACCGGATCACTGCGTTGTCAGGCTGCGGTCCCGCCTTCCTCTTCCGCTTCGTCGACGCCTTGGCGCGCGCAGGCGAAGCCATCGGCATTCCCGCGGAGCAGGCAGCGCGCATGGCCCTCGCCACGGTGCAGGGTTCCGCCAACATGGCGGCCGAAGCGGCGGTCAGCCCGGCAGCGCTTGCCGATCAGGTCGCCTCGCCGGGTGGGATGACGCGCGAAGGGCTCAATGTACTCGATGCCGACCAGCGGCTGTTGGCGCTTCTGACCGATACGCTGGCCGCCGCCCGCAACCGCGGCGAAGCGATGGCCCGCGGCGCATAGCTTTCGACAAGGATATCCCATGCTGTCACCTGAAACGCCCATCCTGCTGCTGACCACCGGCGGGACGATCGACAAAATCTATTTCGACGCGCTGTCCGACTATCAAGTGGGCGAAACGGTGATGGCGAAGCTGCTCGATATCGCGCGGGTCAAGCGTCCCTTCCGTATCGAGGAAGTGACCCGCAAGGACAGCCTGGAGCTGGACGATCATGATCGCGCGCTGATCTACGCGCGGGTCGCGGCGGCGCCGGAAAATCATGTCGTCATCACCCATGGCACGGACACGATGACGGATACGGCCCGGCTGCTGCGCGATATTCCCCGCAAGACGATCGTGCTGGTCGGCGCGCTCGCCCCGGCGCGCTTCGGGGAAAGCGACGCGAGCTTCAACCTGGGCATGGCCTTCGCCACCGCGCAGGTTGCCGAGCCGGGCGTTTATATCACGATGAGCGGATCGGTCTTCCGTGCCGACAGGGTGGTGAAGGACCGTGCCAAGGGGGCTTTCGTGCCCATCGACAACGGCGTGGATTGACGCCGGTCCTCCGCTCCTCGGCACGCTGACCGTTTCTCGCGACCCGTCCGTGCGGGAACCTCCTTCCTCATTGCGGCATTGTTGCTGCGGGCGGCATATGAGGAGGAGAGACACATGAGCGATTATCGCGGTGAATATCAGGAACGGCCGATGACAACGACGACGGTGATCGAAAAGCGCGGCGGCGGCACCACCTTCGCTGTTCTGCTGCTGGTCGTCGTGGTGGCGGTCGCCGCCTTTTTCCTGATTTCCAGCCAGACGAACAAGGACAATGCCGTCAGCAGCGCCGCGACGCAGGTCGGCCAGGCGGCCAGCGACGTCGGCGACGCGGCCAAGGACGCCGCCAAGAGCGAGTGATCGCCACGTATCGTACGAATGAAAAAGGGCGCCCCGGACCAACCGGAGCGCCCTTTTAACCCCTGATGAAGACCTGACTTAGGCTTCAACCTTCACATGCTTGGGCGCAGCCTCGTTCAGGATGCGCAGGATCTTCTTGAGCGCGCTCGGCTCGTCCGTTTCTTCCATGGCGGCCAGTTCGCGCGCCAGCCGGCTGGACGCGGCCTCGAAAATCTGCCGTTCGGAATAGCTCTGCTCGGGCTGGTCGTCGGCGCGGAACAGGTCGCGGGTCACTTCGGCGATCGACACCAGGTCGCCCGAGTTGATCTTGGCTTCATATTCCTGCGCGCGGCGCGACCACATGGTGCGCTTTACCTTGGGCTTGCCCTTCAGCGTTTCCATGGCCTCCTCCAGCGTCTTGTTGCTGGACAGCTTGCGCATGCCCACGCCTTCGGCCTTGTTGGTCGGCACGCGCAGCGTCATGCGCTCCTTTTCGAAGCGGAGCACGTACAGCTCCAGCTCCATGCCCGCGATCTGCTCCTTCTGCAGTTCGATCACACGGCCAACGCCATGCTTGGGGTAAACGACATAATCACCAACGTCAAAGGACAGCGCCTTGGCAGCCATTTGATACCTTTCCAATTCAACCGGGGAACGGGACGAACGCGGGGGCAGATGTGCCAGAGACAAATGCCGGGAGGTCCACGGCGCCACCGTCATGACATGAAGATCATTCTCCAGGGCCGGACAGGGGGACATCCGGACAACGATCGCCTATTTAGCAGATTCGTAACAAAATTACCACCCCCGGACACAATGTCTGGGGGTGGCGCGAAAACTGCACGAAACGAAGACGGCGTCAGCTGCCCGAGCCGGGCTCTGGCGAGAAGAATTTTTCCAGCTTGTTCTCGATGCCGCTCATCGCGTCAGCGTCAGCGGGCGCATCACCCTTGACCGTGATGTTGGGCCATTCCGCCGAATATTTGGCGTTCAGCTCCAGCCATGGCTCCAGCCCGTTTTCGGTATCCGGCAGGATCGCCTCGGCCGGGCATTCCGGTTCGCACACGCCACAGTCGATGCACTCATTGGGGTTGATGACCAGCATATTCTCGCCCTCGTAGAAACAGTCGACGGGGCAGACCTCCACGCAATCCATATATTTGCACCGGATGCAGTTGTCGGTCACGACATAGGTCATTGGCTGGCACTCTTGGTGTTGAAAAGCGCGGCCCTGCTATGCCCGCATGCGCGCAAGGTCAATGAGGATATTGTTGCCATGGATGTAGGGCCGGTTTGAATGGGACGGGCGAAGTTCACGCCGTCGCAGGCCGTTCGAGGCGGGTCATTGAAGACAGACAGGAACGGCCTGGCGGTGCGTCAGCTTCCGACGGTAAGTTCCTCGTAACAGGCCTGCGCTTCCGGGGCGGGACCGCGCCGTGCCGGCAGCGCCATCACGCGCACCACGCGGACCTTGTCGAAATGGGGAAAGGTGATGAGGTCGCCCGCACGGACCGGCGCGTGCGCGCGGTCGATGCGGCGCCCATTCAGGCGGATATGACCGTCCTCCGCCAGCGCCTGCGCGTTCGAGCGGCTTTTGGACAGCCGCGCGAACCACAGGAATTTGTCGATGCGAAGGCTGGGGCCATGCCCCACCGTCGCCGCGTCAGCCATTGCGGCCCAAAAGCTCGGCAAGCCCGGCGAAGGCGTTGTTGGCGGGCGCTGGCGTGCTGCCGGCCGACGCGGGGCGCTGGGCGCGTTCCCGCGACGGGCGGCGGTCGCCCTCCGGCTTGCCGCTTGCCTTGCCGGCGCGGGGCTTGGCTCCCTGATGCTGGCGTTCGCGGCGCGGTTTCTGGCGGCCACGGAAGGCCCAGTTCGCGCCGGTAGCCGCGGGGGGTGCGACTTCGGCTGATTCCACAGCTTCAGGCGTTTCGACAGGCTCGGAACCTTCAAGAGCCGCCTCGGGCGCTGCGACCGGCGCAGGCGCGCGCGGTTCCACCGGGCGGAAACCGGCCAGACGCATCAGCGTCAGGAAGGATGGTTCATTTAGGCCCAGGGACACGATCTGCGGACTGGTCGCGGTGAAGGGTTCGTCCTTCGCTATCGCCTCATGCGCGGCGCGGGCCATCCGCTCGGCCATGTCGATGCGCAGCATCTGGTCGCCGAAACCGCGGAAGCCCGCGATCCGCGCGCCCATTTGCGCTGGCTTCTCGCCGGCCGGGATCAGCGTCAGGCCAGGGCCGGGCAGGGGCAGGCAGGGCTTGGCGATGCGCGCCGACAGCAAGGCCGACCGCCAGCGCGCCGCACCGGGCTTCAACAGGCCGGGATGATAGATGTCGAGCACGCCGATATCGATGCCCGCCTTGCGCAGCAGATGCCGCTGCTCCTTGTCCAGATGGCCCAGCGCATCGTCCAGATCGATCCGCGCCATCACGCCGCCTGCATCGGCCAATTGGGCGAACACGGCCCGCACGACCGGCGGCACAGCGGGGTCGGCGGCGCTTTCGGCCATCTTGACCAGCGGCAGCAGGTGCTTCTGCTTCTGCGCCTCGACCCAGGTGGAAAGCCGGGCGACGACCTGCTTCTGCACGTCCTGCCCCAACGCCAGCAGCGCGCGGTCCAGCCGGATTTCAGGCGCCAGCAGGCTCGGACCCGCGAGCAGCGCCGCCACCGTGGTTCCGCCCCAGGCGATGCCCGGCGCCTGTCCCGCCTCGTCCAGCAGCACGAAATCCGCGTCCGCCGCCGCCACCAGTTCTTCAGCCTTCACCCGTAACACCTTTCCAAGCCGGCGGTCGGCCGCCGCCAGCAACATCTTGCGATCGGCAAGCCGCGTAGCGGGATCGACGGAGAATCGGAAGCCGTCAAGTCGCCCGATCGTCTCGCCATCGACGCAGACCGTCCCGTCCTGCTCCACAGTGACCGGCAGGGTGCTCGCATTCTGGCCGATATCGCGCAGCAGGACGGACGTCCGCCGGTCCACGAAACGCTGGGTCAGCGCGCTATGCAGCGCGTCGGACAGCTTCTGTTCCAGCATGCGGGTTCGTTCCGCCATCTCGGCCGGATGCGCCAGCCAGTCGGCCCGATGCGCGATATAGGCCCATGTGCGCGCGGCGGCGATGCGGCCGGAAATCGTGTCGATATCGCCCTGGACCGAATCGAGTCGCGCGACCTGCTGCGCAAACCAGTCGCGCGGGATGTGGCCGGATCCTTCGGACAAGAATCGCCAGATCCGGCTCACCAGCCGGGCGTGATGGTCCGCTCCCAGCTTCTGGAAGTCGGGCAGGCCGCACGCGGCCCATAGCCGCTCCACCTGACGCTTGCCCTTCGCCCGTTCGATGACGATCGGATCGGCGGCAAGCCGCTTCAGCACGGCCAGGTCCACCGCCTCCGGCGCCGCGCGCAGTTCCGGACGCTCGGGCTTCGCTTCCAGATCCGCGATCAACTGGTCCAGCCGGTCAGTGCGGGGCGCGCCGTCGCGCCAGAACAATTGGTCGATCGGCGGGAAATGATGCGATTCGATCGCCTCTATCTCCTCGGGCGTGAAGGCCGCGTCGCCATCCTCATGGCCCAGGCTCCCGAACGTCCCGTCCTTGTGATGTCGTCCGGCGCGGCCCGCAATCTGCGCCATTTCGCTTACGCTCAGCCGACGCGATCGGCGGCCGTCGAATTTCCGCAGCGAAGCGAAGGCGACATGCGCGACGTCGAGGTTGAGCCCCATGCCGATGGCGTCGGTCGCGACCAGATAATCGACCTCGCCATTCAGGAACATCTGCACCTGCGCATTGCGCGTGCGAGGGGATAGCGCGCCCATCACCACCGCCGCGCCGCCGCGAAACCGCCGCAGCATTTCCGCTACGGCATAGACCTCCTCAGCCGAGAAGGCGACGATGGCGGACCGCTTGGGCAGGCGGGACAGTTTCTTCGCGCCTGCATAGGACAAAGTGGAGAAGCGCGGGCGGCCGATGATCTCGATGTCGGGGACCAGAGCCTTCACCACGCGGGCGATGCTGGCGGAACCCAGGATCATCGTCTCCTCCCGGCCCCGCGCGCGCAGGATGCGGTCAGTGAAGATATGGCCGCGCTCCGGGTCCGCGCCAAGCTGCGCCTCGTCCAGCGCGACGAAGGCGAAGTCGCGGTCGAGGCTCATCGATTCCGCCGTGCAGAGGAAATAGCGCGCGCCCGGCGGCACGATCTTCTCTTCGCCGGTGATGAGCGCGACCGACTGCGGCCCCTTGATCGCCACCACCCGGTCATAAACCTCTCGCGCCAGCAGGCGTAGGGGAAAGCCCATCATGCCGCTCGAATGGCCGCACATGCGCTCGACCGCGAGGTGGGTCTTGCCGGTGTTGGTCGGTCCCAGGACCGCGGTGACGGGAGAGCGGGCGAACTGGGCCATGGTCCCTCCTATGTCGGGCAGGCTGTCCGGATCGGCAAGGGGATTCGCCGTCCCATACCCGATTGCGACGCCGGTCGGACGGTTCGCACGTTTCGCCGTTCCTCCGCGCATCCAGCGGGGGTCTTTATTTGACTTTAACCCTGTGCGTTCACAAAGGTCGCGCTCACGCACGGCGCGGGGGCTGTGCGGGGCGGCGAAGCCCTTGGGGACGCGGGTTTGTTTCAGGATCACCAACTCGGATTGCAGCAGGGCGGCGCCACGGCGTCGCTATGGGCGACCGAGTCGCTGAATCGCTCGCCGGAGCCGCAGGACTGGCGCGCCCGCCTGCGGGAATGGGCCGACGAGGTCGAACTGGTGCCCGATCTGGGCCAGCGGATCGGCAGCCGCACATGGTTCCGTGGCCTTTTCACCTGCTTCGGCCTCTGTGCCATGGCGCTCTATCTGTCGCCGGCGTTCGAGCCCGTTCCCGGCGCGCCCGGTCCTGTCCTGTCGGACGCGCATTATGACGAAGTGCGTAGCCAGATGATCACGCCGCTGGCGCTCGGCGCGGACAGCGGACGGCATATGGGATCGACCGATGCCGTGCAGCCGCTGCGCGAAACGCCCGAGCGGCCCCAGATCGAATTGAACGCGCAGGTGGGCAGCAGCGACACGCTGGCGCGCGCCCTTTCGCGTGCGGGCGTCAGCGGCAACGACGTCTCGACGGTCATGGGCCTCGTCGGCGGCGACATCGACGGGGGCGTGAAGCCAGGCACCCGGCTCGACATCATCCTCGGCCGCCGCGCGTCCCGCGACCGGCCGCGTCCGCTGGACCGGCTGGCCTTCCGCGCCCGCCTTGACCTCAGCGTCGAACTGACGCGCAACGGCGGCCTCCTGTCCGCCCGGCGCATTCCCATCCGGGTGGACGACACGCCGCTCCGCATTCAGGGCGTGGTGGGCGACAGCATCTATCGCTCTGCCCGCGCGGCCGGTGCGCCGCCCCGCGCGGTACAGGCTTTCCTGCGCGTGATCGCGCAACAGGTCGATCTTGGCGGCATCGCTGCGGGCGACCGCTATGATATCGTCACCGAATATCGCCGCGCCGAAACCGGCGATGTCGAGGTGGGAGACCTTCTCTATGCGGGCCTCAAGCGCGGACGCGGCAAGTCGATCGACATGCTCAAATGGACGAAGGACGGCCGTACCGAATGGTTCGAGGCGTCGGGCGTGGGCGAACGGCGCGGCGTCCTGTCCTCGCCCGTGTCCGGCCGCATGTCGTCGGGCTTCGGCATGCGCCGCCATCCGATCCTGGGCTATACCCGGATGCATGCCGGCATCGATTTCGCCGCGCGCTACGGATCGCCCATCTATGCCGTGACCGATGGCGTGGTCGCGTATGCGGGGCGGCATGGCGGGCATGGCAATTATGTCCGCATCCAGCATGGCGGCGGTCTCGCCACCGGCTACGCCCATATGAGCCGCATCGCAGCCGTCCCCGGCCAGCGCGTGCGGCGCGGGCAGGTGATCGGCTATGTCGGTTCTACCGGCCTCTCCACCGGACCGCACCTCCATTACGAGCTGTATCGCAACGGTGCGACGGTCAATCCGCTGTCGGTGCGCTTCACCACCACGGCGCAACTGGCCGGCGCGGAGCTGGCCGCCTTCCGCGCGAAGCTGGCGCAGTATCGGCAGCTGCGCGTCGGCCTGCATGACAATTTCGCGCAGGCTGGCGGCGCAGGCCCCGCCGCCAAAGGCAAATAAGCCGCTTTCCGCCCATCGCCGCTTCCGCTAACGGCGGCGCATGACCGCTCCAGTCACCGCCATCCTGCTTGCGGGCGCACGCCCGGTTCCCGATCCGTTGGCGCTCGCGGCGGGCGTACCGGTCAAGCCGCTCGCGCCAGTCGCGGGGCGGCCGATGATCGACTATCCCGCCCGCGCGCTGCTCGATCACGCTGCTATCGCGCAACTCGTCATCCTGACCCAGCGTCCTGACCTCTACGCCGCCGATCCGGCAACCGCATGGCTGGCGACCCATCCGCGCGTCCGGTTCGAAACTGGCGGGCAGGGGATCGCGTCCTCGCTGCTGGCGCTGATGGAGGGGGAGGGACTAACCTACCCCGTCCTGCTGACCACCGCCGATCATGTCCTGCTGGACGGGGCGATGCTCGACCAGTTCGTCGCGGAAGCGGCGGGCGCGGATGTGGCGGTCGCGCTGGTGGAGCGCCGCACCTTGCTGGCCCGCTATCCGCAATCGCGCCGCACCTGGCTCAAGTTCCGCGACGGCTGGTGGTCGGGCGCGAACATCTTCTGGTTCGGCAGCGACAAGGCGAAGCGCATGATCGCCCTGTGGCAGGAGGTGGAGCAGGACCGGAAGAAGGGCTGGAAAATCCTTGCCGCTTTCGGGCCGGTCGCGCTGTTCGGGGCACTGCTGCGCCTCCTTACGCTGCGTGGGGGCATCGCCCGCGTCGGTCGCAAGTTCGGCCTTGCCGCGCGGCTGGTGGCGATGGACAAGGCTGAAGCCTGCATCGACGCCGACAAGCCGGAGGACATGACCCTGATCGAGGCGATTTTGCGGAGCGAACGCCCGGAGGCCTAGCGCCGGAAGCTCTCGGCCGCCGCGCAAGCGAGCTGGTCCGCCCGCTCGTTTTCCGGGTGCCCGGCATGCCCCTTCACCCATTGCCAGGTCACCTTGTGACGCGCGGCGGCGGCAAGCAGCGCCTGCCAGATTTCGACATTCTTGACCGGCTTGTTGTCCGCCGTCTTCCAGCCGCGCTTCTGCCAGCCGAACACCCATTTGGTGATGCCGTCCATCACATATTTGCTGTCAGTATAGAGTGTTACGCGGCATGGCTTCTTGAGCATGTTAAGTGCTTCGACCGCCGCCATCATCTCCATGCGGTTGTTGGTCGTCTGCGCTTCGCCGCCGGAAATCTCCTTCTCCACCCCGCCGAAGCGCAGCACGGCGCCCCAGCCGCCCGGGCCGGGATTGCCCTTGCACGCGCCGTCGGTGAAGATCTCGACCTGGGGAAGCTCGCTCATGCGCCGAGCAGGACCGCCGGATCGGCGCTGGCGTAGAAATCCATGCGGCGCAGATAGGCGAGCGGATCCTTGCGCGTCACCAGCGCGTCGGCCGGCGTGTTGATCCAGTCATAGGCGCGCGTCAGCAGGAAGCGCAGCGCCGCGCCCCGGCACAGTATCGGAAAAGCCGCGCGTTCGCGCTGCGTCAGCCCATGCGCCGCCGCATAGCCCGATCCCAGCGCCGCCCCGCGCTCCCCGAACCATGCCGCCCCGTCATGGCTGAAGCACCAGGCGCTGTGTGTCACGGCGAGGTCATAGGCGCGAAGGTCCGTGCAGCTGAAATAGAAGTCGATAAGGCCCGTGACCCGGTCGCCCAGCATCAGCACATTGTCGGGGAACAGGTCCGCATGGATCACCGACCGGTCGAGGTCGGACGGCCAGTGCGCGTCGAGAAAGGCGAGTTCCCCCGCAACCCGTTCGCCAAGGCCGGGCGCGATGCTGTCGAAATCGGGACCGCATTTCGCCGCAAGCGCATGCCATCCCGCGATGTCGAGCGCGTTGCGCCGCTCGCCGGCAAATCCCTCCGCCGCCTTGTGCAATTCGCCGAGCGCCACGCCGGCCGCGCGCGCCTGCGCCGGGGTTGGCTCGGTCACGCTGATCCCCGTCAGGAACTCGATCAGGCAGGCGGGGCGGCCACCAAGCTGTTGCAGTCGCTGTCCGCTTTTGTCCGCGATGAACCGCGGGACAACGCATCCGCGCGCGCCCAGATGATCCAGCAGGTCCATGAAGAAGGGCAGGTCGGCTTCGTCCACGCGCTTTTCATAGAGGGTCAGGATGTAGCGGTGGCTTGTCCCATCGCCGCCGGTCGTTTCCAGCAGGTAATTGCTGTTCTCTACCCCTTCGGCGATGCCCTTGGCCGACACCAGCCGGCCGGCGTCGTAGCGGGTCAGGAAAGCGTCGATCTCTTCGGCGGGCACATGAGTATAGACCGCCATGGATCAGGCAGCCTCCAGCCCGCGCGGCAACTTGAAGGCGATGCTCTCACGCGCGGTTTCCACTTGTTCCTCGGTGACGTCGAACTGGCTGGCGATCCGCTCGACCACCTCGCGCACCAATATTTCGGGCGCGGAGGCCCCGGCGGTCAGCCCCAACGTGTGGACATCCGTCAGCCAGGCTAAATCGATCTCGTCTGCCCGCTGGATGAGACGCGCGGGCGTGCCTTCCCGCTCCGCCACTTCCACCAGCCGCAGCGAGTTGGAACTGTTCGGCGCGCCGATCACATAGAGCGCGTCGCAGCGCAGTGCGATCGCCTTCACCGCCGTCTGCCTGTTGGATGTGGCATAGCAGATGTCCTCGCCCTTGGGCGCGGCGATGCCGGGGAAGCGCCGCTCCAACGTGGCGACGATCGCCGCGGTGTCATCGACGGATAAAGTGGTCTGCGTCAGGAAGGCGAGATTGTGCGGGTCTGCCGCCTGGAAGGTTTCGGCCTCCTCGACCGTCTCGATCAGCGTCATGGTGCCGGCCGGCACCTGGCCGAACGTCCCGATCACCTCTGGATGCCCCTTGTGCCCGACGAACAGGATGTGGCGGCCGGCATCCACCTGCCGCTCGGCTTGGCGATGGACCTTGCTGACCAGGGGACAGGTCGCGTCCAGATAGTCCAGGCCGCGTTCCTCGGCCTTGGCGGGCACCGCCTTGGGTACGCCATGGGCGGAAAAGACGACCGGCACGCCATCGGGCACCTGGTCCAGTTCCTCAACGAAAATAGCGCCCTTGGCCTTCAGGCTGTCCACCACATATTTGTTGTGGACGATTTCGTGCCGGACATAGACCGGCGCGCCATATTTCTCGATCGCCCGTTCCACGATGACGATGGCGCGATCGACCCCGGCGCAAAAGCCGCGCGGCGCGGCGATCAGCAGGGTCATCGGGCGGCGGACGTCGGGCGCTTGGGTCATGCCAGCCGCTTAGGACAATGTGGTTCCGGAAGAAAGAGCCTTGAGGTTGCGCGGGCCGCGGGGGACGGATAAGGAAGCGCAAAGTTCCCGGCCCCGGCCGGCCCGCCAAGGATTGTCTGCTCGTGAAAACCGTCCGTCTCGCCGCTGCCGCCACGCTTGCCCTTGCTCTGGCGGGGTGCTCGAGCAAGGGCGAGATCGACGCCAGCGGCGGCATCGTTGCGGTTCGGTCCGCCTGTCCGGTCGCCGCCATCCCGGCGCAGACGGGGGACGTCACGCTGTTCAACCCGGCCGGCAGCACGGATGCATCGGCGATCGATGTTGTCGCCAATATCACCGACCTGCGATCCACCTGCGCCGATGGCGCGCAATTCTATACCGAAGCGACCTTCACCGTGAATGCGCGCCGTACCGATGCCACCGCCGCGCGCCAGGTGACCTTGCCCTATTTCTCGGCCGTCGTGCAGGCGGGAACCAATGTCGTCGCCAAGCGCGTCGGCCAGGTGACGCTGACCTTCGCGCCCGGCCAGTATCTCGCCAGTGCACAGGCGAAGGCGGGTTCCTATGTTGACAAGGCGGCGGCGACCCTGCCGGCCGACATCCAGACGAAGATCACGCAGAAACGCAAGGCCGGCGATGCCGACGCCGCGATCGACCCCTTCGCCCAGCCGGACGTCAAGGCGGCGCTGCAGCGCACCAGCTTCGAACTGCTGGTCGGGTTCAACCTGACCCAGGACCAGCTCCGATACAACGCCACCCGTTAAGGCTCAGTCCCATCCACCGTTCGGGCTGAGCTTGTCGAAGCCCTGCCCTTCTTGAAAGACAGGAGCAGCCCCTCGACAGGCTCAGGGCGAACGGAACTTGCAAGAAAGTTTCGCTCCGTGTCCCTCTACACCCGTTTCACCGCCCATCTCGACGCCGTGCTGGACGCGCTGGAAGCCGATGGCACGCTGCCTTCCGGTCTCAACCGCAAGCCCGTGATCGTCGAGCCGCCGCGCGACGCGAGCCATGGCGACCTTGCGACCAACGCGGCCATGGTGCTGGCGAAGCCGGCCGGCACGAACCCCCGCGCTCTGGCGGAGGCGATCGTCGCGAAACTCCAGGCCCTCGACGAGGTCGAAAGCGCCGCGATCGCCGGCCCCGGCTTCATCAACCTGACGCTGAACGACGCCACTTGGCGCGCCGAGCTGGCCGCGATCCATGCGGATGCCGACGATTATGGCCGCTCGACCGCGGGGCAGGGCGTGACGGTCAATGTCGAATATGTGTCCGCCAATCCGACCGGCCCCATGCATATGGGCCATTGCCGGGGCGCGGTGGTAGGAGACGCGCTCGCGACCCTGCTGGAATATGCCGGGCACAAGGTGATCCGCGAATATTATATCAACGATGCGGGTGGTCAGGTGGATGTGCTCGCCCGCTCCGCCCACCTGCGCTATCGCGAGGCGCTGGGCGAGGATGTGGGCGATATCCCGGAAGGGCTGTACCCCGGCGACTATCTGGTGCCGGTCGGCCAGGCTCTCGCCGTCGAGCATGGCGACCGCTTCGTGACCGCGCCGGAAAGCGCATGGCTTGTCCTCTTCCGCACTTTCGCCGTCGCGAAGATGATGGACATGATCCGCAGCGACCTCGCGCTGCTCGGCATCCATCACGACATCTTTTCTTCCGAGGCCGAGTTGCAGGCGGCGGGCAAGCCCGACGAGGCCGAAGCCTGGCTGCGCGCGCACGACCTTGTCTATGACGGCACGCTGGAAGCGCCCAAGGGCGAATTGCCCGACGATTGGGAGCCGGTCGAACTGCCGCTGTTCCGCTCGACGCAATTCGGCGACGATCAGGATCGCCCGATCAAGAAGTCGAACGGCAGCTGGACCTATTTCGGCGCGGACATGGCCTATCATTTCCAGAAGGCCCAAGGCGCGGACCAGCTTATCGACATATGGGGCGCGGACCATGCCGGCACGGTGAAGCGCATCCAGGCTGCCGTCGCGGCCCTGACCGAAGGGCGGGCGCGCTTCGACGTCAAGCTCATCCAGATGGTCCGCCTGCTGCGCGATGGCGAGCCGGTGAAGATGTCCAAGCGCGCCGGCAATTTCGTGACACTGGCGGATGTCGTGCGTGAAGTGGGCAAGGATGTCGTCCGCTTCACCATGCTGACGCGCAAGGCCGACGCGCAGATGGATTTCGACTTCGCCAAGGTGGTCGAGGCGTCGAAGGACAATCCGGTCTTCTACGTGCAATATGCCCATGCGCGCATTGCTTCGCTCGGCCGGCGGGCGGAGGAAGCCGGAATCGCGCTGCCCGCGCCCGACCTGTCCCTTCTCGGGACAGCGGAGCTTGGCCTAGTCAAGCTGGCCGCCCAGTTCCCCCGCGTGGTCGATGGCGCGGCGCAGGCGCGTGAGCCGCATCGTGTTGCCTTTTATCTCAATGACTTGGCTTCGGCTTTTCACGGATGGTGGAATATGGGCAATGATGATCCGCGCGCGCGCGTCATTCTGGCCGACGATCCGGCGCTCACTGCAACGCGTCTTTTCCTCGCGCGGGGAATCGGGCAGATTATCCGCAACGGGCTGGCCCTTATGGGCGTGGCCGCTCTCACGGAAATGGGCTGAGGCAAACAGGCGGAAGGACTGGCATGGGCGATTATGCGCGGGGAAGACTGGATCTGGACGACGAGGATCGGCTGCCCTGGCTTGAGCCGGCGATGGACGATGCGGATGACGACCGCATATCGCCGCTGCGCCTGCTGGGGTTCATCCTTCTCGGCCTGATCCTGATCGGCGCGGTGGTGGCGGGGGTGTGGCTGGTCCAGAACCGCAATGGCGCGGGTGCCGCGGGCGAAGGCACGCTGATCGCCGCGCCGCCCGGAGACTATAAGATTGCCGCGAGCGAGGCCGATGCCAAGAAGTTCGACGGCGAGGGCGATGCCAGCTTCGCCGCCAGCGAGGGCGTCGTGCGGGACGGCCGCATTGATCCGAGCCGCGTGCCCGAAGCGCCGATCGAGAAGACGACGCCGGCGCCTGCCGCCGCCCGGCCTGCTGCCCCGGCGAAGCCCGCACAGAGCGTCTCCACCCGCGTCACCGATGAAACGGCCGCGCCGGTCCGTGCCACCGCGCCAAAGGCTGTGCCCGGTGGAACCATCCAGCTTGGCGCCTATGGCAACGCCGCGCTGGCGAAGGATGCATGGGGCAAGCTGTCGAAGCGTTTCGCCTATCTCGCGCCGCTGCCCATGACGATCGAGCCGGTGGAAATCGGCGGCAGCACGCTTTACCGCCTGCGGGCCGGCGCGGGCAAGCAGGCCAGCCTGGTGTGCGGCAAGCTCAAGGTCGCGGGCGAAAGCTGCATCGTGGTGAACTGACGGGCATAAAGCCCTTCGACAGCGGCAGCGGCAGGCGCTACCATTCGCCCCATGAAGCCTGTGATCTTCGGCATGGCCGGCCTGTCGCTCACCCCTGACGAGCGCGCCTTCTTCGCGGAGGCGGAGCCGGCTGGATATATCCTGTTCAAGCGCAATTGCGCCGACCGGGACCAGTTGCGCGCGCTGACGGACGATCTCCGGGCGCTGCACGGGCGCGCCGACCTGCTCATCATGATCGATCAGGAGGGCGGACGCGTCGCGCGGATGCAGCCGCCGCACTGGCCTGCCTTTCCAGCCTCCGCTGCCTTCGACCGACTCTACGATGTCGCGCCCTCCAGCGCGATCGCGGCGGCCCGCGCCAACGGCCGGGCGCTAGCCCTGATGCTGGCGGAGGTCGGCGTCACCGTGGACGCGCTCCCCTTGCTCGACGTGCGGCAGGACGGGGCGAGCGACATCATGGGCGACCGGACGCTTGGTGCGGACCCGATGCGGGTCGCGGCGCTCGGCCGCGCGACGCTGGAGGGGCTGGCCGAGGGCGGCGTGGTGGGCATCGTCAAGCATATGCCCGGCCATGGCCGCGCGCTGGTCGACAGCCATCTCGACCTGCCGGTGGTCGATGCCGATCTGAACGCGCTGGAAACCGACCTCGCGCCCTTCCGCACGCTGCGCAACGCACCGATCGGGATGACCGCCCATGTCGTCTACACCGAATGGGACGCGCAGCGGCCGGCCAGCCTGTCCCCCGCCATCATCGGCGAGATCATCCGCGACTCCATCGGCTTCGACGGGCTGCTGATGTCCGACGATCTCGATATGAAGGCGCTCAAGGGATCGATCCCCGAACTTGCGGCCGGCGTCGTCGCGGCGGGGTGCGACCTTGCGCTCAACTGCTGGGCGCGGATGGACGACATGATCGGCATCGCCGATCGCCTGCCCGACATTGCGGATATGTCCCGCGCCCGGCTCGACCGGGCGATGGCGTCGATCCGGCGCGATGCCGACCAGCCCGAATTCGAGACGTTGATCGCCACGCGCGACAGCCTGCTGGGGCTGGTGCCCGCTTGAGCGACCTGTTCGAGTCGCCGGCGGTTCCGTCGCCGCATATCCTGACGGTCAGCTTCGACAGTTGGGAAGGACCGCTGGACCTGCTGCTCACGCTGGCGCGGGGCCAGAAGGTCGATCTGCGGGAAATCTCCATCCTGGCGCTCACCGAACAATATCTCGCCTTCATCGACAGCGCCCGGCAATTGAAGCTGGAACTGGCGGCAGACTATCTGGTGATGGCGGCGTGGCTCGCCTATCTCAAATCGGCGCTTCTGCTGCCTAAGGCGGAACAGCCCGATCCCAGTCCCGAGGAACTGGCCCTGCGGCTGCACCTGCGGCTCCAGCGGTTGAACGCCATGCGCGACGCGGGGGCGCGGCTGATGGCGCGCGACCGCATCGGCCGCGACGTGTTCCCGCGCCGCGCGCCGGAGGGGCTGCGCCTCGTCCGCAAGGCGCAATGGCGCGCCAGTCTCTACGACCTGATCGCCGCCTACGGGCAGGTGCGCGCCCGCACGCAGCCGGTGGTACACAGCATTGCCGTGCGCCCGGTCATGACGCTGGACGAAGCGATTCAGCGCGTGGGGTCGCTGGTCGGCGCGGCGCTGGACTGGACCCGGCTCGAAGCCTTCCTGCCGCCCGACATCGATCCGCCGCGCGCCAAGTCGGCGCTGGCGAGCAGCTTCGTCGCCGCGCTGGAGCTGGCGCGGCAAGGGCGGCTGGAAATGGCGCAGGACGGCATCTTTCAGCCCATCTATCTGCGCGCGCCGATGCCGGGGGCGGCGGCGTGATGCAGGAACCAGACGATTATCTCCGCGCTGTCGAAGCCACGCTGTTCGTGGCGGAAACGCCGCTGACGCCGGCGGAGATCAGGCTGCATGTGGGGGAAGGCGGCGACCTGCCGGTGGCGCTCGCCACGCTGGCCGATCGCTATGCCGGGCGCGGGATCAATCTGGTGGAACGGGGCGGGCGCTGGCATTTCCAGACCGCGCCGGACCTGGCCCACATCCTGCGGCGCGAGAAGGACGAGACGCGCAAGCTCTCCCGCGCGGCGATGGAGACGCTGGCGATCATCGCCTATCATGAGCCGGTCAGCCGCGCGGAGATAGAAGCGATTCGCGGCGTGCAGGTGGCCAAGGGCACGATCGACGTGCTGATGGAGGCCGGGTGGGTCCGTCCGGCGGGCCGGCGGGAAGTGCCGGGTCGTCCGCTCATCTACGCGACGACGGTAGAATTTCTGACGCATTTCGGGCTTGGCAGCCGACGCGACCTGCCCGGACTGGACGATCTGCGCGCCGCGGGCCTGCTCGACCCCGTGGATTTGGCGCTGGAGGGTCTGGTTGGCCAATCCGTTGTGGAAAATGACGAGGAAGAGGCCTAGAAAGGCCTCCTTTCAGGAGTATGTGAAATGGGTTCTTTCTCGCTGATGCACTGGGTGATCGTGCTCCTGGTCGTCATGCTGCTGTTCGGTGGCGGCCGGATTTCCGGCCTGATGGGTGACGTGGCCAAGGGCATCAAGAGCTTCAAGAAGGGCATGGCCGAGGACGACGATGTGCCGCCCGCCAAGCCCGCGACCCGGATCGAGGGCCATCGCGTGCCCGAACAGGATGCGCCGAGCGCGACCGAAGAAAAGAGCAAGGCCTGATCCCTTCAAGCACAGGCCGGTAGTCGCGCATGTTTGGTATCGATTCGTCCGAACTTCTGGTGATCGTGATCATCGCCGTGATCGTGATCGGCCCCAAGGACTTGCCGCGCGCGCTCTACAAGGTGGGGCAGATCGTGGGCAAGGCCCAGGGCATGGCCCGCCATTTCCGCACTGGCATCGACGCGATGGTGCGCGAGGTGGAACTGGAGGAGCTGGAGAAGAAGTGGGCGGCGCAGAACAAGCGCATCATGGAAGAGCATCCGCCCGAAACCGACGCTGCCGCCTTGCCGCCCCCTGACGGCACGCCAGACGCCCCCGCCTTCGTCGCCCGTTCCGCGCCCGAAGACCCACCGGCCTTCGTCGCGCAGTCGGCACCCGTCGAACCCGCGCCAGCGCCCTCGCCGACGACCGGCGGGCCGCCCTATCTTGCGGGTTCCTCTGGCAAGAGCGACGCGGCGGCATGATCAGTGACATCGACGACAGCAAGGCGCCCTTGCTCGACCATCTCATCGAGCTGCGCAGCCGCCTACTCAAATGCGTCTACGCGCTCTTTCTCACAGGCGCTGTCTGCTTCTATTTTTCGGAGCAGCTCTTCGCCATTCTCGTCCATCCCCTCAAGGAAGCGTTCGGCGACGGCGGCGGTCGGCTTGTCTATACCAAGCTGTACGAGGCCTTCTTCGTGCAGGTGAAGATCGCGGTGTTCGGGGCCTTCTGCCTGTCCTTCCCGATCATCGCCAACCAGCTTTGGGCCTTCGTCGCCCCGGGCCTTTATGCCAAGGAGAAGAAGGCGCTGCTGCCTTTCATCCTTGCGACGCCCTTCCTTTTCGCCATGGGTGCCAGTCTTGCCTATTTCGTGGTGATGCCCACCGCCTTTCACTTCTTCCTGGAGTTTCAGGGAAACAGCAGCGGCCTGTCGGTCGAGGCACTGCCCAGCGCGGACGCCTATCTCGGCCTCGTCATGCAGTTCATCCTCGCGTTCGGGATCAGCTTCCTGATGCCGGTGCTGCTGATGCTGCTCAACCGCGCGGGGTTCGTGACCCGCGCTCAACTCATCGGCCTGCGCCGCTATATGATCGTCGCTGCGTTCATATTGGCCGCGGTGCTGACCCCGCCCGACGTGGTGTCTCAGCTGATGCTCGCGATCCCGCTGCTGCTGCTCTACGAAATCACAATCGTCGCCATCTGGTTCACCGATCGCAGGCAGGCGGCCGAGGAAGGGGCGGAGCAGGCCTCGGCCTGATCGGGCATCCTCCGTTCCCAATAATCGGTGCATCGGCGTCGGCTGGTCTTTCTCCGCCAAAAGAAAAGGCCAGTCCCTCGCAAGAGGGGCCGGCCTTGGGAAAATGGAAGCAGGACGCGTCGATCAGACGTGGCAGCTCTGCGCGCCCTTGCCCGGGACGGTGATGGTCACGTCGTCGCCCTGGCCCGACACTTCGTAGCCGCCTTCCGCGACATACGCCTTGCCGGCCTCGGGGGCGGTCAGCTTCGTGGGCGATCCGGTCTTCTCGGTGCGCAGGTTCGCCGTCTTGTCGTCGGTCATGAAGTCGACGAAGATCAGGCTGTTGTCCTTGCAGCGATACTGCTTGTTGGCCTTGACCGACGGCGGCAGTTCGACCGGCGCGGCGTTGGCCAGCTTTTCGGCCATCGGATCGGCGGGGCCGCCGACGACTTCGGGTTCATCATTCTTGTTGCAGCCAGACAGCAAGGCCAGACCAGCAACGGCGATCAGGGGGACATAATATTTCATAGCGATCCTTTTATGTGCATGTGCAACATGGTGCGTCAACGCAAAATGACGTATTTTCCTCCATCGCCCCAATTGACGTCATGACGGCTTCATGACGATCCGCCTTTGTCGCGTAGCGGGCTTGACCATCTGCCTGGGCACGGTCAATGCAGGGTGATGGCTGAGGACATGTCCACCCCCGATCTTGAAACCCTGTCGTTCGAGGATGCGCTGCGCGCACTGGAGCAAATCGTGCGCCGCCTTGAAAGCGGGGACGTGCCGCTCGACGAGTCGATCGCGCTTTATGCGCGCGGTGAAGAATTGCGCAAGCGGTGCACCGAGCGGCTTCAGGCGGCGGAGGCGCGCATTCAGAAGCTCACGCTCGACGCGGGGGGCACGGTCAGCGGCGCGCAGCCGTTCGGCGCGGACTGACGGCCATGCCAGGGGGAGGGGGGGGCTCCGCTTCTGCTTTGGTCGGTGCGCGTGCGGCGGAAGTCGCCAGCGCCATCGACGCCGCGTTCGACCGTCTGCTTGCCTCTCCGGACGACCCTCGCCGCCGCCTCTATGATGCGATGCGGCACGCCGCCATCGGCGGCGGCAAGCGGTTGCGGCCGCTGTTGGTCCAGGCGGCGAGCGACCTCTTCAACATCTCGCGCGAATCGGCGCTGCGGGTCGGGCTCGCGGTCGAGTGCATCCATGTCTATTCGCTGATCCATGACGATCTGCCAGCGATGGACGATGACGATGTGCGGCGCGGCAAGCCCACCGTCCACAAGGCGTTCGATGAGGCGAGCGCCATCCTGGCGGGCGACTGCCTCCATGATCTGGCGTTCGAAGTGCTGGCGGACGAGGAGACGCACCCCGACCCCTTCGTGCGGATCGAGCTGGTGCGGGCGCTGGCGCTCGCCAGTGGGCCGGCGGGAATGGCTGGTGGACAGATGATGGACCTGGCGGCGGAAAAGGCCCGGTTCGACCTTGCCACCGTGACCCGGCTGCAAAATCTCAAGACAGGCGCGCTGATCGCCTTCTGCGTCGATGCCGCCGCGATCATGGCGCGCCTGCCGCAGGAGGCGCGCACGTCGCTGCACGGCTATGCGCGCGACATCGGCCTTGCCTTCCAGATTGCCGACGATCTCCTCGATGTAGAGGGCGACGCTGCTCTTGCCGGCAAGGCGCTCGGCAAGGATGCGGCGGCGGGCAAGGAAACCTTCGTGTCTCTGCTGGGCGTCGAGCGCGCGCGCGAACAGGCGCATCTTCTGGTGGCGCAGGCGAAGGCGCATCTACACAGCCATGGCTGCGAGGCCGATCTGCTCCGCGCCATTGCCGATTATATTGTGGAGAGGGACCGCTAACCCATGAGCAAAGAGCGCATCGGCGTCTATCCGGGCACGTTCGACCCCATCACGCTGGGCCATATGGACATCATCCGCCGGGGCGCGAAGCTGGTGGACAAGCTGGTGATCGGCGTCACCACCAACATCTCCAAATCGCCCATGTTCTCGGATGAAGAGCGGCTGGAGATGGTGCGCCGCGAATGCGCGGGCATCGACACGGAGATCGTGGTCACAGGCTTCAACTCGCTGCTGATGGACTTTGCCGAATCGCAGGGCGCCAGCGTCATCATCCGGGGCCTGCGAGCCGTCGCGGACTTCGAATATGAATATCAGATGGCGGGCATGAACCAGCAGATCAACGGCCGGGTCGAAACCGTCTTCCTGATGGCGGACGTGTCCTTGCAGCCGATTGCATCGCGCCTGGTCAAGGAAATCGCCCTCTATGGCGGCCCAATCCAGAAATTCGTCAGCCCGGCCGTGCGGGATGAGGTGGTCGCGCGCGTCGACCGGATCGGACGCAAGGGCGTTTGACCCACGGTTTCAGCCTGCGTTCAGTTGCCAATCGCGATCAGCGCGCTATCAGGGCGGGGCGACCCGCCGGGTCCGATGATTTGAAGGAAAGCGTCTCTCCCATGCGTTTCACTCGCGCGCTCAAGACCGTGGCGATCGGTTTCGCCCTCACCGCGTCCGTCCCGGCTTTTGCGCAGGGCGGTGGCCGGGGGCAGGCCGAGGAGATGAAGAAGGCCGAAACCGCGGCGAAGGCGCAGAAGAATCTGGAGACGCTGGGCACCAGCGTGACGCCGCAATTGCCGCCCGCCACCGTTCCCGCCGACCCGCAGAATATATGGGATCTCGACCTGTCGAGCGGCGGGCGCGTGCGCATCCAGTTGCGGCCCGACATCGCGCCCGGCCATGTCGAGCGGATCAAGGAACTGACCCGGCATGGCTTCTATAACGGCCTCAAATTCCACCGCGTGATCCCCGGCTTCATGGCGCAGGGCGGCGATCCCAAGGGCGATGGCACCGGCGGATCGACGCTGCCGGACCTCAAGGCCGAATTCAATCCGATGCCGCATCTGCGCGGCACGGTGTCGATGGCGCGCGCCCAGAGCGAGGACAGCGCCAACAGCCAGTTCTTCATCGTTCTGCTGCCCCGGATGCAGCTCGACAAGAAATATACCGTCTTCGGCCGCGTGATCGAGGGCATGCAATATGTCGACGCCATCGCAGCCGGCGAGCCGCCGGCGAACCCGACCGTGATCCTCCAGGCCTCGATCGAGAGCGGCGGGAAACCGCCGGTTACGGCAGCACCCCAGCCTGCTGCCGCCGCGCCCTCCATCGTCGACACGCCAGCCCCGGCCCGCAAGCCGGCGCCAAAGGCCGCCGCGACGAAGAAGCCGGCTGCCAGGAAATAAGCCGGCGGTCCGGTCACCTCCTCATGCGCGTAGACCTGTTCGATTTCGATCTCCCGCCGGAGAATATTGCGCTGCGCCCCGCCTCGCCGCGCGACAGCGCACGACTGCTCCTCGTTCCGGGAGAGGCGGCGATGCAGGACCATATCGTCCGAGACCTGCCGTCGCTGCTGCGCGCTGGCGATGTGCTGGTGTTCAACGACACGAAGGTCATTCCCGCCCAGCTGGAAGGCACGCGTGGGAAGGCACGCATTGGGGCTACGCTGCATAAGCGGCTCGGCCTGCGGCAGTGGCAGGCTTTCCTGCGCAACGCCAAGCGGGTGCGGGCCGGCGACCGGATCGATTTCGGTGCGGGCGTCAGCGCCATTGCCGGGCCGCGCGACGAGGACGGCGGCGTCACCCTGAGCTTCGAGGGTGACGAACCGGTCGAATTGCTACTGGAGCGGGCGGGGCGTATGCCTTTGCCGCCCTATATCGCCAGCAAGCGCGCCACGGACGAGCGGGACCGCAGCGATTATCAGACCATGTTCGCGCGGGAGGACGGCGCCGTCGCCGCGCCGACGGCGGCGCTGCACTTCACGCCCGACCTCATGAACGCCATCGCGCAGGCGGGCATCCTCACCGAAACGCTGACGCTGCATGTCGGCGCGGGCACCTTCCTGCCGGTGAAGGCGGACGACACCGACGACCATCGGATGCATGCCGAATGGGGCCGCATAGACGCAGCCACCTCCGCAAGGCTCAACGCCGCACGCGCGGCGGGCGGGCGTTTGATCGCGGTCGGCACGACCTCGCTGCGCCTGCTGGAAAGCGCGGCCGCAGAAGACGGCCTCATCCATCCCTTTGCCGACGAAACCCGGATCTTCATCACGCCCGGTTATCGTTTTCGCGCGGTCGATGGCCTGATGACCAACTTCCACCTGCCGCGATCGACTTTGTTCATGCTGGTATCGGCCCTGATGGGGCGGGAGCGGATGCAGGCGGTCTATGCCCACGCCATCGCGCAAGGCTATCGCTTCTACAGCTATGGCGACTCGAGCCTGCTGTTGCCGCAATGGTGACCTTGCGCCACGCCGGTTAGCCGCGCCGCTATTCGAAAGCTGATTTTTTCCCCACGGCGCGCCACTGCTGGCGGATGAAGGGATGGACCCTGTCTCCCAGCCACCAGCGCAGCGGAATGCGTCGTTCGGCAAGGCCGGGCAGGCTGCCTATGTCCCATCCGCGCCGGATGCGGAACGGGTTGCGCCGGCCATAGGCCCATAGTTCGACCCGCGTCACAGGGCCAGCGGCGGGAGTGCGTGAATGGAAGCCGAACGTGTCGGCGACGACCAGCGTGTTGGCCGGCACGGTGAAGACGCTGGGCTGCGGCAGGCCGAGGCCGTCCAGCTCATCCGCCCTGACGCGAAGCGAACCGCGCGCCGAAAGCCGGCAGCTTTCGTCCCGGACGGTAAGGCTGCGCGCCTGTTCCCATTTCAGCCGTGCCGGCGTCAGCCGATGCGATCCCCGCACATAAGAGAAGGGACCGGCGTCGGCCGGTACATCCTCCAGGAACAGCCAGGCCTTCATGGACGGATGGAAGGTGTCGGCATGAAGTTCATGCTGCGGGTCGCGCGCGGCGTCGTGCCGGTTGGGCATGATCGACTGGATGTAAAGCAGCGGCTCTATGTCGAACCCTGCGACATAGCGAGAAAGACCGCGCCAGCGCTCGTCCTTGCGGAAATGATCGAGGACGGGGATCGCCCGGATCGCTTGGGGATCGACCGCCATGCGCCGCGTGACGGTGTCGCCCTGCACCGTCTCGCGCGCCGCGCCGCGATAGGCAAGAATGTCCGCCTGCATCGAGCGGAATAGTGCATCCGGCAGGAAGTTGCGGATTTCGACCACCCCGTCGCGATCGAACGCCGTGCGGTCCTCCGGCGTGACCGCTGCGGCGAGGCCCCGCCGCCGAAATGCCGTCAACGCGTGGGCAGCGCGCACCCGCCCGGCATGCAAGCCGATGCCGTTCAGCGTTTTCGATCCGATCAAAGGATTGTCCACAAATGATTTTGCGCCCGTGAACAGCTGCGCAAACCAGAAAGGCATCATCCACATAGATTGAAATTGCATATGCGACGCATTGACGCGATGGCGGGCCGGGGTCGAGTGATTTTTTCCAATCAGTTATTCCAAATTCGCTTGCCTCGCTCCCTCGCTCCCATCGGACGTTCCCTCCCACACTTAGGTTAGCCCACGGACGTCACGGTTCGGAACGAGCCGTCAGCGCTGCCGTTCAGGGATCGATCGGTCGAGGCGTCGGTTCCTCGATCTGCCGGGGAGAGCCGCGCTGCATGAGTGAAGACAGCCGGTCGACTGAAGCGACCCGACACCGGGTCACCCTGGCCCCGCCCGATCAGCCCGATCTCGCGTCGGCGATGGAGCGGAACATCCGCGCGCTGACGGCGCGCCAGCGGGCGGAGGAGGCGGGCGCCGGGCGCGACACGCGGATTGCGGAGACGATCACCCGCTTCACCGGGAGCATGGTCTTCGTGCATATCCATCTCCTGCTGTTCGGACTCTGGATCGTCATCAATCTCGGCATCCTTCCCGGCCTGCCGCGTTTCGATCCGACCTTCGTGATCCTGGCGACCTGGGCGTCGGTGGAAGCGATCTTCCTGTCCACCTTCGTGCTGATCAGTCAGAACCGGGCTGCGGCGGCGGCGGAACGTCGCGCCAATCTCGATCTTCAGGTCAGCCTGCTCGCCGAACATGAGGTGACGCGGTTGATCCGCCTGACCGCCGCGATCGCCAGTCATCTGGGAATCGACGCCGCGCGCGATCCCGAACTGCCCGAACTGCAACGCGACGTCGCGCCCGAAGCGGTGCTCGACGCGCTCGACACGGAAGACGGGACATGACCGGGCGGTTGATCCGGGGTCAGGTACGCCCCACGAACAGGAAAGCCACCGCCGCCATGATGCAGATAAAGGCTGCCGCATGCCGCCAGTGCAAGGGCTCGCCCAGCACCGTCACCATGAAGACGCCGAATATGATGAGCGCGATCGCTTCCTGCGCGATCTTCAACTGTCCGGCGCTCCAGCCATGGGCGTAGCCGATCCGGTTCGCCGGCACCGCCAGGCAATATTCGACGAAAGCGATGCCCCAGCTGATCAGGATCACCACCAGCAGCGGCTTGTTCATGCCGCCCTTCAAATGCCAGTACCAGGCTGTGGTCATGAAGATGTTGGAGAAGAGCAGCAGCAGGAAAGTAGACATGGTTCGATGCTTGCCATCGCAAAGGCGCGGGATGCAAGCGGGCAGGAAAAAAGGCCCGATCCTGGGATCGGGCCTTTCTTACAAGTCACGCGATCAGCGGTAGCGCGACTGGCTCCCGGCCGTGCTCGAACCGCTCTGGCCTTCCTGGCTCCATCCACTCCGGCCTTCGTCGCGGCCGCCGAACATCGCGCCTTGCTCGCGCTCGGTCCGCCAGGCGTCCTGCGCCTGCGCTGCGGTCTTCTCCAGCGTGACGCGTGTCGCGTCCACCGTCTTGATCCAGCTCGACGGGATCGAATGATGCACACCGCCGGCATCCTCATCATTCTTGGTCAGGATGATGCGGTCGCCGCGCAGCTTGTCCACGGTGCCCACATGTTCGCCGTCGCTGCCGACGACTTCCATATGTTCGCGCACCTGCTGGATCGCCTGCCGCTGCTCGCCGCGGCGGGTGCGCCACGCGCCGAACTCGCTGTTGAAGCGGTCGCGATTCTCGTTTTGATATTCGGCGTAGTCGCGATCCAGCTCGTCGATGCGTTGCTGGCGCCAGCTATGGTAATTGCTGTCGTGATGCGCGCCATAGTCCTGCTGCGGCCCATAGGCGCGGGTGCGGTAGCCATGGTCCTCGCTGCCGAAGCCGCTGCGTTCGTTGGTGTAGGGGGCATATCCACGATTGGGCAGATAGTCGCTGCGTGCCGCCGATGCGAAGCCCAGGCGGCTCGACTGGTCGCGGGGATCGCCATAGGGGCGGTTGTAATAATCGTCATATTCGCGTCGGCGTTCCGCTTCCTCGTCGCCGAACCAGCTGCGAATCTCGTCGCCCGCCCGGTCGAAGAAGCCGCGTTCCTCGGGATCATAGTCGCTGGGGGGACGGCGATAGTCCGGTCCGCCAAACTGTCCGCGCGTTCCGTACCGATATCCACGATCGTCGCGCCGATAGTCGCCCGATCCGCGATACCGGTCGCCTCCGCGATCCCAGTTGCCCGAATATCGGTCATCGCCACCATAGCGGCGTCCGCCTTGGTAACCCATCGTCCTTCTCCTTCGTCTGTCGGCGACGCGCATCGGCGTCGTCGCCCTGAACAATGTGCGGACCGGATCAACGTTCCGGCCGTTACGGCGGGGTAATGTCCCGTCGTTGGCGCGCTTTGCCGGGGCGGTGACAAGCGCCGGACAGGCCTCGGCCAGGCTACGCAGATTTTTGTACAAAGACCGTTGCACGCCGGAAATCGCTCGCTTATAGGCAGCGCTCCTTCGGGGCCGTAGCTCAGCTGGGAGAGCGCGTCGTTCGCAATGACGAGGTCAGGGGTTCGATCCCCCTCGGCTCCACCAACCCTCTCATGGGGTTGTTTCCGAAGGTTTCCTTGATGACAGATGATGCAGTCACGAGCCGTCCTGCCGCCACGCTGATCATTGTGCGGGATCGGCCCGGCAGGCCGGCCGAGATATTGATGGTCGAGCGATCGGCAAAGATGGCTTTCGCCGCCGGCGCGCTGGTGTTCCCAGGCGGTGGTGTGGAGGCCGGCGATCATGCGCTCGCCGCGCGCGTGGCCGGCGCGATGGACAGGGATGAAGCCGCCGCGCGCATCGCCGCCATTCGCGAGACGATCGAGGAAGCCGGGGTCGTGATCGGCCTTGGGGGCGTGGTGGACCCGTCGACCGCACTGCGGCTGCGCGATGGGCTGCGGGATGGCCGAACCCTGGGCGAATTGCTGGACCGGCATGGCCTCGCGCTGAATCTGGACGCGCTCATCCCTTTCGCCCGCTGGCATCCCGCGCCGTTCGAAGCCGTGCGGCGGGTCTTCGATACGCGCTTCTACCTTGCCCGCGCGCCGGAAGGGCAGGCGGCGAGCGTCGATAGCACGGAAAATGTCCGCCTGTTCTGGAGCAGCGCCGCCGACACGCTTGCCTTGTGCCAGTCGGGACAGGGCCATGTCATCTTTCCCACGCGCCGCAATCTGGAGCGGCTGGCGCTGTCCCCTTCGTTCGAGGCGCTCGCGGCCCACGCCGGGTGCTTCCCCGTCGACATGATCCGGCCTTGGCGAGAGATGCGGGACGGAACGCTCCATCTCTGCATCCCTGACCATCTGGGCTATCCGGTCACGTCGGAACCAATGGAGCAGGTCCGGCGTGGTTGATCCATGCGCCGCCTTCATCTGACCCTCCGCCGCCTTCTCCTCGTTGGCGGCCTCCTTTTCCTGTTGTTCCTCGCTTATGCCTGGTTGCGCCAGCGGCCGCAGGACTTGCCCTGGACGCCGCTCGACCTGTCGCAGCCGGTCGGCATGTTCACGGGGCGAAAGCTGGCTGCGCTGACCGGAGACGCCAGCGGCTGCCGCGCGCTGCTCGACCAAGCGGGCGTGGATCATGTCGCGATGAAGCCGG
Organism: Sphingobium sp.; assembly: GCA_013911745.1. Taxonomy (GTDB): domain Bacteria; phylum Pseudomonadota; class Alphaproteobacteria; order Sphingomonadales; family Sphingomonadaceae; genus Sphingobium; species Sphingobium olei. The sequence continues at coordinate 1,624 of JACESO010000017.1, read as the reverse complement.
GCGGCGCAGGCCGGTGCGCTTATGCCGACGCGATAAGGTTGCGGCCGGAGCGGGACGCCGTCGCGCTTGCCCCTGCGTCGGTCGCGCCGTCCTGCCCCGTCGTCGCCGCGCTCAAGCTGTGGGAGTGGCAGGTCGTCCAGCCGGCGGCCCAGCGCCTCTACGGTCAACCGGTCCGCTCCATCCGCCATTTCGGCAGCTATAGCTGTCGCCGCATGTACGGGCGCAGCGCGGGCGACTTCAGCGAACATGCGACCGCCGACGCCATCGATGTCGCCGCCTTCGTGCTGCAGGACGGGCGGCAGATCAGCGTCGTCGGGGACTGGAAAGGCGAGGGCAAGGACGCCGCTTTCCTGCGGCAGGTGCGCGATGGCGCGTGCGACCTGTTCTCGACCGTCCTGTCACCCGACTATAATGCGGCGCATCGCGACCATCTCCACCTTGACCAGGCGGAACGGGGGGCGACCGGCTGGCGCGCCTGCCGCTGAAAGGTTACTGCCCGTACCCCGCCTGCCGCGCCACGCTCACCGCCTCGCGCGCCGCCGCCAGCAGCGCGCCGCTCTTCGCCTCGCACTCGCGCTGCTCATATTCCGCCTGCGAATCCGCGACGATGCCCGCGCCCGCCTGCACATGCATGACGCCGTCCTTCAGCACGGCGGTGCGCAGCACGATGCAGCTGTCCATATTGCCGTCCGGCCCGAAATAACCGACCCCGCCGGCATAGGCGCCGCGCGTCTCAGGTTCCAGTTCGGCGATGATCTCGCAGGCGCGCACCTTCGGCGCGCCCGACACGGTGCCGGCCGGGAAACCGGCGAACAGCGCGTCGATCGCATCCTTGTCGTCGGCAAGGCGGCCCACGACGTTCGATACGATGTGCATGACATGGCTGTAGAATTCGACGGTGTAGCTTTCCGTGACCGTTACCGATCCGGCGGCGGCGACCCGGCCGACATCGTTGCGGCCCAGGTCCAGCAGCATCAGATGTTCCGCCCGTTCCTTGGGATCGGCAAGCAGGCTTGTCCGATTGGCCGCGTCCTCCACGGCGTTCGCGCCGCGCGGTCTCGTGCCCGCGATCGGGCGGATGGTGACTTCGCCGTTGCGGGCGCGCACCAATATCTCCGGGCTCGACCCGATCAGCGCGAAGCCGGGCAGGTCGAGATAATAGAGGAAGGGCGACGGGTTGATCCGCCGCAATGCGCGGTAAAGCGCGATCGGAGGCAAAGTGAAGGGGCTGGTGAAGCGCTGCGCCAGCACCACCTGAAATATGTCGCCCGCGACGATATAGTCCTTCGCTTGCTCCACCATGCGCGCGTAACGGCCCGGCTCCAGCACCGGCGTCACCGCGACATCCGCGATCTCGGCGGCTGCGGGCAAGGCGGGCAGCGGCGCGGCCAGCTTCGCCGCGGCGGCATCGATCCGCTCCAGCGCCGCCTCTATCGCGCGGTCGGCGTCGGTGAAGCTGCCCTTCCACACCGGCGCGACCAGATAGAGTTGATCGGCCAGCCGGTCGAAGATCAGGATGACGGTCGGCCGCACGAACAGCATGTCGGGCACGCCGATGGGGTTGGGGGCAGGGCGGGGCAGTTTCTCGACCAAGCCCACCGTCTCATAGCCGAAATAGCCGACG
>JACESO010000016.1 GCA_013911745.1 Sphingobium sp. | reverse complement strand
ATTTCGCCTTTCATCAGGTGGGCGACGAAAGCGTCGCGCCCAAGGCGGCAGCCTATCGCAACGGCATAGAAGCGCGCGATCGCGCGGCGCGCGCGCTGGGATGGGTGCTGCCATCAGTCGGGGTGCAGGCGGCGCTGGCACGTCTGGCGGATACGGACATGCAGGCGCAGCTTGCCTATCAGGACCGCATCCGCGCCTATCACCAGACGCTACGCCGATTCTACTACCGCTATCTCTTCACCGACACCCCGTTCGGCAAGGAGGATTTCGTCCGCACGCCGCGCTTTCCGTCCTCCTGAGGCGAAGCGCGCGGCGGTATGCCGCGCTAGCCGTTACAGGCCGGGTGATCGCTCGTGCGCGAGTTCTCTCGCTGTAATCGTGAGGCGAGGGCGGCCTGAGCGCCCTCCCCCTTCGGTCTTGCCCGCGGGCGGTATCAAAGCTTCTGGGCTGACGACCAGTCGCTCAGTCCCAGTCTAACGCCCCCTCGACAAATGTTAATTGACAAAGCAAATTGCTTTAATAAATTGCGTGAGAGGCGGCTGAAGATCGCCACGCGAGCAGAGGAGGGGCATGGGCATGGCATCCATCGACAAATGGTCAGCACTGCGGAGCTTGGCATCACCATGCGCTATCTTGCTCATGGCGACGACGATGCCCGCCGCGATCGCTCAAGCGCCCAGCCTGCGCGGGGTCGACATCGCCAATCCCTTGGTCGGCACGGCGCCGCTCGATCGCCAGGAACTGATCGGCAATGCGCCACCACCGGGGGAGCCGGTCTATTCAGGCCAGACTTCTCCGGGTGCGCGGCTGCCGCACAGTTCGGTCGAGGCAGCGCCGATGAACAACAATATCGCGCTGACCTACCCCAATGGCGTGCCCACGCCCTATTATTACACCAATCCTACGATGATCGGCTTCACCGGTGGCGGTGGCCAGACCTATGGCGGCAATGCCGAGCCCGTCATCATGCCGGTCGTCGGCGACTGGTCGGCAGCGCCTGCCTATAGCCAGGCCTATTATGACAAGGCGCGCGAGGTGGCGGCGCCGGGCTATTATTCGGTCAATCTCGACAGCTTCAAAACCAAGGTCGAACTGACCGCGACGCGCTGGGCCAGCCTGATGCAGTTCAGCTTCCCGCAAAGTGAGCGGTCCAATATCCTGCTCAACCTGCTCGGGCACGGGGGCACGATCGAGGTGATCGACGATCACAGCATTCGCGGCATTTCCAAGGGCCGCGAGTCCATCGACGGGCGCTATTTCGTCGCTGAATTCTCCCGCCCTTTCACCCAGTTCGGAACATTCCGCCGGTCGCCGGGGGATGACAGGGGCTGGGGCATCGGCAACAAGGATGTCGCACCGGCGAGCCGCAGCATCGAAGGCGACTATGCCGGCGCCTACGTCACATATCAAACCCGGCCCGGCGACAAGGTGCTGGTGCGCATGGCGCACGGCACCAGCTATGAGCAGGCGACCCAACGCCTGCGCCAGGAACTGCCCGGCTGGGACTTCGCAGCGGTCCGCGCCGCCGCCCGCAGCGCATGGGACCGGCTGCTGGGACGCGTGCAGGTCAGCGGCGGGACGGCCAAGCAGCGGTCGCTCTTCTATTCCACCCTGTTCCAGTCCTTCGCGAGCCCTCGCCTGATCGCGCAGAAGGGCGAGCGCTTCACCGACAGCAATGGCAAGGTGCAGGTCGCCACGCATGATCGCTACGGCCCGGTGCCCTTCTGGGACACGGGTCGCAACCAGATCGTCCTGCTCGCGCTGATGGAGCCCGACGTGGTGCAGGACATCATGCAGTCGGAATATGAGATGGCGCAGGAAAGGGGGTATATGAACACCTCCTTCCATGGCGACAATGCGGTATTCCTGTATCTGGGCGCATGGAAGCGCGGCATTCCGTTCGACTATGCGGGCGTGTGGCCCTATCTGCGCAAGAACGCCACCGATCCCAAGGGACCGCGCGACTATCTGGCGGAATATGACCGCCAGGGCTGGATCGCCGATATCGTGCCGCAGGGAAATCCCAGCCCACCCTATGCCGGGGGCAAGGCAGGCGCGGCGACGACGCTGGAATATGCCTGGGACGATCATGCCCTGGCCGATTATGCCGCGCGGCTGGGCAAAACGGAGGATCAGCGCCGTTTCCTGCAGCGCGCAAGCAATTATGCCAATGTCTTCGACCGGTCGACCGGCTTCGTCAGGGGACGCACGGCCGACGGGAAATGGATCGCGCCCTTCGATCCTCAGGAGCCCTATTATAATTTCATGATGAAGGAAGCATCGGGCTGGTCGACGCTGTGGCTGGCGCCGCACGATGCGAAGGGGCTGATGACGCTGCTGGGCGGGCGCGAGGCGTTCAACGCGAAGCTGGATGCCTTTTTCTCGACGCCCTACACGCCCAAGGGCATTTGCCGCGATTGCACGGGCCTGATCGGCCAATATGTCCATGGCAACCAGCCCGACCAGCAGGTGCCATACTATTATGACTGGTCCGGCCAGCCGTGGAAGACGCAGGCGCTGGTCCGACGGATTCTCAACGACATGTATGGCAGCGATGCGGCCGGCTATGGTTATGCCGGCATGGACGATCAGGGCGCGACATCCTCCTGGTATGTGATGAGCGCCATGGGCTTCTATCCGGTCGATCCATCGAGCGATGTCTACATGATCGGCAGCCCGATCTTCGACCATGTCCGCCTGCAAATGGGCGGCGGCAAACTGCTGGAGATCGACGCGCGCAACAACAGCGCCGCCAATATCTACATCCAGTCGATGACGCTGAACGGCAAGCCCTGGACCAAGCCCTGGTTCCGCCATGCCGACATCAAGAACGGTGCGCGGATCAGCTTCGTCATGGGGCCAAAGCCCAACAAGACTTGGGGCAGCGCGCCGGCCGCTATGGCGCCGTCCATGTCCGACACCGCGGGCAAGGGAGAATGAGGATGCGCTGTCTCGCGCCGATGCTGCTGACCCTGACAACGGCGATCGCGCCAGTCGCGCGGGCGCAGGACGATCATGTCTATACCAGCGATCTGGTCACGCGCTGGGGCAAGGAAGTGACGCCGGACAATGCCTGGCAAAGCTATCCGCGCCCGCATTTGCAGCGCCAGCAGTGGCGCAACCTCAACGGGCTGTGGGACTATGCCATCACCGATCCGGCGGTTGCTCGGCCGGCGCGGATGGACGGGCAGATATTGGTCCCCTTCCCCGTCGAGTCTCGCCTGTCGCGTGTGGCGCGCAAGCTGACGCCCGAGCAGCGGCTCTGGTACAGGCGCAGCTTCACCGTGCCGGCGGACTGGGCGGGCCAGCGCATCATGCTCAATTTCGGCGCCGTCGACTATGCAACACAGGTGATGGTGAATGGCGCGATCGTGGGCGGCCACAAAGGCGGCTTCGACGCCTTCGGTCTGGACATCACCGATTATCTGAAGCCTGGCGCCAATGAGCTGATGGTGCAAGTCGCCGACCCCAATTCCGCCGGCACCCAGCCGCGCGGCAAGCAATCGCTGGCGCCGAGCGGCATCTGGTACACGGCGGTCAGCGGCATATGGCAGACGGTGTGGATCGAGCCGGTGCCTAAGCTGCATATCGCCGATGTCCGCGCCACGCCCGACATCGACAGGGGCGTGGTGGAAGTGGATGTGGCGCTCAGCAACTGGGCAGGCGATACCGACGCTGTGCGCCTCACGGCCAGCAGCGGCGGCAAGCTTGTCGCCAGCACGATCCTGCGCGGCAACCGCCACGCGACACTGGCCATTCCGGACGCGCATCTCTGGTCGCCCGACGATCCTTTTCTCTATGACCTGAAGGCCGAGTTGGTCGATGTGCGCGATCCCTATGCCGGCCTGACGGACCGCGACCGGCAGGCCTATGACGCGCGCTTCACCGTGGGTGAGACGCGCCGCTACGCGGTCGCGCAGCCGGTCGGCGCGCCGCGCGACACGGTGCGAACCTATTTCGCCATGCGCAAGATCTCGTTGGGGCCCGGGCCCGTGCGGGGCCAGCCGGTGCTCCTGCTCAACAACAAGCCGCTCTTTCACAACGGCACGCTGGACCAGGGCTGGTGGCCGGATGGATTGCTGACGCCGCCATCGGAAGAGGCGATGAAGAGCGACCTTCTCTTCCTGAAGAAGGCCGGCTTCAACATGGTGCGCAAGCATATCAAGGTGGAGCCGGCGCGCTATTATTATGATGCTGATCATCTGGGGATGATGATCTGGCAGGACATGCCATCGGGCGGCGGTGAGGACCAGTTCGTCGCCGGCACCGGCCAGGGTCAGGCCATCTTCCCGTCGACCACCATGGCGGACCATATTCATGAACTCAGCCGGATGATCGGCGGCCTGCGCGGCTTTCCGTCGATCGTGATGTGGGTGGTGAACAATGAAGGCTGGGGCCAGTTCGACAGCGCAACCCTGGCGCGCACCGTCAAGGGGCTCGACCCCAGCCGACTGGTCGACGCGAACAGCGGCTGGATGGACGTGGCGCCCGGCACTTCGGACGTGTTCGACATCCACAGCTATGAGGACAAGCCGAACGTGCCGGCCCGCCACGCGGATCGCGCCATTGTTCTGGGGGAATATGGCGGCGTCGGCCTGCCGGTGCGGGGCCATTTGTGGAAACCCGGCACGTCGCTTTGGAGCTATCAGGTCGCCGGTGGCGACGGCGATTATCTGACCCGCTACCGCCGCAAGATGGCGGAGGTGATCCGCCAGGCCAGGGAGAATGGTCTGAGCGCAGCGGTCTACACCCAGACCAGCGATGTCGAGGACGAGATCAACGGCCTGCTCACCTATGACCGCGCGCAGTCCAAAGCGACGCCGGAAACGCTCGCCGATATTGCAGCACCATTGTTCCGCCCCGCATCGGCCGCCGAGTAAAAGCATGTTTTCACAAGGGTTTGACCACCAAGCAATGCTGCAATTCAATCTAATTGACAAATTGCTTTTTTTAATCTGATATGAGGGTGGGTTGGGTTTAGAGCGCGGCAACAGGGGCCCCGCTCCTCATCCGCCCTGCAAAAGAGCGAAAGGGCGAACATCGCCCAAGCCCTGGGAGGGTGTCAGAATGAAGAAATTTCGTGAGGAACGTCCATTGGGCAGGAGCCGCCGTCGGATGCTGCGCGGCCTGATGCTTTCAGCCAGCCTGGTGGGAGGCATTGCCACCGCGCAGGCGCAGGATGCGGCGCCTGCTGCGCAGCAACCTGCCGGGGCGGATCCGGGCTCAGCCGCTCCAGCCGACATTGTCGTCACCGGCTATCGCCAGTCGATCGAGCAGAGCCTGCGGCAGAAGCGGGAGGCGAACGCCTTCGTCGATGTCATCACGGCCGAGGATATCGGCAAATTTCCTGACAAGAATGTCGCCGATTCGCTGCAGCGCGTGCCGGGCGTCATCATTGAGCGGGACGGCGGCGAAGGATCGCGCGTCAGCATCCGCGGCCTGAGTTCGGACCTGACGCTCACGCAGCTCAACGGCAATTTCATCGCGTCGGCCGACAGCGGCGACCCGTCCCGCTCCTTCAACTATACGCTGCTGCCGGCGAACATGATCGCGAGCGTGGACGTGTTCAAATCGCCCGAGGCGAGGCTCGACGAAGGCGGCGTCGGGGGTACGGTGATCCTCAAGACGCGGCGCCCGCTGGATTTGGACCCCTGGTCGGGCTTTCTTTCTGCCGAGGGCGTCTATGCCGATGTCTCGGAAAAATTCGAGCCGCAAATTTCCGGTCAGCTGAGCTGGCGGAACCCGGACGAGACCTTTGGCATCCTGGTCGGTGCGACCTATCAGGAGCGGCGCAACCGCACTTTGTCGGCGGGGACCGAAAGCTGGGCCTGGTGGACCTATGATCGCGCCAACGAGCCGGCCACCGATGTCGATGGCAATCCCTATGCCAATGACAGCGCGATCAGCTACTGGTCAGAAAATACCGGCACGACGACACAGGACGGCACTCGCTATTCGGGATATTGGGCGCCCCAGGCGGTGAGCGAGTCCATTCTCGACCAGCAGCGCAAGCGACTGGGCATCCAGGCGACGGCGCAGTGGAAGCCGAGCGACGAACTGACGCTGACGGCCAATTATTTCCGCTTCCAGATCAAGAACGACTTCACGTCGAACGTGCTGAAGATTCCCGAATGGGGCTATCGCAACTTCTTCACCGGCGGCTCTTTCGACGAGAGCGGCACCATCCTGCAGGGCGCCAATTTCGCCGTTCCAGCCGCCGGAACCGGATGCCTGGCGCAGGAAACGCCCTGCACCATGGAAACGCCGCAGCTGTCGGGCCAATATAGCCGCGAGAAGATCACCTCCAACACCTTCGACATCAGCGGCGAATATGAGCATGACCGGTTCAAGGCCTCGTTCGTCGTCGGGAAGACGCGCGCGACGGGCGGCCCGTCCATGCGCTTCAGCGTCGCGGCCAAGCCCCGCCTGACTACGGCGACGCAGAATATCAGCGGCAATCTGGTCAGCGACTGGGCGTTCAAGAATGGTTCGGTCGACATGCAGTTTTCGCCCGAGCTGCAGCAGAATCTGATGGACGGCATCGCGCAGATCGACGTGGGATCGACCGGCGGCAGCTACACCAACAGCATGATCGAGCAGAAATATGCGCAGCTCGACCTCACCCGGTCCTTTGACGGCTTCATCGATTCGGTACAGGTCGGCGTCAAATGGCGCGACGGCAAGATCACCCGCCGGATCGGTCGCCGGGAATGGTATGCCGATGCGGAAAATGAGGTCCGCTATCAGGACACGCCCGGCGGCGCGGTGGCCCTGCCGGAATTCTTCTATGACAAAGCGATCGGCAATATTCCCGGCGGCTTCACCGCCAGTTCCTTTCCCGGCATCGATTTCAACAATTATCTCCACTATCTCAACAGCAGCTATGGCGACTCCGTTCGGGTGGAGGAGGACCAGAATCTCTACCGGATCGGCGAAAAGATCTGGGCCGGCTATGCCCAGCTCAACTTCAAGACCGATACGCTTCGGGGCAATCTGGGCCTGCGCGTCGTCAACACCAAGCAGACCGGAACGTCGACCGACACGCTTTATTATCAGGATGATTATTGCGTGAATGGTCCCGGCGGGCCCTTCTCCCCGCCGCCTCAGGGCGCGGACGGCAACTGCCTGGTGATCCCGCTCGACGATCGTGAACGACGCGTCTTCAGTCCGGTGGACGAATCGAAGAGCTACACGGATTTTCTGCCGAGCTTCAATGTGTCGTGGGAAGTGCAGCCTGATCTCGTCCTGCGCGCCGCGGTGTCGAAGGTGATTGCGCGGCCGTCCTATAATGATCTGGCGGGCGCGCGATCGCTGACGTTCAATTCGGATGCGTTCGTCTATGACCGGCAGCAGTTCGGCGCCCGGCCCGGCTGGTTCGGCAATGGCGGCAATTTCGACCTGAAGCCCTTTTCCGCCTGGCAATATGATCTGGGGATCGAATGGTATTTCCACCCCGGCTCGGTCGTCGGCGCAACCCTGTTCCGCAAGGATGTGTCGGATTTCATCGTGCCGCTGGTGCTCGATCTCACTCAGGCGGTGGCGGGAGAGGAAGTGCTGGTGCAGCAATATTCGACCCAGGCGAACGGGTCGAAAGCCAAGTCGCAGGGCGTGGAGGTCTACGCACAGCATACCCTGCCCTTTGGTCTGGGCGCACAGGTCAACTTCACCTATAACGACACGTCGGTCGCCGATATCTCGCTGGACGGGCAGACGGTCGGCACGTCGCCGCTGGTCGGCAGCGCCAAGACCCAGCTCAATGCTTCCGTCTTCTGGGAAACGGACACATTCCTGGTCCGCGCCTCCTACAACAAGCGCGGCAAGGTGGTGCGCGGGATTGCATCGGGCCTCAACATCTATGACGATCCCTATGAGCAGGTGGACCTCAACGCCTCCTACAACATTACCGAAAAACTTTCGCTGACCGCATCGGTCATCAATCTCACCAAATCGGAACAGCGGCAGCATCTTGGCAACGACACGAAAGATCGCTTCTATTCGAACGTCTATGCCGGCCGCCGCGCCTATGTCGGGGTGACCTATAATTTCTGATCGGGTCGCACCGCAGGAGGTGGGCGACTGCACGCGCCCACCTCCACTCACTTATCGGGAGGACAGATGGTGATCGGCCGAAAACAGGCCCTTGCGTTGATCGTCGCGGCGCTGCTGCCGTCGGCCGCATGGGCGGACAATCCTGCCTTGCCAGGCTGGTATGCCGATCCCGAACTGCGCGCGTTCGATGGCCAATACTGGATGTATCCCACCTATTCCGATCATGACGGCGCGCCTGACCTTACGACCCGCTTCACGCCGGAGCAGGAAAAGGCGCGCAGCGCCCAATCGGTGCGCCCCTCCTATCTCTACCAGACCTTCTTCAACGCCTTTTCCTCCCCCGACCTGGTGCACTGGACCAAGCACAGCCATGTGCTGGACGTCGCCACCATAGCCTGGGCGAACAAGGCGATCTGGGCGCCGTCCGTGATCGAGCAGGATGGGCGCTATTATATGTTCTTCAGCGCCAACGATATTCAGAGCGACGGTGAAATAGGCGGCATAGGCCTGGCAGTCAGCGACCACCCGGGCGGCCCGTTCCGCGACGCGATCGGCAAGCCGCTGATCGGCGCCTTTCACAATGGCGCTCAGCCGATCGACCCCTTCGCCTATCGCGACGAGGACGGGCAGGTCTACCTCTTCTATGGCGGCTGGAAACATTGCAATGTCGTACGGCTGAGCGCCGATCTGCGACGGATCGAACCCTTCGCCGATGGCACCACCTACAAGGAAATCACCCCGCCCGGCTATGTCGAGGGCAGTTTCCTGATCAAGCGCAAGGGCATCTATTATTTCATGTGGTCCGAGGGCGGCTGGACCGGCCCCGACTATAGCGTCGCTTATGCGACGGGGCCCACCGCGACCGGGCCCTTCACCCCGCGCGGCAAGATATTGGCGCAGGATTTCAAGGTCGCGCGCGGGGCGGGTCATCATTCGGTGCTCAACATTCCAGGCACTGACGACTGGTTCATCGCCTATCATCGCCGGCCGCTGGGCGACGATGTTGGCGAACATCGGCAGGTCGCGATCGATCGACTGGTCTTCGAGGCGGACGGGAGCATCCGCCCGGTGGTGATGACGAATGAGGGCGTAGCGCCTCAAAAGGCGCCGAAAAAGTGAGAAAGAAGGGGATAATCGTGGGAGCAAAGCGCGTGCGCGGCATGATTGGGCTGATCCTGGGGGCTCCGCTGCTGGCGATCGGGTCGATCGCGAGCGGCCAGCCTGCGCCCGAGGCAGCCGCGCCGGCGCTGGTCGATCTCGCCAATCCGCTGATGGGCACCGATTCCAGCTTCGAACTGTCCTATGGCAACACCTATCCCGCAGTCGCCGTCCCCTGGGGCATGAACTTCTGGACGCCCGTGACCGGAAAAATGGGCAATGGCTGGGGCTATACCTATGATGCGCACAAGCTGAACGGCATCAAGCAGACGCATCAGCCCAGCCCCTGGATGGGGGATTATGCCGCCTTCGCCCTGTTCGCCGAAACCGGCCCGATCAAGATCAAGGAAGAGGAGCGCGCGTCATGGTACAGCCACAAGGCGGAGGAGAGCCGGCCCTACAGCTACAAGGTCTATCTGGCCGACTATGACGTCACCGCGGAAGTCGCGCCGACCAATCGCGCGGCGCAGTTCCGCTTCACCTTCCCCGCCACCGACCAGGCGCATATCCTGCTCGACGCCTATGCCGGCGGGTCGATGGTGGAGGTCGACGCCGCCAACCGCCGCATCACCGGCTATGTCCGCAACAACAAGGGCGGCGTGCCCGCCAATTTCCACAATTATTTCGTCGCGCAATTCGACCATGATTTCACCGTCGGCCGGACTTGGGGCGACGATGGCGCGCTGACCGCAACGGCGCAGCGCGAGGGCGACCATGTAGGCGCGGTCATCAGCTTCCGCACGAAGGCGGGCGAGCAGATCGGCGTCAAGGTCGCCTCGTCCTTCATCAGTCCGGAGCAGGCGCTGCGCAATCTGGAAAGCGAAGTCGGCAGCGACGATTTCGACGCGACCAAGGCCAAGGCGAAACAGGTCTGGGAAACGGAATTCCAGCGCATCCGGGTCGACGATCCCGACCTCGGCAATCGCCGCACCTTCTATTCGGCGCTGTACCGGATGCTGCAATTTCCGCGCAATTTCCATGAAATCGATGCGCAGGGGAAGCAGGTCCATTACAGCCCCTATGACGGCAAAGTGCATGCCGGCCCGCTCTATACCGACAATGGCTTCTGGGACACGTGGCGCGCGGTCTTTCCCTTTTTCGCGCTGATGTATCCGGAACGCGACGGCGAGATCATGCAGGGGCTGGTCAACACCTACAAGGAATCGGGCTGGCTGCCGGAATGGGCGAGCCCCGGCCATCGCAACGTCATGATCGGATCCAACAGCGCGATCCTGATCGCCGACGCCTATGCCAATGGCGTGCGCGGCTTCGATGTCGACACGCTTTATGAAGCGATCGTCAAGAATGCGACGACGTCAAAGGGGCGGCCGACCGACGCCAAGGGACGTACATTGACCGCCGTCGGCCGCGAAGGCGTCGAATATTATAACCAGCTTGGCTATGTGCCCTATGATGTCGGCATCAACGAAAATGCCGCGCGGACGCTGGAATATGCGACGGCTGACTTTGCCCTGTCGCGCCTCGCCGCGCAACTGGGCAAGACCGAGGATGCCGCGCGCTTCGCCAAGCAGGCGCTGAATTATCGCAAGCTCTACGATGCCCAGAGCGGCTGGATGCGCGGCCGCAACAAGGACGGGTCCTGGAGCGCCGATTTCAACCCATATAAATGGGGCGATGCCTTCACCGAAGGCAATGCGCTTCATTATAGCTGGTCGGTGATGCAGGATGTGCAGGGGCTGATCGACCTGATGGGCGGCGACCGGAAATTCGTCAGTCGGCTGGACAGCATCTTCACCACCCCGCCCGTCTTCGACGACAGCTATTATGGCCAGGTGATCCACGAGATCCGCGAAATGCAGATCGTGGACATGGGCCAGTACGCCCACGGCAACCAGCCGATCCAGCACATGATCTACCTCTATGACTGGGCCGGTGCGCCATGGAAAGCGCAGCGCCATGTCCGCGATGTGATGCGCAAGCTCTACGCTCCCACGCCCGACGGCTATCCGGGGGATGAGGATAATGGCCAGACCTCGGCCTGGTACGTCTTCTCGGCACTGGGCTTTTATCCGGTAACGCCCACGGTCGGCCAATATGCGATCGGCAGCCCGCTCTTCCGCCGCGTGACGTTGACCATGCCGGGTGGCCGCAAGCTGCTCGTCGAAGCGGAGAATAACGGCCCGGACAATGTCTATATCCAGTCGGCGACGCTGAACGGAAAGCCCTGGAACAAGCCCTGGCTGCCGCGCGAGGAATTGCAGAAGGGCGGCACGCTGCGCTTCGTCATGGGACCGACGCCGAACAAAAGCTGGGGGGCAGCCAAGGCCGACGCGCCCTTTTCCATGAGCAAGCCGCGATAAGCACAAGACACAAGAGAGGAATGAATGATGAGCTTCCGTCGCCGTGATGTCATCGCCGGTGCCGGAGCGCTGGCACTGGCCGCCACCTGCCCCACCTCCCCCCTCGGTGCCGCCAGTGCCAGCGCATTTCCGTCCAGACGTCCTCCCAAGGGTCAGCGACGCTTCATCAGCCCGGCGGTCGAGGCCGAGATCGCGCGGGTGAAGGCGAAGATCGCGGACCCGCAGATCGGCTGGCTGTTTGAAAATTGCTATCCCAACACGCTCGACACCACGGCCGAATTGGGGACGATCGAAGGACAGCCCGACACGTTCGTCATCACCGGCGACATCGATGCGATGTGGCTGCGCGACAGTTCGGCGCAGTTGCAGACCTATGTCCATCTGACGCCCAAGGATGCAGCGCTGCGCCGGCTGTTCCACGGCCTCATCCAGCGGCAGGCGCGCTGCATCCTGATCGATCCTTACGCCAACGCCTTCATGAAGGACCCGGCTGCGCAGTCGAGCCTGCCGGCGATATCCGACCGGACCGACATGAAGCCGGGCGTGGCCGAGCGCAAATGGGAGATAGACAGCCTCTGCTATCCCATGCGCCTTGCCCATGGCTATTGGACCGCGACGCGAGACAAGGCGCCCTTCGACGCGCTCTGGGCCAAGGCCATGGCGCGGGCGGTCGCGACCCTGCGCGAACAGCAGCGCAAGGATGGGCCCGGCCCTTATCACTTCCAGCGGGTCGACAAGTCGCCGACCGAAACGTTGATGTTCGACGGCCATGGCGCGCCCACGCGCAAGGTCGGCCTCATCCATTCGGGCTTTCGTCCATCGGACGATGCCTGCCTCTATCCCTTTCTGATCCCGTCGAACCTGTTCGCGGTGTCGGCACTGCGGATGCTGGCGCAGGTGCTGAATGAAGCGCGCGGCGACGCGGCGGCGGCGCAGGATTGCGCGGCGCTTGCAGCTGAAGTCGACGCCGCGCTTCGAGCGCATGGGCAGATGGACGATGCCAGGGGCGGCCGGGTCTGGGCCTATGAAGTGGATGGCTATGGCAACGCGATCTTCATGGACGACGCCAATGTGCCCAGCCTGTCGGGACTGCCGCTGCTGGGCGCGGCGGAGCGAAGCGATCCGCTGTGGCAGCGCACGGCGGCGCTCGCCTGGAGCGGACGCAATCCCTATTTCTTCACCGGTTCGGCCGCCCAGGGCATTGGTGGTCCGCATATCGGCATGGACATGATCTGGCCGATGTCGATCATTACCCGCGCGCTCAACAGCGCGGACGAGGCCACCATCCGTCAGTGCTTGGCCTGGCTGCGCGCCACCCATGGCGGCACCGGCTTCATGCATGAAAGCTTTCACAAGGACGATCCGACCAACTTCACCCGGTCCTGGTTCGCCTGGGCCAACGGCTTGTTCGGCGACCTGATCCTGGATCTGGAGCGGCGCAGGCCTGCCCTGCTGTCGGAACGCTTCGCGTAACAGGACGAGGGAGAGGACAGATGATGACCGCCAATCGCCGCCAGTTGTTGGCAGGCGCAGCCATGGCCGCGCTGAACGCCGCGCTGCCGCGGATCGCCGACGCGCAGGACGACGCCCCTGCGCAGCCGAATCTGTTCATTGGTACGGGCGGCCATGGTCATACCTTTCCCGGCCCTTCCATGCCGTTCGGCATGGTGCAGCTTGGCCCCGACACTAACAATGCCAGCTGGGATGCCTGCTCGGGCTATCATGTCGATGACGGATCGATCATGGGATTTTCCCACACCCATTTGTCGGGCACCGGCATCGGCGACATGCTGGACGTTCTGGTGGTGCCGTCGCGGGGACCACTGATGCTGCAGCCCGGCCCCGTCGGCCAGCCGGACGCAGGCTATCGCCAGCGCTTCAGCGACGAACAGGCCGAACCCGGCTATTACAAGGTGAAGCTGGAATCGGGCGTGCTGGCCGAACTCACCGTGACGGAGCGGACGGGCCTGCACCGCTATCATTTTCCCGCCGGGTCAGGCCATATCCTGATCGACTTCGCTCATTGCAAGCAGGAGCAGCCCGACGAGCCCATTCGGATCGAAAATGCGTCGCTGAACCTTGCCGATGACGGCACGCTGACAGGCAGCCGGCAAGTGTTCCGCTGGGCGCAGGGCCGCCATATCCATTTCGCGCTGCAGATGTCGCGGAAGCCTGACCGAGTGCAGTTCTTCGCCGACAGCGACAGGCCGTTGCCGAATAGCGCGCGCTCGGCCAAGGGGCAGCGGCTGAAAATCGCCTTCTTCTTCGACGAAGCGGGCGGCGAACCGATCCAGATTCGCACCGGCATTTCCGCCGTCGATACCGCTGGCGCGCAGGGCGCGCTGGCTGGCGAGGCGCCGGACTGGAACTTCGACGGCGCAAGGGCGAGCGCGGCAGCCGCCTGGGCCAAGGAACTGAACGCCATTCGCGTGCGCGGCGGCGCGGCGGAGCAGCGCACCATCATGGCGAGCGCCCTGTATCACTGCCTGCTGGCGCCGCAGCTGTTCGTCGACCGCGACGGTCGCACCATGGGACTGGATGGCGCGGTCCACCGCCTGCCCCCGGGCGAGCGCGCCTACAGCGCCTATTCGCTGTGGGATACCTATCGCGCGCTGCATCCACTGCTGACGATCATTCAGCCCGAACGCGCCGCGCTGATGACCCGCGACCTCATCCGCCAGACGCAGCAAAGCCCCTATGGCCCGCCGGTCTGGCCGCTTCAGGGCAAGGAGACCGGATGCATGATCGGCTGGCACGCCGTGTCTGTGCTGGCGGAGGCGCAGGCCAAGGGGATTAAGGCGGACTATGCCGCCGCCTGGCCGGCGATCCGTCGCCGCGCCTTCGACCCCGCCATGCCCGACATCGACAGCACGCTGGGCCGCAATTTCTATTATGACCTGGGCTATATCCCGGCCGACAAAATCTGGGAATCGGTCAGTCGCACGCAGGAATATGCCTATGACGACTGGGCGATGGCACGGCTGGCGATGGCGTCCGGCGCGACGGAGGATGCCGCGCAGCTGAAGGCGCGCAGCCGCAATTATCGCAACGTCATCGATCCGGCGATCGGCTTTGCCCGGCCGCGTTTTGCCGATGGCAGCTGGTGGCGGGACTATGACCCGATCCAGATCGGCCATGATCCAAAGCGCCACCGCGACTATACCGAAGCCAATGGCTGGCAGGCGACCTTCCTGACCCAGCATGACATTTACGGCCTGATCGATCATTTCGGCGGCGATGCCGCGTTCGAGAAGAAGCTGGACGCCTTCTTCAGCGCTCCGTCCACTCTGCCCGACAATGCGCCCCCCGATATCAGCGGTTTGATCGGCCAATATGCTCACGGCAATGAGCCCGACCAGCATGCCGCCTATCTCTACGCCTATTGCGGGGCCCCGGCTAAGACTCAGGCCATGGTGCGCCGACTGCTGACCGAAATGTACAAGGCCGCGCCCGACGGGGTGATCGGCAATGATGATTGCGGGCAAATGAGCGCCTGGTTTGTGCTGAGCGCGCTTGGCTTCTATCCGGTCGATCCGGTGAGCGCGCTCTATGTGCTGGGATCACCGCTGTTCGACGAGGCGACCGTGGAGCTCGAGCGCGGCCGGCGGCTGACGGTGCGGGCGATGGGGAACGGGCCCGGCCGTCCCTATGTGCAGTCGGTGCGCTGGAACGGCCGCGCGCACGAGCGCAATTGGATCAGTCATGACCAGCTGATCCAAGGTGGAGAATTGCTGTTCGACATGGGCGCTGAACCATCGCGTTTCGGGGTCGCGCCGGCCGAGCGCCCGCCCTCGTTCGATCGCCTGCGCGACTGACGCCTCAGCTATCCGTTTCCGCCCCGATGCTGTGCGGCACTTTCCACAAAGCGCCGGGCTTGGGCAGCAGGAAATGGCTGAACGGCAATATGGCCGCGCCCACCGCCGGCGCATCGTCGGACAGGGTCGCGCGCGCGACCGGAGCAAGCGAAGGCAGGCCGGACGCGATCGCTTGAAGATGCGCATTGGTCTGTTCGGCCAGCCGCTCGACCAGCGGCGCGGGCAAGCGCCCGCCGACCAGCACGGCGGCAGGATTGACGAGGCAATTGACCGCGGCCAACGGTTCGACCAACTGGCGCGCCGCCAGCGCGATCCAGCGTTCGACGCAAGCGGCGGCCTCCGGCGCGCGGCCGCCCAAGCCATCCGCAAGCCCATAGCCTTCCTCCGCCAACGCCTTGGACAGGGCGGACAGCGACACGATATTCTGCAATTGCGCGTCCGCGCCGCCTTCGACCCGGTGGGCGGGCATGAAGCCGATCTCGCCGCTGCGCCCGTTGGCGCCCCGCACATAATTGCCGTCGATGACCAAGCCGCCGCCCAGGCCAGAGGACAGGAGGATATAGAAGAAGCTGTTGATCTTCTGCCCCATGCCCAACTGCAATTCCCCCATGGCGGCGGCGGCGGCGTCATTTTCGACGAAGACCGGGGGGCCATCCGGCCCGGAGAAGAGCGCGTTCATCTGAACGCTGTTCCATTCGCCATAGTCAACGGGCCGGCCCGGCAGATCGACCGAACCCAGATCATCGGGCACGGCCACGCCAATCCCGACCAGCTTGTCGGGATCGACGCCCGATCGCTCCAGCATGCCCGCTATCGATTGATGATAGAGAGCCTCCACCTGGGGCGGGAGCGCATAGTCGATCTCCTCGCTGACCCGTGCCAGGGTTCTGCCGGCGAAATCGACCAGCACGATCGTGATGTGATCCCGGTCGATGTTGATGCCGACCGAATAGCAAGCGTCGCTGCGGATCACCAGCTTGGTGGGCGGCTGGCCGCGTCCCCCGCGCCGCTGGCCGGCTTCCTCGATCAAGCCGTCCTGCAACAACCGCTTGGTGATATTGGCGATCGCCGGAGCCGTAAGGCCAGTGATGCGCGCCAGTTCGACGCGGGTCAGCATGCTGCCCACGCGAATGGCATGCAATGTGATGCGCTGATTATGATCGGCGGCGCGCTCCAAATTGGTGCCCGACAGGCGCGGCTGGGATGTCTGCGTCATGCTTGGCCCCTTTTGGACGCCCGGGCCGTGGCCTCTTCAAAGCGCGTGATCATCATATGCCGACTTCCCATGCCCGGCAGCACCGGTCAATGGCCCGATTGCCTCGCCCAGCGCTCGGCCTCGCGTTTCGGGAAAATAGCGCCAGACCACCAGCGCCTGCGTGACCATCGCGACCGCAAAGGCCCAGAAGGGCAAGGCGCGCGACTGCTGCGCCACGATCGGGAAGCCGAACGCGATGAGCGCGTTCAAGCCCCAATGCACGCCACTGCCGAGCGCCTGCCCCCGCGCGCGCACTGCGGTTGGAAAGATTTCGGACAGATAGACCCAGATGACCGCGCCCTGCGAGACGGCGAAGAACAGGATGAAGCCGATCAGCATCGGCAACAGCAATGCTTCGCCCCGACCCATGGTATAGATGGTCGCGACGCCCGCCAGCGCCACGGCTGTTCCCACGGCGCCGACAAACAGCAAGGGCCTTCGTCCCACCCGATCGATCAGCGCCATGCCGATCAGCGTGGCCGCCAGATTGGCGATGCCGATCGCCACCGACTGCAGGTCCGCGGACAGGCTGCTGAACCCGGCCATGGCGAAGATATCGCCCAGATAATAGAGGATCGCGTTGATGCCGGACAGCTGGTTGAAGGCAGCGATGGCGATGGCCAGCAGGATCGGCCGGCGATGGGCGCGCCAGGACAGGCGATCGCTGCGCGCCGCCGCCAATACGGCGCGAGGCGGTTCCATCAGCGCTGCGGCATCCTCCAGCGCCAGCCGGTCGATCGCCCTGCGCGCGTCCTCCTCCCGCCCCTTTTGCAACAGCCAGCGCGGACTGTCGGGGATACGCAGCAAAAGCATGATGAACAGGCAAGCCGGCAATGCCGCAATGCCCAGCTTCACTCGCCAAAGTTCGGGTGCATCGCTGCTCATCCCGATCAGCGCGTTGCTGAGATACGCCGCCAATATGCCGATGACGATGCTGAGCTGGAAGGTGGCGACCATGCGGCCCCGCTTCGCCGCTGGGCTGATCTCCGCGATGTAGACCGGCGCGGCCACCGAGGATCCGCCGATCGCCAGACCTCCGAGCAGGCGAAAGGCGACGAACAGGATCAGATTGCCACTCAAGGCGCAGCCAATCGCCGACAGGATATAAGCGACGCCGATCCAGATCAGCACGACGCGGCTGCCATGGCGATCGCTGGGCTTTCCCGCGCCAAGCGCGCCGACCAGCGTTCCCACCAGGGCAGCCGATACTGCTGCGCCCAACCCCGTAGGCGTCAGATCGAAGCTATCGGTAAGCGCCTGCGTTACCCCCGCTATGACGGCCGTGTCGAAGCCGAACAGCAGACCGCCCAGCGCAGCGGCCGTCGCCGCGCGCCCGCTACTGCCCTTTTGTGCTGTCCGCTGCATAACCCGCCCCTTCCCATGCATTGTCATTGAATAATGCAAATTAATGTATTAATTGCAGCAACCCCTCGGCGGAGGCAATCGCTTTGTGGCTTGTTCCCGCCCAGCAAGAAGGAGAATGCGTGTGGGTAGAGGAATTGGCGGCAGGACGACCCGCCGCTCGCACTCTGTAAAGACAGGCCTTGCCCCCGTCATGCCTTTTCCTCAAGAGCATAAACATGCGCATGTCTGATCCGTCGGCCAATCATTTTGAAGGCCGCCCGCTTGCCGGCGTCGAACTGGGTGGCACAAAATGCATCTGCACGCTGGCAACGGCGCCGGGCGCCATTCTGGACCAGCAGACCATTCCCACGACCACGCCGGACGAAACATTGCCGGCGATCCTGACGATCCTGGGACAATGGCAGGCGCAATGGAAGTTTTCGGCTCTTGGCCTCGCATCCTTCGGGCCAGTCGACATTCATCCTCAGTCCGCGACCTATGGTCATATCTTGGCCACGCCCAAGCCCGGTTGGCCGGATGCCGACATTGTGGGGACGCTGTCGGCGCCCTTCGGCGTGCCCGTCGCCTTCGACACCGATGTGAATGGTGCGGCCATGGCGGAGATGCTGTGGGGTAGCGGGAAAGGCCTTGGCGACTTCGCCTATGTGACAGTCGGCACCGGCATCGGCGTCGGCCTGATCGTCCATGGCGCGCCGACGCGCGGCATCGGCCACAGCGAAGTGGGCCATATCCGCGTGCCGCGCATGGCGGGGGATGATTTCGTCAGTTGCTGCCCCTATCATGCCGATTGCGTGGAAGGCCTCGCATCGGGGCCCGCCCTTGTCGCTCGGCTCAAGGGCCGCGCGCCCCGCGACGTGCCGCATAATGATCCTGTTTGGGCGCCAATGGTGCATGCGCTGGCGAGCATGGCCCATGCCCTGGTCTGCAGCACCGGCCCCTTGCGCATCGCCATGGGAGGTGGCGTGATCGCGAACCAGCCTCATCTCCTGCCCCGTATCAATGCAGCGCTGCTCGCCAGCCTCAATAGCTATATGGCGCTTCCAGATGCCACGCCCTATATCGTGCCTCCCGAACTCGGCAGCCAGGCAGGGCCCTTGGGCGGGATCGCCTTGGCGGCAATGGCATTTGAGGAAGCACGCACATGACTTGTCACCGCATGACGCATCATGTCGTCGAGAAACCCTGGGGGCGAACGGACGCTCCCGCGCGCTACGGCGCGACACCGGGCCAGCGCATCGGCGAAGTCTGGTTCACCGCGCCCGACGACATGCCGCAGCCGCTGCTGGTGAAATATCTTTTCACCAGCGAGCGGTTGTCGATCCAAGTGCATCCCAATGACCGGCAGGCGCAGGCTCGGGGCCTTGCTGGCGGCAAATCTGAATGCTGGCATGTGCTGGAGACGGAAGGCGATGCACGGCTTGGTATCGGCCTGACGCACGAAATCGGCACCGAAGCGCTTCGGGCCGCCGCGCTCGACGGATCGATCGAACAGATGATCGACTGGAAGCCTGTCCAGCCCGGGAGCTTCTACTACATCCCCGCCGGCACGATCCACGCCATCGGCGGCGGCATCACCCTGGTCGAGGTGCAGCAGAATGAAGACGTCACCTATCGGCTCTACGACTATGGCCGACCGCGCGAACTGCATCTGGACGACGGCCTGTCGGTGAGCCGCGCCGAACCTTATGCGCGGCCCGACTACCATGTGGCGGAGGACGCCAGCAGCGTCCTGCTCGATGAGCCCGAAGCGCCTTTCTCGCTGAAAAGCGTCATCGCGGCGCCCGGCGACACGCTGCGCTGGGACCACCCCCTATGCTGGTTCGTTCCCCTGCGCGGATCGGGCCTCATCGACGGGCAGGCCTGGGAGGCGGGCGAATGCTGGCTGATCGAGGGCGGCGCCGATTTGTCGGTCGATGCGCCGACGCACGCCCTCCTCGCTCGGCCCACGACATAATATTTGCTGTAGCGGGCGAGGGCGCAGGCGAGCCACCCTGCCCTTCCGCCTATTTCGCCGACTGCTCGCGCATGGCGGCCGGAATGGGCAAAGTCTCCACCTTGCTGGTGGCAACGTCATAGATGGCGGGGACGACCTTCAGTTCACCTGCGTTGACCTTCGCCTCGATCACGGGAGAGGCATTGATCAGCGTTGCGGCCTGGATGATGACATTCTGCCGCGTGACGGCCATCGGATCGCGGCTCTCGCTCATATAGACGGCGGGCAGCAATGCGGGGAACAGGGCGCTGATCTGCCCGGGAACTTCGGGATTGTCGATCGCAGCCTTCACTGCGCCGCAGCTCGAATGCCCCATGACGACGATCGCCTTGATGCCAAGAACCGCCGCGCCATATTCCAGGCTGGCGATGATCTCCGGCGTGGTAATGTTGCCCGCAACCCGCGTGACGAACAGCCGCCCGATCGGCTCATCGAACACCATTTCCACCGGCACGCGCGAGTCGGCGCAGGACAGCACGCCCACGATCGGCCACTGGCCTTCGGCGGCTTTGGCGCGGATGATCGCCAGGTCGCGCATATGAGCGACGGGCGCGCCGGCCACGAACCTGGCATTACCCGCCATAATCTCCGCAAGCGCCTGGTCCGGCGTCAGCGCCGCATTTTCCGCCAGGGTGGCGCCAGCCGCAGCGTCAGGCGTCATCGCCATCGCGCCGGCAATCCCCGTTGCAGCCAGCGCACTCAGAATGTCGCGGCGCGTGGAGGGACAGCCATGCTCTGGATCATCATCGTCAGGCTTCGAGACGTAAGTCATCAAGCGGCTCCCACTATGGTGGCAGCAGCATGCTATAGGAAATACCGGCCAAATCCAGTGGCTGCATCCGGCCGGATGGACAGGAGCCGCCGCACGAGGCACGCTGGCAAGCCCAGCTGATGAGGATCATCGCCATGCGCATCGCCGTTTTCGGCACACGCAGTTACGATCGCCAATTTTTGAGCGCGGCGAATGTCCACCATCGCTTCGCCCTCGATTTCTTCGAAACATCGCTGACGGCCGCCACCACGACATTGGTGCAGGGGCATGAGGCTGTCTGCCTATTCGTGAACGACGTCGCCGACGGCCCGGTGCTTTCCACCCTGGCGCACGCGGGCGTGCAGCTCCTCGCGCTGCGATGCGCAGGCCATAATAATGTCGATCTCGCCGCCGCCCGATCGCTGGGCATCACGGTGGTGCGCGTCCCGGCCTATTCGCCGCATGCCGTGTCGGAATTCACCATTGCGCTGCTGCTGGCCCTGGACCGCAAGATCCACCGCGCCTGGTCGCGAGTGCGAGAGAATAACTTCGCACTCGATGGCTTGGTGGGGCGCAACTTGCACGGGCGAACGGTGGGCGTGGTCGGAACCGGTCAGATCGGCGCGCTGGTGGCCAAGGCCTTATGCGCGGGCTTCGGCTGCAGGGTTCTCGCCAGCGATCCCGTGATCGACGCCGATCTCGTCAGGCTGGGGGTCGACTATGTCCCGCGCGAAACCTTGCTGCGCGAGGCGGAGATCATCAGCTTGCACTGCCCCCTCACGCCCGAAACCCGGCACCTGATCGATGAACAGGTCCTGCGCACGGCCAAAGCCGGGCTCGTCATCGTCAACACCAGCCGCGGCGCACTGATCGATACGCGGGCGCTGATCGAAGCGCTCAAACAGCGGCGGGTCGCCGGCGTGGCGCTGGACGTCTATGAACAGGAAGCGGGTATTTTCTTCGACGATCTATCCAGCGAGATAATCGAGGACGACATGCTCCAGCGCCTGCTGACCTTCCCCAATGTCCTGATGACCGGCCATCAGGCGTTCCTGACCGAAGAGGCGCTGACGGCGATTGCGCGAACGACATTGGACAATATTGCGGATTTCGCGGCCGGGCGACCGCTGGCCAACCAGCTGCTGTACGAAAGCATGCACGACTAGCCAGCGCCACGCTACCGGCGATCAAAGAGGGCGCGATGACGACCGAGCCCCCTCCTTCCTCCAGGCGCTCAGAGCGCCTGCTGCTCCTGATTGAGGTTCCGCCTCGCCGGGCCTTTCGATGCTCCGCGAGGCGCACCGGCCGTCAGCGTTTCCGGCACTTCGATATAGGGCAGTTGCAGCGTCTGGCTGGTCATGCGGCGAATGCGGTTGGTAAGCGCTGCGCTGCTGTTCAGTTTCTGTCCATAGGATGGCACCATCGTCGCGACCTTGGACTTCCAACTGGTCGCCATCTGCCGCGGAAAGGCGCGGCGCATCACCTTCAGCATGATTGCAGGCGATGTCGATGCGCCAGGGGACGCGCCCAGCAGCGCGGCGATGCTGGCGTCCTTGTCCGTCACGATTTCCGTACCGAATTGCAGCACGGTGCCCTTCTTCGGATCCCGCTTGATCACCTGCACGCGCTGTCCAGCCGTAATGAGCTTCCAGTCGCCGCGCTTGGCATTGGGATAATATTTGACCAGTTCGGCCTGGCGCTGCCCATCGGTAAGCGTCGCCTGCTCTGCCAGATAGCGGACCAGATCCAGATTTTCCGCGCCAACCTTCAGCATGCCGCCGACATTATCCTTGTAGATGGAGCGGAAAAGGTCGAGCGAGGAGCCGTTCTTCAGGAATTTGGAGCTTTGCAGCGCAAATGGCCCGAACAGCGTGACCGATCGCCCGCCCAGCTGGCGCGCATCGAGATGGGGGACGGACATGGGCGGCGATCCGGCTTCCGCCTTGCCATAGACCTTTACATGATGCCGGCTTGTGGCCGCAGACCCCTCGAACGCCAGGAACTGCCCGCCCACCGGGAAGCCGGCATAATCCCTCGCCTCCGGTATACCCGACATCTGCAGCAACTTGAGCGACGCACCGCCAGCGCCGATGAACACGAATTTCGCCTTCACCACATATTGGCGGTCCAGCTGCAGGTCGTTGACCGTCACATTCCATGTCTTGTCCGCATTCTGGTGCAGGCCGCGCACCTCATGCCCCAGCTGCAGGTTGAAATTGGGATTGCGGGTCAGCGCCTGCGTCAACTGACTGGTGATGACGCCGAAGTTGACGTCGGTGCCCAGCGGCATGAAGGTCGCCGCCACCTTCTGCCGGGGATCGCGTCCCTCCATCACCAGCGGCGCCCAGCGGCGGATCTGGGCAGGGTCCTGCGTATATTGCATGCCGTAGAAGAGCGGATTTTTCACCAGAGCGTCGCGGCGCTTGTGCAGATAGGCGATATTCTCGTCGCCCCACACGAAGCTCATATGCGGCGTGGCGTTGATGAACGCTTTGGGCTCGGGCAAGCGGCCCTGCCGCACCTCATGCGACCAGAATTGCCGGGAAAGCTCGAACTGTTCGGCGATGTCGACCGCCTTTTCCGTCGCGATCGATCCGTCGTCGCGCTCGGGCGTGTAGTTGAGTTCGGCAAAGCCCGAATGGCCGGTGCCCGCATTGTTCCAACCGTTGGAGCTTTCCTGCGCGACCTTGTCCATGCGCTCATACAGGTCGATCCGCCAGTCGGGTTCCATTTCCTGCAAATAGGTGGCGAGCGTCACGCCCATGATGCCGCCGCCGATCACCAGCACGTCGACCGGCTTTTCATTGTCCGCCGGCTCGCCCGCCGGCGACGCCATCGGGCGGAAGAGAAAGGCCGTCGCGGCAAGGGCGAGCACCAGCAGCAGAAGTGCGAGGCCGAGCAGGATCGTCTTGCGCAGGGGCCTGCGACGCGCTGCGGTCGGGTGGGATGAAGAGGTCATGATGAGGATGTCCAGGTCTGCAGGAAGGGAGGAGGGCCGGTCGGGATGCCGCCACTTGTCTTGGTCAGGTCATGCGCGCCATCCCATTCCGCTCAGAACCGGACGCTCAGCCAGCCGGCCAGATAGTCGCTGTCGCCAAAGCCCGCCCGGCTCAGCACCGGTCCGGCATCGAGATGTTCGTAGCGCCCCGTGAAGGACAAGCGCGGCGTGAGCGACCAGACGATCTGCGCGCGGATTGACTCCCCGATCTTGTGCCCCGGCACGGTCTGGGTACCTGCGAAAATCGACTTGTTGGCGCGATAGACCGCGTCCTGCTCATCGGCGCGCCAGGCGAACTGATATTCCAGCGTCGCCTTAACGCCCTTCAGCGGGGCCAATGTCAGGCTGGGCGCCACCGTCTTGAGGTTGGTGGGCGTCATGCACAGTTGATAGCTGTAATAGACATTGTTGCCATATGGCGCATAGGCGGCCTTGAGCGTCCCCCCTTCGAACGTGCCGCCGCCGCTCGCATAATCAACATGAAGACCGACCCGCGGCGCCATCGGCAAAGCGCCGGGCAGCCTGTAGCTCTGATTGAAGAAGAGCTGCCAGGCGCTGATGTCACGGCCGTCGAAGTCGCCGAACTGATGATTTACCGTCCAATCGATAGTGACCGGCCCGGCTTCGCCCCATAGGTGCGCGCCAGCATAGAAGCGCTCGACCCGGCCCGTAACCCCGCCCCACAGCGCTTCGCTGGTCCGCAATCGCCAGAAAAAGGGATCGAGATAGAGGTTCGACCCACCCAGCGCCCCTTCGGGGATGCGGATGCCGGCGGTGACGCCTGAAAAGCGCCGTCCCTGCTCGACGGGATCATCGCCAATGCCGTCATTGCCCAGGGCGGTCGGCTTGAAGTCGAAGCCATCGAGCCGCAACCTGTCGGTCCGAACCCACGCGCGCACGCCGTTCAGCGCATAGCGAATCGTGTTGTTGTCCCGCTGCGACATTAGCAGATTGGGACCGTCGATGAACTCCTGCCTACCAACACGCATCCCCAGATCCATGCCGGCCACCCGCCCCTTCACCTCCGCGAAGGATTGCAGCAGCACCAGATCATTGCGCAGCGATCCCGACGGCGCGCCAATATTGTCGCCAGCGATGCCGCCATGCGCGATCTCGCCGTAGAAGCGAAGATGCCGCCCGCCATGCAGGTCGGCGCCGCCGACCAACCTGTTGATCTCCTGCCGCTGGCTACCGGCAATTCGCAAATTGAGGTTGCTGGTATAGTTCAGCCGAACCCGCGCCTCGCCGCTGAGCGTCAGGTAGACGTCACCGTCGGCATCCAACGGCAGGAATTTCAGCCGGTCGAACATGTCGCCGCGTTCGGCCGGGTCGGCCATGCCGCGCCAATCCTCAACCCAGCGGGAGAGAGCGTAGCCGCCCGACACGGCCCCTTCGCCCACCGCGTCGGCGGGATATAGGCTGGCCGGCTCAGCCGGCATTGTGCCCGCGCAGGCCGGGCCGGCGGCAAGGATGGAGAGTGTAAGAGCAGGGATGACGAAGGCGCAGCGCGCGGCTGCGCAGGACAGAGGAACCATGCTGGCGGCGCCTCATTCCGCCGCGACCGGCTGAGGCGCGCCGGACGCCGCAGAGATCGTTCCGCCCTGCATCGCCAATTGCAATTGCGCCTGGTCCAGCTTTCCTTCCCAGCGCGACACGACGATCGTCGCGACGGCGTTGCCGATGAAGTTCGTCAGGCTGCGGCACTCGCTCATGAAGCGGTCCACGCCCAGGATGAGAGCCATGCCGGCGACGGGCACGGAGGGGACGATGGAGAGGGTCGCCGCCAACGTGATGAATCCCGCCCCGGTCACGCCCGCCGCGCCCTTGGATGACAGCATGGCCACCCCCAGCAGCAGGATCTGATCCCCCAGCGACAGATCGACGCCCGTTGCCTGCGCGATGAACAGGGCGGCGAGCGTCATGTAGATATTGGTGCCATCGAGATTGAAGCTGTAGCCGGTGGGCACGACCAGACCGACGATCGACTTGGGACAGCCCGCCCGCTCCATCTTCTCGATGAGGGCCGGCAGCGCGCTTTCCGAAGAGGAGGTGCCGAGCACCAGCAGCAATTCGGTCTTGAGATAGCGCAGCAGGCCAAGGATGGAAAAGTCCGTCAGCCGCGCGACCATTCCCAGCACGACGAAGACGAACAGCGCCGACGTCAGGTAGAATGTGCCCACCAGCATCGCGAGGTTGGCGAGCGTGCCGACCCCATATTTGCCGATCGTGAAGGCCATGGCGCCAAATGCGCCAACCGGCGCCGCCTTCATGACGATGGCGACCAGTTTGAAAATCGCGGCCGAGACGTCTTCGAGCAGGTCGAGCACGCGCGCGCCCCGGTCGCCGATCAGCGCCAGAGCGACACCGAACAGGATCGCGACGAACAAAATCTGCAGGATGTTGCCGCTGACGAAGGCGGACAGGAAGCTGTCGGGAATGATGCCGGTCAGGAAACCGGTCAAGCTGCTGTCATGCGCCTTGGCAGCATATTCGCTCACCTTGCTGGCGTCGAGCGTGGCGGGATCGATAGCCAGGCTGGCGCCCGGCCGCACCACATTCGCCACGATCATGCCGACGACCAGCGCCAGGGTCGAAAAGAAGAGAAAATAGGCAAACGCCTTGCCCGCCACCCGGCCGACGCTGCCAATGTCGCGCATGCCCGCAATCCCGGTGACGATCGTCAGGAAAATGACCGGAGCGATGATCATCTTCACCGCCTTGATGAATGCGTCGCCAATGGGCTTCATGGCCTCGCCCCAAGCGGGGGCGAAATGGCCCAGCGCCACGCCGGCGATGATCGCCAGCAGCACCTGTACATAAAGGTGGAGATACCAGGGACGGTGCGTGACGGGCGCGATGGGAAGTGAGGAAATCTGCATAGTCAGGTCTTTTCTGGCCCTCGCCAAGAGCCCTCCTGCCTTCTTGTCCGGGCAAGTCGGGGGTTGAGGCGCGCAATATCCGGTCCAAAGCAGGCCGGAGCAAACCAGAGCATCGGTTTTATCTTTTGACCTTTATTCAGTAGTTTAAGTCGCGAAATATGCTTCATGAGCTGATGACATGTGCAGTTCTTTGCCCATGTTCAGTGATCCATGTGCAGAAATTTGCACTCGCACTTTCCCTCCCTTATGGCCGGGGCATGATCAAGGAGCGCTTGACGAGTCGCATCTTCTGGATCGTCCTGCTGCTGGTAGGGGGAGCCGCCTTATTGTGGCTTTCCGGCATGGTTGCCGAACGCAATGCCCTATCCCGCCTCAGCGCCGATGCGCGCGGGGCGGCGATCCTGCGACAAGCCTATCTCAAGAGTGAGATCGAACGGTTCCGGCTGCTTCCTGTCGCCTTGTCCGATGACAGCGATCTGGTCGCCGGCCTGACCGGGTCGCGCACGGCGCTTCAGGCGCTCGATCGCAAGCTGGAGCAGTTGGCGCGCACGACCGGAGCAGCGCAAATCTATGTCCTAGACGCGTCGGGTCGCACCATTGCCTCCAGCAACTGGCGAACCGCGCGCAGCTTCGTGGGCGAAGACTATTCCTTCCGCAACTATTACAAGCTCGCCGCCGAACGGGGGGCGGCCGAGCAGTTCGCGCTCGGCACGGTCAGCGAACGCCCGGGCCTGTATCTGTCGCGCCGTTCGCGCGGCGGCGGCTATGTCGTGGTCAAGCTGGAGTTCGATCATATCGAACAGCAATGGGCGCGGCTTGGCGAAATCACGTTCGTCACCGGGCGGGAAGGGATCATCCTCATCACCAGCCGCCCCGATTGGCGCTTCACCACCATCCGTCGGCTCTTGCCAGAGGCCAAGAAGCGCTTTCGCGCGGAACTGCAATCGGGCCGCGGCTCCTTGCTGCCTGCCCCGATCCAGCATGTGCGGGGCGCCAGTGGACCCAAGACCGTTTCCCTGGTCGAGGAACCAAGCCGCCGACTGCTCTGGCAAACCGTTCCCGCCGGGGAGCCCGGCTGGCAGCTGACCATGCTCACCCCCCTGCGCGGCGTCGAAGCAACGGTGCGAGCCGTGCGTCTGGCGACCTTGCTGGTCCTGCTGCTGCTGGCCGGCGCTGTCTGGATCCTGCACGAACGCGCGCACCGGCGCGCCGAACATGCCGCCATGGCAGCCGCGCGCACCGCGGAACTGGAGGAGATGGTGGCCGCGCGCACGCAGCGGCTGCGGCGCGAAATGGAAGAGCGCGCGGCAAGCGAGGCTCGCGCCGATGCCCTGCGCGAAGGTTTGCGGCAAGCCAATCGGCTCGCCTCCCTGGGGCAGATCACCGCCGGCATCGCGCATGAGACCGCGCAGCCCGTCGCCGCCATCCGCAGCTATGCCGCCAATAGCCGCCTGCTGATCGATCGCGGAGAGATCGGCGCCGTCGCCGAAAATCTCCTGGCGATCGAGCGGCTGACGGACCGCATCGGCAAGGTCACGGCCGAATTGCGCGGCTTTTCGCGAAAAGGGACCGGCACGATCGCCGCGATCCCCCTCGCCGCTCCGATCGAGGGCAGCGTGTTGATGCTGAAGTCACGGCTGGCGCGCGTGACGCTGTCTGTGCCCGACATTCCCGGAGATCTATGCATCCTGGCCGACACGGTCCGCCTGGAGCAGGTGCTTGTCAATCTGCTGCAAAATGCGCTGGAGGCGCTGGAAGACTCCGCTCAGCCCGAAATCCGGCTGGCGGTTGCGCAGGATGGTGACAGGGTGGATCTGTCCGTGATCGACAATGGGCCCGGCATCGCTCCGTCCATCCGCGACCAGCTTTTCACGCCCTTCGTGACGAGCCGCGCATCTGGTCTCGGCCTGGGGCTCGTCATCGCCAGTGACATCATGGCCGACATGGGGGGATCGCTGCGACTCCTGCCGAGCGCTAGGGGCGCCCACTTTCAGATCAGCCTGAGGCGCGCATGACACAGGCGGCATCCTCCCTCGTGGCGCTGATCGACGATGACGACGATCTCCGCGCCGCCATGGCCCAGACGCTCACCCTCGCCGGATATGAGGTTCACCCTTTCTCCGATGGAGCGAGGGCCCTCGCCGCGATCGGCGCGACATTTCCCGGCATTGTTATCAGCGATGTGCGCATGCCGCACATGTCCGGCATCGAACTGTTCCAGACATTGCAGCAGCGGGACGCGGAACTGCCGGTGATCCTCGTTACCGGACATGGCGATGTGCCTATGGCAGTGGAGGCGCTGAAGGCAGGCGCATGGGATTTCCTGACCAAGCCGTTCGACCCTGACGCGCTGCTGGCCTCTGTTGCACGCGCGATCGACAAACGGACGCTCGTTCTGGAAAATCGCCGTTTGCGGATAATGGTCGAGGCAGCGGACACCTCGCCCCTCATTGGGCATTCCCCGGCAATCGCGCGACTTCGCGACATGATAGCCACATTGGCCCACACCAATATCGACATCATGGTGGAAGGTGAAACCGGCACGGGAAAGGAACTGGTCGCCCGCATGATCCATCAACGCAGTCGCCGTGCGGGCAGCCAGTTCGTCAGCGTCACTTGCGCCGCCCTGCCCGACGCCCTTGCCGAAGCCAGCCTGCATGGCGAAAGCCTGACCGGTCGGTCCGCGCAGGACGGACGGCTGGCACGCGCGCATCAGGGAACGCTGTTCCTCGATGATCTCGACCGCGCCGGCCCGGCTTTGCAGGCGCATCTCATCCAGTTTCTGGAGGACCGGCTGGTGCGCCCGATTGGCGCGCGCGAGCCGCAACCCGTCGACGTGCGCGTGATCGGCTGCATGAGCGATACCAATGGCGCACATATTCTTCAGCCTAGCCTACTGTATCGGCTTGCCGCGATCCGGCTGCATATTCCACCGCTACGCGAACGACGGGATGACATTCCTCTGCTCTTCGCCCACTTGCTCGAAGCCGCCGCTATGCGCTTCCGCCGCGATGTGCCGACTATCGATCAGACGGTCATGCCCTATCTGCTCGAACATGACTGGCCGGGCAACATCCATGAACTGGGACGCTTCGCCGAGCGGCTTGTCCTTGGCCTGGAGCAGCACGCGCCCCGCCGAGAAGCATCCTTGCCGCTCGACCATCGGCTGGACGCGTTCGAACGCGCCGCGATCATCGACGCGGTCCGGGCGACGGGCGGTGATATCGGCAAGGCGATCGCCGCTCTCGGCCTGGCGCGCAAGACATTCTACTACCGCGTGAACCGGCTCGGCATCGATCTCCACTCCCTCAAGCGCGCGCAGGTGTGAGCGGTCGGGATGGGAGACTAGCAGAGCAGTTCGCACGAGGGGTTCGAACAATGGGCACAAGATCTGGGCATGCGCTCTTGAGATCCTTTTCCTGAGGATACGTCCCGACGACGCCCAGTCCTATGGACTGTTCGGCTGTTGCTGTGCGCTGCTGCTTGTGTGGTTTGGGGTGTTGGTTGCGGGAGTAGGATTATAAATCATCGTGCAGGTTGCTGAAAAATATAAACCAATTGATAAACATGAATTTTGAAGTTCAACATAACGTACAACAACCGTTTTGAACCTCTTTAGACAATATAATAAGATACGATATCTTCGTCAACATACTAAAAACTGACGATCAACCAGGAAGGATTTTTCGAGCCAGAATACACTCTGGCAACACCGGAATATTCCTTTTTTCGTACCTGGACGTGCCAAATACAATTTTTCGAAGCCCGGATAAAAATCCTACCCGACGCCCCCTAAAATTCGCGGACCCCAACAGCGTTTCAAACACCTGGGCGCCTCCATTTACTGCTCGCTAAATTCGCTAAGGGACGATTCACTGGCTCCGGGCAGTGGGAGCGAACGATGCGGCAATCGTGGCTTTTCGGGCTATCGGACCACATGAAGCGGCTCTAGGCTGACGGCGATCCGCTGGAGGTGTTGGCGCGGGTGGTGGATTTCGACGCGTTCCGTCCGACGCTGGTTGCCGCGCTTGCCTATTCGGACGGTGCCAAGGGCGGTCGCCCACCCTATGATCCAGTTGTGATGCTGAAGGTGCTGGTGCTGGCGGCACAGCACAACGTCTCCGATGCTCGCATGGAATGGCTGATCCGCGACCGGCTGAGTTGGCTGCGTTTCCCGGGTTTTGACCTTGGCGCGGCGACGCCGGATGCGAACACGATCCGCATGTTCCGTGAGAGGCTGACCTCCGCCGGCGCGCTCGACACGCTGTTCACCGATTTCGACCGCCAGTTGAATGCGCGGCTACCTGCCGATGGGCGGGCAGATCGTCGATGCCACGCTGGTGGCAGCCCCAAAGCAGTGGAACACCGAGGCCGAGAAGGCGGCGGTGAAGGAGGGCAAGAGCGCCGCCGAGATCTGGGCGGACGAGCCTGCCAAGGCGCGGCAGAAGGACACGGACGCACGCTGGACGCTCAAGTTCGCTAAGGCTCGGCCGACCGCCAATGGCAGGCCGCAGCCGGACATCGCGATCCCGAGCTTCGGCTACAAGAGCAACATCTCGATCTGCAAGGCCTTTGGTTTTATCCGCAAGGGCAAGACGACGGACGGCTCGCGCTACGACGGGCGCATGCTGCGCGAGGTGGTCACCAACGACAATACAGCCTCGGATGTCTGGGCTGATACCGCCTATCGGAGCCAGAGCAACGAACGCTGGTTGAAGTCCCAGGGCCGGGTCAGCCGTATCCATCGCCGCAAGCCCAAGGGCCGCCCGATGCCCGAGAATGTTCGGCGCGGCAACGCTACCAAATCCAAGGTCCGCGCCCGGGTCGAGCATGTGTTCGCGCATCAAAAGGCGGTCATGGGCCTGTTCGTCCGCACCATCGGCCTGGCCCGCGCCCAAACCAAGATCACGCTCGCCAGCCTGGCGTTCAACATGCACCGCCTGATCTTCCACGAGACACGGGCAGCAACAGGATAACTGTGTCCCCGATTACCAGAAAACCCCGAAAATAGGCCAAATCGACAGTAAAAAAGCCCAAATCGCGCCGTGCATGGCCCTCAAACCCATCGATCCGTTCAAACCAGCGGGTAAATGGAGGTGCCCACCTGCGAAGCGACCGCAGACACGCCCAAAGTTTGGGAATATATCTTATGTTAAACACGATGCGGGGCGTGGCGAGCGTGGATAAGCCGGTCTTTAAGTCTGCTGTTCCGGCGGTGTGCAATCGGCCGCTTCAAGCGCATTGGCGATCATCGCTGCCAGACTTTCCTCCGCCCGGCAGCGAGCCGACACGTCTTTCGACGCCAGATCGGCCCTGATCCATTGTGGCGTTCGCTCCAAGACACCGAGTATATGCTGACTGATTTTCTCTTTCATGTTCTCTTTGCTATGGTGTCCCTCAACAGACCCGGCAAGCAGAAAGCGGTTCTGTTGCGCCGAATTGGAGGCGGTAGGAGGTGGTGACGCACGGAGGGATCCCGCTTCGTTCGACGCCAAGCAACGGCGGTTGGGTCAGCCAAATAGGCGCAGACAGCAAAAAGGAACAAGGCCTCTGGGTTTGTGCACGACATGGCGATCGGCGCATCTAAAGTCGGCTGATCACAGACTTGAATGCGCGGGCGGGCTTCAACCTCACCCGAGGCTTGTCCTGGCCTACGCGTCGCTCAGCTCATGACAGCCAACTTGGAGAAGGGTAAGCAGAGCGGCAAACGCTGTGACTTTGACCCCCACAATTTTTCTGCCGCACAGGCGGGTGACTTCGAGGGGATAGAGAATGGATATAGGCAAGCTGGACTATCGCCAATATCTCGTCGATGCAGCAGTGGAAGAAATGAGCCGGCAGCTTGGCAGCGACCTCGTCACCCAGCATGGCACGCGGGTGGATCTTGATGGATCGATCAAAATGGCGCGTGTCTTGGAAGCGGTGTTCCGAGCAATGTTTGATCGCAGTGACGCGATGGTCGAGGAAATTGCTCGTTCGCTCGCGCCAGCACAGCAAAGCTGGGAGGAATATCGAGGACTTGCGACCGACGCAGTTTCAGGCATGACGGGCTTTCTCCTCGACGTGCTCGATCCCCTGCCCTGAAATTTGCTCGCGTCTTTTGCAACGCCGGTTGCTTCGCTTCGGCACGGAAGGCATGAACACGCCTTGCCTGAAACGTAAACCAATTTCGTGCGAACTCGATCATCTCTTGAAGACCATGTCTAGCCAAGACCTTTTCAACCATGAAGACCCAGAGCGGCGGATAAAACTCTGCCAAGCGCTCTGTCGGCGGGTGACAAACCCTTCTTTGTATCTTACTGAATAGAATTTCTAATATACGGGACGCGCGATAATGGCAGATACAGATCTTCAGCAACAAATTGTTACATTGACAGCGGATATCGTCGCTGCTCATGTGTCGAACAATCATCTTTCTATCGAAGATGTGCCGATGCTGATCAATGTTGTGCACACCTCCCTTTCTTCGCTTGGAAGGCGCCAAGAGGAGCCAGTGGAGCCGCTGCAACCCGCGGTATCTGTCAGAGCATCAGTTAAACCTGACTATATTATCTGCCTGGAAGATGGCAAAAAGCTGAAGATGCTCCGCCGGCATTTGCGCACGCAATATGACATGACGCCGGATGAATATCGGGCCAAGTGGAACCTTCCCAAGGACTATCCCATGGTGGCCCCTAATTATGCGGCGCATCGCAGGGCTCTTGCCCATAAGCTTGGATTGGGGCGTAAGCCAGCCGAGGCAAACCGCAAACCGGTCGCGGCAAGAACACGTGCCTCGACGAAGAAGGTGAAATGAAGGCGCAGCCTTTCTCCCGTGGACGGGCGGCATTGCTCCGGAGTGACAGGACATGCCCGTCATCGGCAAGGCCGTGGAAACACGCCAAAGCAGCCGGAAGCCGGTAATCATCCCCTCGCGCGTGTGACAGCGGGAAACAGGAGATGGTGCGCGCATCGCGCGCCGTCGCCGACCCTCGCATGCCTATTGCGCGTCCGACAGTCGTGGCGCGCCAAGACGCTTGCGAGGAAATAACAGGATCGCGCGACATCCTGGCTATCCCTGGCAATGCGGGGACGATAGGACCGCAAGCAAGGGCGCGCGAGACCTCTTCGCGCGCGATATAGCCGGGGGGCAGAGCAATGACCGTGGGAGAAGCGTTGCTTCTGGGGCTGCTGCAGGGACTGACCGAGTTTCTGCCCATTTCCTCGAGCGCCCACCTGCGCATTGCAGGACCTCTTCTTTCCATGGGCGATCCGGGCGCGGCGTTCACCGCTGTGATCCAGATCGGCACCGAGGCAGCGGTCCTCCTCTATTTCCGTAAGGAAATCTGGTGGATCGTGCGTGCCTGGCTGTGCCAAGCGGTCGTGCGCGACGAGGCTGCCCGGACGCATGTGCGGCTTGGCTGGCTGATCATCGTGGGAACCGTGCCGATTGCGATCTTGGGATTGCTTTTCAAGGAAGCGATCGAGGGAGTGGCGCGCAATCTCTATTTGACCGCCATCATGCTGATCCTCTTTGGGCTTCTCCTTGGATGGGCGGATCGAAGGGGTCGCAAAGACCGGCCACTGGTCGCTTTATCCTGGCGCGACGGTTTCCTCCTTGGACTGGCGCAGGCGCTCGCCCTCATTCCCGGCGTCTCGCGTTCGGGAGGGACGATCACCGCCGGGCTGATGCTGGGTTACAGTCGGGACGCGGCGGCGCGCTATTCTTTCCTCTTGGCCGTACCAGCCGTACTCGCTTCGGGCATCTTCGAGCTCGTGACGCACTGGGACACATTCCGCGCCCAAGCCGCTCTGCCAACTGCGATCGCCACGATCACCGCCTTTGCGACAGGCTTTTTGGTCATCATCGGCTTTCTTCGCCTGGTTTCCACCAGGGGTTATCTTGTCTTTGTCTATTATCGCCTTCTGCTTGGAACATTGCTTCTCGGCCTGTTGCTGAGTGGCGCAATCAGCCCCGTATAGTCTCCCTGCGCTGCGACATCACCAAGCCCGTCTGCTAAAGCGATGCCATCTCCAGGAACAGCATGGCTGACGGTCATGATCCACGCGGGGGCGCAGCCTCGTCCTTAACCGACGCTTGGCCGTTGCCGCTCTGCGTGCAGGCATGAATCTTGAGCAACCCGTCTTGCTTCTAGAGGAAGACACAGATGAGAATGATGATCCCTCCAAGGGCCACAAGATAATCAACGCCATCCTCACGGCTGCCGGGTGCGCCATATTCGAGAGGATAATGCTTGGCATCTTCCGGCATATGCGCGCTGCGCATCCAGCTATTGCAGGACAAGGCGCACGCGCTCGAGCTGCGCGACCGCAAACGCAACGGTTCGCAGGCATATTCCGCCATCATTGGGGGAAAAGACCCCATCAAGATCATCGAGAAGATCGCTCAGGCTTGCGGCGACGTCAGGTCCCGTCATAGGAAATAACAGAGCGGTAATCTGCGCCTCTTGTTCGTGGCGGTAGCGCGCAAAGGCCTGGACATCAGCCGCCTGGTCGTCGCGCCCCAATTCAGCGGCAAGGCAGGAGGTTTCGGCAATCCCGATCTCCCGCCGATATCGCGCGGCAGCGTCCCGATCCGACGATGTGATGCGCAGGACGGCACTGCCCTTGTTCTTAGCCGCCGGCTTATCACCAGCGCTGATTTTCGCTCCTTCATGGCATGACCCAACCAATCTCGCCTCCCCCGAATCACAGATGCCGCATTTTCGGGTAGGGAATTGGCAGGTAAGGGTAAATAGTCTTAATGAATATTTTAAGATGCGCCATGCATATCGGATGCTAAGCCTGGCAGAATGCCCCCTCCTCTTCAGCTCTGTTATGACATTTGTGTTAAGGAGGTGGCTTTTCGTGCCCACTTCTCCACGTCGCCCGCCTCTTCAGCGTTTGACCTGTGCAAGACACGGGCGCGATCAGCTAAGAGCATGATCCGTCTTCCGTTGCTGTCCTTCCGCGGGCCAAGATATTCTGGGTATCACCGCTCTGTATCACCCCGCGTACAAGCCATATCTCCTCAGGATGATCCCGACGCCACTACGGTGTCAGGCTTCAAGCCAATGGCGTCGGGATCGCCGGAGGTGAGACCGGCGATTCGCTGGTGGGACAGACGAATCATAGAAACGATACCGAAATGACGTCGTGCGCCAAGTCATGTTTGCATTGATCGCCGAAAATATCAGAGCATGATCCAGCGCCGTTCTGGATGCACATCGCCATTGCTGACTGTAGCACGCGGGCAATGCCGGCGGGAGGCGAGTAATAATCAGATTCGCTCAAACAGTCATGCGCGGACTCCCTTGCGTATCGATCGTGCGCGCTTCTCAATGCATAATAGAGGCGAGATGGTCCATCCTGATGCCGGCACGCGATCGATAGCCGTCGGCCTGATGTCCCGAGAGCCATTTCCGTCGATGATGTAATCTTGGCGGTTCAGGCTTCAGCCTCTCGGATCAGGGCGATCAACGCGGCGACGCTGGTGGCGCCCGTCTTGGCGATGATTGCCGCTCTGTGATCCTCGACGGTTTTGGGGCTGAGGCCCAGCTCACCCGCCACCATCTTGTTGCTCAGGCCTTGAGCGAGGCAGGCGAGTACCTCCCTTTCGCGTGGCGTCAGGGGCGCCAGGCGTTCAAGAGCGTAGCGGCGGGCCTGGCTCCAGCGCGCCGCTTCATTTACCGCACGAAGCAGACGTTCTTCATCGAGCGGTTTTTCAAGATAGTCGAGACCACCATAGCGCCTGACAGCGTCGACCGCATTGGCGGTTGTCGGCCAGGCGGTCATGAAGATAATCGCCATGGCGGGGTCGTGCGCGCGCACCTGCTCGGCAAAGGCAAAGCCATCCATTTGCGCCATCATGACGTCGGTGATGAGGCAGTGCGCACTTTCAAGCGACTGATGCGCGAGCATGGCCACAGGGGTTTCGAAGGCGCAACTCCTATAACCATGACGGCCCAGCAGACGGGCGACCGCCTGGCCAAGGTCCGCATCGTCATCGACGACATGGATAATGCCGCAATCCGAGCCGTTCATGCAGGGTCTCCCCCGAGCGGCAAGGAGATAGTATAGCAGATGACGCCTGCTTTTTGATCTTCGCGCAGGTGTCCACCATGCGCGTCCACGATAGCCCGCGCGACCAGCAGGCCGATACCCATGCCTCCCGCATTCGGCGCAGCCACGCCCATGCCATTCTCGATGCTGATCGCAACTGTGTCGCCGCTGCGTTGCCACGCCACCTTGATCGCCGTTTCCGGTGCTGCCTGCATGGCGTTGCGCAGGAGGTTGATAACGACCTGTGTGAGCTCGATCTCATGGCCGAAGACCTGAACATGGCGGTCAATCGCCTCAAGCTCGATCCGGCATCCCTGCCGCTTCGCCTCGCTTTCCAGCATGGCTATACTTTCCCGCAGAAGACGTAAGACCGGAATAGGAGATGGTTCATCGACGGCCCGGCCACCAAAGCGGCGCAGGCGGCGGACCATGTCCGCCAGCAGGGTCGTCTTGCGTTCAACCAGCGCAATGGTCGCTTTGAAGTCTGGTCGATCCCACTCCTCTTGCTGCGCCAAGGCCGAAAGATGTCGGGTTTCGATCGCCAGGGTAGACAAGGGCTGGCTGATCTCATGGATGATGGCGACAGACATGGCGCGCAACGTCTTGAGCCGCTCCGCCTGGAAGAGGATGCGGTCGCGCCGGGCGATATCCTGTCGCGCCGACACCTGCGCCTGCGCGAAACAGCCCGCGAGATAGGCCGCAATCGCCATGGCGGCGAGCCCCATGTGCAGCGAAAAGCGCATCTCGTCGGCTTCGAGCGCGGCTGACCAGGGGAGGATGATTGCGGCAGAAACGATGATCGCGACCCAAGCCCCAGCCTGTCCGCAACGCAGACCAGCCCAAATGGCGGCGATCAATGCTGGCATCACGGCGATCTGCGGCGCACTGGACGACAGTCCTGCAGCCATGAGCCAGCCGATAGCGAAGACTAGGCTCACCTCGACAGCGCGTGCGCGGGTCATGACGGCCGGTTCGGCCCGCCCCGAAGTGGAAGCGAGCCATAGGAGCGGCGGCGCAACGAGCAAGACCCCCAGAAGGTCGCCAACCAGAAAGGCCGCGATCATGCTCGCGAAAGGCTGCTCTGCAAAATCAGCCGGAAGGCCCGGCCAGACTTCTTCCCAGATCCCCGCCACGCAGGCGGCAAAGCTCGGGGCCAGCACCGCCGCCAGCCCAAAGGGCATGGGCGCGATTGCCAGTTCCGATGTACCGCGTCGCTCGATGAACCGCGCCAGCGCCACCATGACGCCATATGCGAGCGGAGCCCGAGCGACGCCGGCGAGATGGTCGAGAAACTGGGGATGGGCCGGGCTGATCGTGCCGGTTGCCAGCTGTATCAGGCACTCCTCGATCATGATGACAGGCGTATATCGGGCTCCTGCATGCCAGAGCAGCGCGAAGCGCACGCCCGCAGCGGGGTACCAGAGGCTGAAAAAATGTATGCCGCCCCATGGGCTCGCGACCATATGCGCAGCCTTGAAGGCAAGCGGGTAGAAAAGCAGCAGCAGCCAGGCATGAGAGTGGCCCCCGGCTAGGCCCCGCCATGCCGTTTGCCGCCAAAAAGGGAAAGCATCAGTCATCGCCGCTTGTCCTAGTCAGCCTTTGCTCGCTGCCAAGCGGGTAAATGATAGGCACGCTATCCGGGAATTATCCGGATAGGCGGGAACATGCGATCTGCGCCAGGCAGGCGGAGGCCGGAGCGACATCGTTCCGCCATCCGGGCGGCGCCATGCGACCCGCGCCGCCCGGAACTCTCGAGAGGAGTGGCAGCGGATGAGCGTGATCGGAACGAACAGTATGGCGCTGCGCGCACAGCGCGCGATCGAAACTGCGAGCAAGGCAACAGCGCAGGCGACCGAGCGCCTCTCGAGCGGCAAGCGTATCAATGGGGCTCGCGATGATGCCGCTGGTCTTGCCATTGCCACCAGCATGACCAGCCAGCTCAAGGGCTTGAAAATGGGCGTGCGCAACGCTCAGGACGGCATCTCGCTAGTCCAGAGCGCCGAGGGACTGCTGGGTGAGGTGGAAACGTCATTGCAGAGACTGCGCGAACTTGCCCTGCAGGCCGCCAATGACGTGAATACGGCGGATCAGAGAGCGGCCATGCAGGTTGAGTTCGAGGCGACGCTCTCCCATATCGACACGCTGCTCGAGCAGGGCATGTTCAACGATATCCTGCTTTTTTCGGACACGTCGAACGGAATCGCGGCCACCGACTATAATCGCGATGGCGACCTGCTTGATCAGAATGTTTATGCCTGCAGCTGGGATGAGCCGGATCATCAGGCTGGCGCCAATCGGCTCACCATCCAGACCGGACCCGATGCGAGCGATATCGTCACTCTCGACTTGCCGACGCTGCGCAGCAACACGGACGATTTCACCCTGCTTGGGACGGACATGAATGTCGCTGGTACCATGCGCTTTGTCGGCATTGGCAACATCGACCTTACCCTTGAACAGGATGTCGGGGTCGATGCGATATGTGGGTATGACAGTGGCGGCATCTATGGATGGGGTGATCCAGTCGGCTATGTGCGCTACACGGACTCCGATTATAAGAGCTACAAGGCCATTGGCGTCACCGCCAGTCATGGTCTTTCGGTCATCGATGCAGCCATCGAACAGATTTCCGCTGCACGCGTCGCGCTGGGTGCCGGCCAGCAGCGGCTGGAATCGGTTGCGGCGCAGGCGCAGACCGAGATCGTCAACCTGACCGAGGCGCGATCGCGCATCGAGGACGCGGATTTTTCCGCCGAGACGACCGCGCTTGCGAAAAGCCAGATTTTGAGCCAAGCCGCAACCGCAATGCTGGCCCAGGCCAATGCCAGCCAGCGCGATGTCCTCAAGCTTATCGAGTGACGATCACAAGGAGCGCGTGATGGCGGTCGATCATTTTTTGTCGTTGCTGCATATCGGCAGCGTGGAGGCAGCAGGTATGCGCGCGCTCTGCGTCATTCATCGGCTTTCGGCGCAGGAGATGACGGTCCGCACTGCCTTGCC
This sequence comes from Sphingobium sp., assembly GCA_013911745.1. Lineage (GTDB taxonomy): Bacteria > Pseudomonadota > Alphaproteobacteria > Sphingomonadales > Sphingomonadaceae > Sphingobium > Sphingobium olei. The sequence continues at coordinate 1,882 of JACESO010000016.1, read as the reverse complement.
GCTGGCGCCTTCCATGCAGGTGACGATCGGCGCGCGGGGCGGGCATAAGCTGCCTGGATGGGCAACGCAGATGTCTGGGCAACGTGTCACGATCCGGCTTGACCGGTCGATTGATCCTGAAGCCTTGATCCATGCATGTCGAAGAGCGCGTACTGGAGCGGAGTCCGTGCGTTTGCCGATCGATCTGCCAGTGCAGCTTCGCATCGCCGGACGCCTGCTGCGCTACCGCACGATCGATATCTCGCTACGCGGACTGCGTATCGCGCTTACGGGGCCGCCGTTAAACGTTGGGGAGCAGGTCGAGGTTCATCTCGACGGGCTTGGCCGGCGCAACGCCCGCATCATGTGGATCGCGGGCATGCAGGCGGGGCTGCGCTTTGACCATGGTCTGGGCTTTGAACTTCTCGATCTTTGGCTGCGGCAGCAAGCCGCGCCGACACTAGTTGCCAAAGCTGCGCCGCCACGGCTTGAAACGGCGTCTGGCCGGAGCAATAAAGTGGTACTGCGCGCGCCTGTGCAGCAGTAAAGGCGATGCTCTCTCCAGCCATTCAGTCCAGATAGCGCCGTTGCAGCTTTCTTGCTTCTGCACAGCCATAAGGACTTTGCTTCGAGGGCGACAATTAACCGCACCTTCTACCAGGGGCCGATCAGCAGATCAGAATTCCATCAAATAGATTGCTCGAATGACATTTGTCAAAGGGCGATAAGGCCCATGCCAATGAGGCTCCACATCACGAGCGACAGTGGAACGCCAAAAATCAGGCCTTTCAAGGCGCCGTTCATGACTCACTCTCCAACGCAACCTGTTATGAGGGCATAATAGCTCACATCGCAAAAGGTTTCAAACGCAAGACAATGGGCGGAGCTTTTATTCTGTCCCTGCTTGCGTCTTCCCCATCCCCCTCCCCTGTCTGAACGCCCTTGCCGAAATCCGCCAGGAGCGAAAAAAGCTGGAACGCGTATCGAAGGGAGCGAAGCGGAGGATCAGCCCCCGGCAATGGAAGGTTCGGCACGAGGTCGAACCCTGATCTGCGGCGCATGAGCTGATGTCGCAGCGGTTATCAGAGACAAGGCGCAAGATAAATCGCCCGCTACAATATCAGATAGTCCTACCTTCCTTTCATGTCATGCCTTTGCAACTATTGCTGTCCAAAATTTTGCCACGCAAATTTGACGCGCGAAATTGACGACAGCCGGCAAATTAAACAAAGCTTATCTACATGCATGTCTTCACAGGGGGGTAAAGTTGAAGCCCATTCGCAAAGCCATTTTCCCGGTCGCCGGTCTTGGCACCCGGTTCCTGCCCGCCACCAAGGCGGTGCCCAAGGAATTGCTGCCCGTCGTTGACCGGCCGCTCATCCAATATGCGGTGGACGAAGCCCGGGAAGCGGGCATCGAGCAGATGATCTTCGTCACCGGTCGCGGCAAGGGCGCGATCGAGGATTATTTCGACATCGCCTTCGAAACCGAGATCACCCAGCGCGAGCGCGGCAAGGATCTGGGCGCGCTGGAAGGGACGCGGCTGATGCCCGGCAATGCCGTCTTCATCCGCCAGCAGGAGCCGCTGGGCCTGGGCCACGCCATATGGGTCGCGCGCGAGATCGTCGGCGACGAACCCTTCGCCATCCTGCTGCCCGACGAGTTCATGAAGGGCGCGAAGGGCAATGGCTGCCTCAAGCAGATGGTCGACGCCTATGACAAAGTCGGCGGCAATCTGGTCTGCGCGCTGGAAATCCCGATGGACGAAACGCCCAGCTACGGCGTGATCGATCCGGGCGCGCGCGACGGCGTGCTGACGGAAGTGAAGGGGCTGGTCGAAAAGCCCAAGCTGGGCACCGCGCCGTCCAACCTGATCGTGCCGGGCCGCTATATCCTGCAGCCC
>JACESO010000015.1 GCA_013911745.1 Sphingobium sp. | reverse complement strand
CTGTACGATCCCGCCGTCATGGCCCGCGCCCGCGCGGCGATGATCCGCGAAAATGGCGGCATGACCTTCTCGCAACTGATGATCGACCGGGCCGAATATCGCGCGCACAAGGGCGGCGACAGCTATCATTGGGAAGGTGAAGGCTGAATCGGCGGCGACATCAACCGCCTCGCCATCAAGTCGGAAGGGGAGGGCGCCGTCGACGGCGCGCTGCACAGGGCCGAACTGCAGGCACTCTACAGCCGCGCCATCGATCCCTGGTGGAACATCGTCGGCGGCGTGCGGCAGGATTTCCGCCCGCAGCCTGAGCGCACCTATGCCACCATCGGGATCGAAGGCCTCGCCCCCTACTGGTTCGAGGTCGAGGGGCAGTTGTTCGTGTCGCAGAAAGGCGACGCGCATCTGCGGCTGGAGGGCAGCTATGACCAGCGCATCACCCAGCGGCTGATCCTGCAACCGGCGGTCGAGGTGAATCTCGCCGCGCAGGACGTGCCCGAAATCGGCGTCGGGTCGGGCCTGTCGGACATCGAACTGGGGCTGCGGCTGCGCTACGAGATAGCGCGCGAATTCGCCCCCTATGTGGGCATCAACTGGGAACGCAAGCTCGGCGACACCGCGCGATACGCCCACGCCGCCGGAGACCGGGCCTCCGCAACCAGCCTCGTCATGGGCGTCCGCTTCTGGTTCTAACCCCCGCGGCACAACATGCCGCAGCCTGACCCGATTTCATTACATTCGCGGCGACGAAGACGCAGCTTTATACGATAGCCCCGCGCGCATGGCCCTAGCTTCAGCGCGAACGGAAAGGGGTCGATGCTGCGCGTTTCAAGTCCATGTCGGCTTCTGCTCGTCTGCGCGGCGCTGTTCGCGACGCCCTCGCGGGCACAGGATGTGGACGGCGGCGCAACGCTTAGCGGCGGCTTCGACCTCATCGAAATGCGCGCCGACAAGGGCGGTGACATTTTCCTGTGGGACGCAACATTCTCCTATGGCGACGCGACTGACCAGCTGATGCTGGTCACGACAGGCGGAGGGCCATTGTCGGCGCAGATCGACCAGTCCGAAATCCGCGTCTTCTATGGTCGTACGGTAGGCAATTTGACCTGGCTGGCCGGGGTCCGCCACGACATCACCCCTGCCCCGCGCGACACCCATGCGATCGTCGGTGCGCAGGGATCGGTCAGCACGCGCCTGAGCTGGGAAACCTATATCTTCCTGTCCGACCGAGGCCGGTTGAGCGGCGAGGGGCAGGTGATCTACGCCATGCCGATCGCCGAGAAACTCTATATCGAGCCGCGGGTGGCGGCGGGATGGGCGGCGCGCAGCTGGATCGAACAGGGCGTGCGCGCCGGGATCGGAGAGGTGGAAGGGTCGGTGCGGCTACGTTATCGGCTGCGGCCCAAGATCAACGCCTACATCGGCGTCGCGCACGAGCGGCTGGTGGGCGGCACGCGCCGGCTGGCGGAGGAGCAGGGCGACACAGGGCAGGCGACCACGGCGGTGATCGGCTTCGGCTTCAGCCTCTAATAGCCCCTACCTCGCGCTACAACCCCGTCCATCGGCTCGTTCGCCTGGTGCCGGCGAATATTGGCGATGAGTGCGCGCCCGGCGCTGTCCGCGCGGGTCATGCTGGCGACATGTGGGGTAAGCAGGATGCGCGGATGATGCCAGAAAGGATGACGGGGCGGCAGCGGCTCGGGATCGGTCACGTCGAGCATGGCCGCGGACATATGCCCTTCGTCCAATAGGGCGAGCAAATCCTGCGCCACAAGATGCCCGCCCCGCCCCGCGTTGACCAGCATCGCGCCCTTTGGAAGGCGCGCGAGAAGATTGCGGCACACGATGCCGCGCGTGTCGGGGGTGAGCGGCAGCAGACAGAGGAGGATGTCGCAGTTCCTCAGAAAAGCGTCCAGCCCGTCGGTCCCGCTATGACAGGCGACGCCCTCCACGTCATGCGGCGAGCGGCTCCAGCCCGACAGCGCGAACCCGAAGGGACGAAGCGCCCCAAGCACGGCCTTGCCCAATTGCCCCAGACCCATCACCCCCACCCGCCGCTGCTCGGCCGGCACGAGCTTGATCGGTGCCCAGCGCTGCTCCGCCTGTGCGGCGCGATAGGGGATGAGGTCGCGGTGCAGCGCCAGTACCGCCATCGTCGCATATTCGACCATGCCGGCGACGATGCCCGGCTCGATCATCCGCACCACATCGACATGCCGCGGCAGGCTTTCCATGTCGAACTGGTCCACCCCCGCCCCGATCGAGAAGAGCACTTCCAGGTTAGGGAGGCTGGCGATCAGGTCCGCCGACGGACTCCAGGCCGCGAGATAGCGGATGGTGGCGGGATCATAGGGTGTGGGCGGCGCGACGAAGCCGACGTCGGGCGCCTCCGCAGCGAAAATGTCGCGCCAGATCTGCCCGCGCGTAGGATCGGAGGTATAGAGCAGGGTCATGCGGGAGCCTTTCGGGGGATGCGGCGGCGCTGGGCGGTGGCGTGCCACCATATGATCGGGCCGCTGATCGCCAGAGCGGCGAGGGACAAGGCGACGACCAGCCAGACGGGTGGGCCAACTGGCGCGAGGAATTCGCCGCTATGGATCGGAAGCAGCGGCATCCAGAGCGCGCGGCTGGCCTGCGCGGGTTTCGCGCTGACGATGTGCGCCCCGGCGAGCGAGACAGCGACGACATGGACGGCGCGTGCATTGCGTTCGGGCGCATGGAAGTTGACGGTCAGCCGGTCGCTGCCGATCCTGATGTCTCGTAGCGCCGCGCCGGGAAAGGCGCTTTGCGCGAGCGCGAGTGCGCGATCGACCTGAGCAGCCGTCACGACAGCCGGAGGCGCGCTACCGCCGCTGGCGAAAAGATCGGGAAAGACGAGGAGAAAGCCCGTCGCGGAAAGCAGGATGAGAAAAGCTGCCGCGACGACCCCGAGCGTGCGGTGCGCCTGCCGCAGCACCAGGCGGGGCGACAGGCTCCAGCGGACCGCCAGCGCCTTCGCCGGATTACGTTTCGGCCACCAATAGGCAAGCCCGCTGCCCGCCATCAGCAGCAAAGCAAGCCCGTTCAGCGCTATAACGGCCATACCGGCACGGCCGGATAGGAGCCGGTAATGAAGTTGTAGCGCCGCCTCTAGCGGGAAGCGCGAAAGGCCGCCAGCACGGAGCACCGCCCCGCCCGCCGGATCGACCGTCGCATAAACAGCTTCGCCGTCCGCGCGCGCCATGTGCGCGAACCAGGTCGATCGGCTCGTGTCGGGTGCGAACAGGCGCGTCACGCGTGCACCGGGAATCGCCACGCTCGCGAGCGCCATCGCCTGTCCCGCGCTGAGGAGCGGACCATGGCCTCTGCTGGCCTGACCCGCCGGATCGAGCAACCGCTCCACCGGCCCGCGATAGAGCAGCAGCGCCCCGGTCATCGCCTGCACCAGCAGGAACAGCGCCATGATAAGGCCGGCATAGCGATGAAGGCGGAGCCATTGCGGCCGGGACATGGAATGCGCCTATAAACTGAAGCCATGCCGCCGGCGCAACAACGTCGGCGGCATGGCGCTTTATCAGAAGTTGAAGCTGGCCCGCACGCTGAACGATCGGGGCGTGCCGGGCGCGATCCATAGCGCCGCATAGGAGCTGGCATAATATTTCTTGTTGAAGATGTTGTTCACATCGGCCGACAGCTTGATCTGGTCGGTGATGTTGAACGATCCCAGCACCTTGGCGATGGTGTAGCTCGGCAGGAAGAAAGTCGTCGCCGTCTCGCCCAGCCGACGGCCGACATGGGTGACGCCCGCGCCCAGCATCGCTTCATGATCGCCGACCGAGAAATTCTTGAACAGCAGAGCGTTGCCCTGATGCTTGGGAATGTTGATCAGCGGATCGCCCTTCAGGATTTGGAACCCGAAATTGGGATCGAGCGCGTTCGTTGCCCATTCGGCGTCGGTATAGGCATAGGTCAGGAACAGCTCGAACCCGGCGGGCAGCTTGGCATTGAGGTCGAACTCGATGCCCTTGCTCTTGGCCGAACCGACCGGCTTGGAGAAGCCGGCGTTGGCCGGATCGGTCGTCAGCACATTGTCCTTCTTCATCTTGTAGAGCGATACGGTGCTGGTGATGCGCCCATCGGGCGTCACGAACTTCGCGCCGACTTCGTAGGATTCGCTGATTTCCGGCGCGAAGGGCTGGCCGTCGAAGCCCACACCGCTATTCGGACGGAACCCCTTACCGTAGCTGCCGTAGAAGGACAGGCTGCGGCTCGGCTCGAACACTACGCCCGCCATCGGGCTGAATTTCGTGTAGGATTTTTGCGGGTTCGTGCCATTGGCGCGATTGGCGATGTCCTGGCTGAAATCATCATAGCGCCCGCCGAACCGCACCTTGAACTGCTCGGTGATCTCCACCTGATCCTGCGCGTAGATGCCCCAGGCCTTCTGGATTTCGGTCGCATTCTGGATCACCGTGGTCGGGACCGGCGCGGGGATGTTGTAGTTGGGGTTGAAGATGTCGATCGCATAGGACTGGTCGGCCGCGCTCGGGCGGTAGCGGGTCTGGAAGGTCTTGATCTTGAACTTGTCCCAGTCCGCGCCGATGCGGATATTGTGGACGATCGATCCGGTGTTCAGCTTGCCGCTGATCTCGCCCCGGAACACCATGTGGGTGGTGCTGTAATCGCGGAAGCGGCGCTGGCGCGACAGGGTGCGGCCGTCATTGTCGAGCCGCTGGCGGCCGAGCACCAGTTCCGCGTCGCTGGAAAAGCCCTCGAACGTTGTGTCCTTGTAGCCAGCGCCCAGCATCAGCGTCCAATCCTCGCTGAAATCATGCTGATATTGCGCCTGATGGCCCAGCACCTCGACCTTGGTCGGGCCGTCATTGGGATTGCCCAGGAACCTGCTGTTGGGGACTGCGCCAAGATTGTAACTGATCGAGCCGTTGGCGTTGACGGTCGGGATCGCCACCACGCCGCGCTCGAAGGGCACTTCCTGGTTCACATATTCCAGTTCGTAGGTGAAAATGTCGGCGTCCGACAGCTTCGCCAGCAGGGACGGCGTAAGCGTATATTTCTGCGTCTCAACCGTGTCGCGGAAGCTATCAGCCTGCTCGGACGATCCGTTGATACGCACCGCCACGCTGTCCGACAGAGGCAGATTATAGTCGCCCTCAACCCGGTAGGTTTCCCAGCGCCCTGCCGATACGGAGAAGCTGCCGCCTTCCTTGAAGGTCGGCTTCTTGGTCACGATGTTGACTGTACCCCCCGGCTCGCCACGCCCGAACAGCGCGGAGTTGGGGCCTTTCAGTATCTCGACGCGCTCGACGTTCGATGCGTCGCGCGGGCCACCATAGCCGCGCCGCCGTTGAAGCCATTGACCAGGAAACCGCTCGGGAAATTCTCGTCGCCGGCAAAGCCGCGAATGGCGAAGCTATCCCACAAGCCGCCGAAATTATTCTGCCGCGACACGCCGCTCGCCAATTCGAGCGCGGTGTCGAGGCGAGTGATGTTGAGGTCGTCGAGCAGCTTTCCTTCGAGGAACTGCACCGCCTGCGGGATTTCCTTGACCGGCGTGTCGCCGAAATATTGCCGCTTGAGGCCGGTGACGAGGATGTCGCTCTCGGCGGCGGGCTCGGCCGGCGCCTGCGCCAGCGCGGCGGGCGCGGCGGACAGAGCGATGGCAGAGAGAGCGATGGCGGCGGAACCGGCAAGGAAGCCGAGACGGCTGACCGATGACATGCGCATGATGTGGTACCCCTTGTAAGATCGCTGTTCCCTGATGCCTGCGAAACGGGGGGCTGGCTCTTATGCCCGGGCGGACCTTTTTAGGCCCTTCCGCGGAAGCCTTTGCCGGGGTGGCTTTCCACCTCTTGTTACAGATCAAGCTAAGGCCGGTTACGGAAATATTACCTCAAAATCGCATTACCCTCCGGCGCAATATTGTGAATCGGGGAAGTCCCACGGCACGAATATGCGGGGCATCAAAATTCCGAAACGTCAATTTTCCCGCCGCCGCCGAAGCGAGACAGACGATAGGGTTGGGGATCGACGATTGGGGTATCGCCTGACGCGATGTCCGCCACCAGATGCCCCGCGCCGGGACCGATGCCGAAGCCGTGACCGCTGAAGCCCGCCGCCAAAATGAAGCCTGGAATCTGCGGTATTTCGCCGATCACCGGCACGCCGTCCGGGGTGCTGTCGACGAAGCCTGCCCAGGAGGCCACCATGGGCACGGAGCCCAGCGCCGGTATCTGCCTGGCGGCGCGCTTCAGTGTCAGGCGCACCGTCTTGGGGTCGGCGAGCGGATCGAGGATGCGCACCCGCTCCATCGGTGTCGGGCCGTCGAGTTTCCAGCGCGACAGGCCCTCATGCCGACCGCGCACCCCGTGCAATCCGCCCGGCGACAAGCTGCGCCAGCGCTTGTTGAACATCGGCAGGAATTTATGCTGGTAGCGCAGGAATTGCAGCGTCGGATCGACTTTGGCCCGGCCGCTGATCGCCAGCGTGTGGCAGCCATCGTCGCGCCGGGTGAGGGACAGCGACTGGGTGTAGAAGGCGTCGGGCAGGTTGAGTCCGCTCGTGCCCACGGCCAGGATCGTCTGGCGCACCGTTGCCTGCGGAAAATCGACGCCCAGCTGGCGCATGAACGAAGATGCCCAGGCGCCGCCGGCGTGGATCACCAGCCGGGTGCGGATCGTGCCCCGCTCGGTCACGACGCCGCTCACCGCGCCGCCGCTGGTTTCAATCCCCCGCGCGGCGCAGGCCTGATGCACCGTGCTGCCCATCCGCATCAGCGCCCGCGCGACCGCCGGCACGGCGAGGCCCGGATTGGCGATGCCGTCATTTTGCGAATGGACCCCGCCCTTCCACCGCTCGCCGGTAAAGTTGGCATGACGGGTCGCCTCTTCCGACGACAGCATCCGCGTCGCCACCCCCACCGACCGCGCATAGTCGCCCCAGCGCGCCCAAGTGGCGAGTTCGTCGTCATTGTTGCTGACGTAGAAGAGGCCGCAGCGGCGGAAACCCGTATCCTCGCCCGTATCCTCGCCGAACGCCTGCCACAGGTCGAGCGCCTTGGTAGCGAGCGGCAGTTCGCGCTCGTCGCGGTTCTGTTGTCGGCACCAACCCCAATTACGGCTCGACTGTTCGCCCCCCACCACGCCCTTTTCAACCAGCGCCACCTTGAAGCCGCGCTGCGCCAGATAATAGGATGTGAACGCGCCGATGATCCCGCCGCCGATCACGACGGCATCGGCCTCAGCCGGAAGCGCGGGCGAGGACTCGATAAAACGCAGCGGGGCGGGCATGGAACGAATCTCCAGAAAGCGGACAGTCAGGCGAAGCCGAGGATGGACTTCACCTCAAGATATTCTTCAAAACCGAAGGAGCCATATTCGCGCCCGTTGCCAGAACGCTTGTAGCCGCCGAAGGGGGCATGCGAGTCCCAGGCGGGGTGATTGATATGCACCTGCCCCGTGCGGATGCGGCGGGCGACAGCGCGCGCTTGGTCGAGGTCCGTTCCCTGCACATGACCGCCGAGGCCGAAGATCGTGTCGTTGGCGACTTCTACCGCCTGATCAACATCGTCATAGGGGATGATGACGAGGACTGGCCCGAAAATCTCCTCCTGCGCAATGCGCATGGCGGCGGTCACATCGGAAAAGATGGTCGGGCGCACGAAGAAGCCCTGCTCTAGTCCTTCCGGCTGGCCCGGCCCGCCGCAGACGAGCCGCGCGCCTTCCTCGATGCCGACCGCGATCATTGCTTGCACGCGCCGATATTGGGCATGATTGGAGATCGGTCCCATCTCGGTTGTCGGATCGGCCGGCTGGCCGACGACGATCGCCTCGGCCGTTGCGCGGGCGATCGCCTCGACTTGGCGCAGCCGCTCGCGCGGCACGATCATGCGCGTGGGCGCGCTGCACGACTGGCCGACATTGCGGAAGGCGGAGAGGACGCCTAGCGGCACCGCCTTCTCGAAATCGGCGTCGGGCAGCATCAGGTTGGGCGACTTACCGCCCAGTTCCTGCGTGACGCGCTTGACGCTCGGCGCCGCGGCCTGCGCGACCAACACCCCGGCCCGATTGGAGCCGGTGATGGAGATCATGTCGACATCGGCATGTGCCGCCATCGCCGCGCCAACCTCCGCGCCGGTGCCGTTGACGAGGTTGAAGACGCCGGCCGGTGCGCCCGCATCGTGGACGATCTGCGCGAACAGGATCGCGCTCAGTGGCGACAATTCGCTGGGCTTCAGCACCACCGTGCATCCTGCGGCGAGAGCGGGCGCGACCTTCGCCGCGATCTGGTAGAGCGGCCAGTTCCAAGGGGTGATGAGGCCGCACACGCCGATCGGTTCGCGCACGATCGCCGTTGATCCACGCATGGTCAGGAAATCATAGTCACGCAGCACGTCGATTGCGGCCTGCACATGCGCGGCTGCCAGCGGGATATGGGCGGCGCGGGCATGGCTTATCGTCGCGCCCATCTCCAGCACCAGCGTCTGCGCCAGCAACTCCGCGCGGTCGAGCATCAGCGCACGGATGTGCTCCAGCAAGGCGAGACGATCCTCGACCGGCGAGGCGGCGAAGGCCGGGAAAGCCGCACGGGCGGCAGCGACCGCGCGGTCGAGGTCCGCCGCCGTGCCACCCTCTACTCTCGCCACCACGTTGCCCGTCGCCGGGTCCACGACCGGCAGCATCTCGCCGTCGCGCAGGTCGACCCAGACGCCACCGATATAGGCCTGCCCCGCCCGCGCGATCGCGCCGCTCGGGCCCTCAATAGCTAGCGTCATTTCACCCAGTCCTGATAGCGGTAGTAGGCGCCCACGAACGGCAGGAACCAGGGCTTGCCGAAATGGCCGGGGATCGCCGGCCAGTCGAAATCGCGCCAAGGATTGAGGTCGGCGCGGCCGTCCAGCACTTCGGCCATGATCGCACCCATATGGGTCGCCATGTGCGTGCCGTGGCCGCTGTAGCCCATCGAGTAGAACACCCCGTCGCGCTCGCCCGCGCGCGGCAGCCGGTCGCGGGTCATGTCCACCATCCCGCCCCAGCAATAGTCGATCCGCGCGTCCGCCAGCTCGGGAAAGACGCTGATCATCGCCTGGCGCAAGATGACGCCGCTCTTGGCATCCGAAGCCGCATCGCTGCGCCCCGAGAAGCGCGCCCGCCCGCCGAAGATGATGCGATTGTCGGGCGATGTGCGGAAATAGCTGACGAAGTTGCGCGTGTCGGTAGTGTTGCGCCGATGCGGCGTCAGCCGATCGAGCAGATCGACTGGGAGCGGCTCGGTGGCGATCAGGAAGGCACCTACCGGCACGATCCGGCGGCGGAACCAGCCCAGCGGCCCGACCGCCGACGTACCCGTCGCCAGCAGCACCTGATTGGCGCGTACGCTGCCGTGCGGGGTCGTCAGTTCATGCGCTTGCCCCGCCAGCCGCTTCATGGCGATGACGGGATTATGCTCGTGGATCAGCGCGCCATGGCGGGCGGCGGCTTCCGCCAGTCCCTGGCCGAACCGCCCCATATGCATGTTCGCGCCCTTCAAATAGAGCATCCCGCCAAAATAGCGGTCTGACCCGATCTCGCCGCGCATCTCCGAACGGGGCACCAGCCGCGTCTCGGGATCGACCTCCTCCGCCAGCAATGCCTGCGAGCGCACGATCCGGTCATAATGTTCGGGCTTCGCGGCGAGCTTGAGCTTGCCCACGCGCGCGAAATGGCAGTCGATGCCCTCCTCCGCGACGATCGATTCCACCTTGTCCACCCCGACGTCGAAGGCGCGGTAGAGGATGTTGGCGCGTTCGCGGCCCAGCTTGCCGACCATGCCGGCATAGTCCTGCGCGAAGCCGTTGTTGCACATGCCGCCATTGCGCCCCGATGCCGCGCCGACGACGCGATCGGCCTCCAATACGACGACCTTCGCGCCCTTCTTCGCGAGCGCAAGAGCGGCGGACAGGCCGGTAAAGCCCGCGCCGACCACGGCGACATCGGCCGTTCCGTGCGGGCCACCCTGTGCGCCTGACGCGAAGGGCTTTGCCGTGTCGAGCCAGTAGGAGGTCATCTTCATGGGCGTGTTTCCATCACCATCCGCGCGTCCTCGGCCAAGTGGCGGCGATCGCGCCCTCTCCGTCTCCGACCACTCGATAGGCGTCATGCTGCGCGCCGGTGGCACAGGCATGGTTTGGCAGGATGCGGATCCGCGCGCCGATCGGCAGGTCGGGCAGGCTCGCGCCGCTGCCCTCGCGCACCGCGACGATGCCATGTTCCTGGCTCGCATCGGCGACGATCAGGTCGGTAAAGGGCCTCCCGTCGATGTCGCAGACAACCCCATAGCCCTGATCGACTGGATGCTTTTGCGTCCCCCGGTCGCGCGATAGTGCCATCCATCCAGCATCGATCAATATCCAGCCCTTTTCCGGCCGGTGCCCGATCACCGTCGCGACCACCGACAGGGCGATGTCGTCGATCGCGCAGACGCCGATGCCGTGCATCACGAGGTCGAAGAACATGAAAACGCCCGCGCGCACTTCCGTCACGCCGTCGAAATTGCGCGCAAAATGGGCGGTGGGAGTCGATCCGACGCTGACCACCGGCGCGGCGTGGCCTGCGGCGCGCAAGACCTGCGCTGCGGCAACGGCGGCGGCGCGTTCCTCCTCGGCGGCTTCGGGCAGTCCGACGCCGTCCCGTGCGCCATAGGACTCGCCCGCATGAGTGAGCACGCCTGCCAGGGACACGCCGCCGTCGCGCAAAACATCCGCCACCTGGAGCAGCGCCGGATCGCCCGGCAAAAGCCCGCCGCGGTGCCCGTCGCAGTCGATCTCGATCAGCACCTTTGGCATTGCCCCGCCGTCGCGTGCGGCCGTGGCAAGCGCGTCCGCCTGAGCGACCGAATCGATCAGCACCGACAAAGCCACCTCCCGCGCCACCAGATCGCGCGCGCGCCCGATCTTGTCCGGCCCGAGGCCCACGGCGTAGGTGATGTCGGTAAAGCCGCCACGGGCGAAATAGTCCGCCTCCGCCAGCGTCGAGACGGTGATCGGCCCGACACCCGAGGGGAAGAGCCGCCGCGCCACTTCGATCGACTTGGCGGTCTTGACGTGCGGGCGGAAGGCGACGCCGAGCGCATCGAGCCGGCCGCGCAGCCGCGCTATGTTGCGTTCGACCTTGGCCAGATCGAGCAGCAGCGCCGGCGTGTCGATCGTGTCGATCATCACCATACCCCTTCAGCCTAGCGATTGGTTGGAGAGCGCATGAAGTTGCACTCCATCCTGCGGCACGGGCGGCGCGCCGAGAGCCATGCACAGCACTTCCCCGACCTGGGGCAGCCCCAGGCTTTCGAGCCACGGGCTGAGCCCGCCGCTGCGATAGACGTCGATCCGCACGAAATCGCCCACATGGCGCGCAGCGAGTGCGGTGACCAAAGCCTTCGCGTCTACATCGTCGCGGGCGACGACCGGCCCTACGACATGACCCCGGCCCCAGCGGCGGACACAGCCATAGCCGGCTACCGCGCCGTCTCGTTCCACCACCAGCACATCGGCGACCGCTAGCAGCGCGTCGAGCAAGGCCATCCGCTCCATCCCCGTCGCAGCCTCGTCCAGCGCCATGATCGCGCCACGGTCATCTGCGGTGGCGACACGTAGCGGCACCGCCGGGTTGATCTTCGGTGCTTGGCCCAGAACCGCCTGATGCTGGATCACACTGTCGAAGGGCGCAAAGCCTCTCTTGCGATACAGCGCCTGCCCCTCGGCGGTCGAATTGAGGATGATGCGCCGCCCCGCTGCATCGGCCAGCAGCGCGTCCATCAGCCGCGCGCCGATCCCGCGCCGCTGCGCTTCTTCCGCAACGATAATCATGCCCGTCGTCGCGAAATCATCGCCATACGGCCACCAGAGCGCCGTGCCGACCAGCCGCCCGTCCATCTCGACCCCGAACCCCCGGCCGAGATCGAGAGCGAAGGCCCAGTCCTCTGCGCGATAAGGCCATTGCACCGCCTGCGACAGGCTAAGCGCCTGGGGCAGATGATCGCGCGTCAGTGGGATGGCGTCGGTCACGCCGATTGCGGCGTCCGGGGCAGGGCTTCCATCAGTCATCGATTGCCCGTCCTTCCCCGCTCTTAATCCCGCGTTATAACATTAAGCCATGGCTGCGCTGGCACCATCGTCCAAAAGCGCCGCGCCGACCAACCACTCCTGCGGCGGCGCGGCGCGTTCGCGACAGATGCTGCTGCCCGTCAAGACAGCGGGCGCTGCGTCGCGTATATTTTCTTCACATAAGTCCCGCTCAGCCACGCGCAGCCATCACCGCGCACGAACATGCAAATGTCGCCCTTTTGGAAGGCAACGCTTCCGCCCGCATCGCTGAAGCGCACTTCGCCTTCCAGCAACAGCATCAGCTCGACCTGGCGATAGGCTATCTGCCGCCGGTGATAGGGTGTCGAATCCCAGATGCCGCAAACGAATTCGCCGTTCGCCGACAGATAATCGCTATGATTGCGGCAGGACGGCACCGGGCCGATCAGATTTTCGGTCGCGGGCGCGCCGGACGGCGTCAGGTCCGCATCCAGATCGATCGGGACCGGCGCAGTGGCGCTCCCCTGCCCCTGCGTCGGCGCTGTATAGACGATCGCCAGCAGGTCGTCCGACGCGCGCCAGCGGAATTTAATTCCCACCGGTAGCACAGCACCGGCGTCCGGCAGCACCGTGAGCGTGTCGGCATCGCTCTCAATCTCAAGCGACCCCTTCAGCACCAGCACGAATTCATCCGCGTCGAGTCCCTCGACCCGTCCCTCGCCTCTCAGGGCGAAAGCGGCGACCTGCGCCGCATCGTCGGCGAAGGCGGGTGCCTTGCGGCCGGCGAACCAGTCCACGGACGGCGCGGTGCCCGCCGCATAAGCGCGCATGTCCACAACCGCGCCGACCGTCCGCTCGATGACCGCGCTCACAGCCCGACCAGACCCGGCAACCCGCCTAGGTTCGGAATGTCATGAACCTCATAATAGGCGTTCAGCGGCTCATGCCCGCGATTGACGAACGCCTTGTCCTTGATGCCGATGTCATAGGCGGTCATCATGTCGTAGCGGAAGCTGGACGAGCAGTGAAGCACATCCTCCGGCCCACAGCCCAGAGTGTCGAACATATACTCGAACGCCCGCATCCGCGGCTTGTAGGCCTGCGCTTCTTCCGCCGTGCAGACGGTGTGGAACGGCGCTTCCAGCTTCTCAACGCTGTAGGGAATGAGGTCCACCATCGAGTTGGAGAGGATGACCAGCGGAATCTTCTCGCCCACGCGCTTCAACGGCTCGACCACGTCGGGGTGCGGGTTCCATGTCGGAACGGCGGCGTAGAGCGCCTCGCCGTCCGCATCGCGATATTCGACGCCCGAGCGCTTGGCCGCGCGCTGCAAGGCTTCGGCGACAACGTCGCGATAGGGCCGCCACGCGCCCAGCACGCCGTCGAGCCGGTAGGCGGAAAAATATTCGACGAAATCCTCCAGCGGCTGTCCCGACAGGCGGTCCGCGTAAACCCGGCGGGCAACTGGCCCCATCTCGAAATTGATGAGGGTGCCATAGCAGTCGAAGGTAATGTATTTGGGCCTGAGTGTCGTCACGGGAACCCCCTTGTCGGTAAAGCTGTTCGCCCCACGCCCACCTTAGGCAGAAGATCATGCCGTGCCATCGCGCGGCATCATCCACCGCAATCGCGGCGTCGTTCCTAAGGAGAGTAGCGCCGCAGGACGGCGCGATCCTGTTCTTCTTAGCCCTGCGCATGGCACAGCTTTGTCTATATTGCGTAGGTGGCAGCACGATCTACCGCAGCGGCCTGCCGGCTCACCCCCGCCCAGTGATCAGCCGGCGCGCGATGGTCAAGTCTTGAAGCGCGATGCTCGAACTTTCGAAGAGCGTAATCTTGTCGGGTGCCGCGCGGCCCGCCACCGTCCCGCGCTACACGTCGCCGATCGCGATGATCCGGCTGCGGTCGCCGGAGAAATGCTGCAGATCGCCCATCACGACGGCCTTGGCGGGAAGGTCACAGAAGATGGCGGGCGGCAGTTCCTGCTTGCCCGCCGCGTCCGATCCCATACTGGCGACGTGGGTGCCGGGGCGAATCCAGTCGGCCTCAAACAATAGCGCGCGTGTCGGGGGCGCCGTGACGACGATGTCGGCGCGGCGGCAGGCCGGTTCCGGCTTGGCCAACACCGCCGTCAGCCCTTGCGCCGCAAGCGCCGCGACGAAGCTCGCCGCTTCTGCCGGGTCGCGCCACGACCAGTATCTCGGCAATTGGCCGGATGCGCGCGATCGCCACAGCCTCGTAAAGCGCCTCATTGCCCCGCCGAAATGGCAAGCACAGACGCATCCGGCGGCGCCAGCGCATCGGCCGACACCGCGTCGGCGGCGGCGGTGCGATAAGCGTTCACCGTGCTCGCCTCGATCACCACTCGATCCGCCCGATCTCCTGATCGAACAGCAGCATTAGCGAATTATGTCGCTGTAGGCCCAATGCATCATTGCCGGGCCGGAAGGAACCGACCTTCAGTCCCGCGAAGGCCTAGCGGCGGCGAACTTGATCGCGAAGCGGTTGGCCGACTGCGATCTATGGGCGATCACAGCCGGCAACAGCACGGCGTCTTCGACGGCGGCCAAGAAGGCTTCGCGCGCCGCCTCATAGCCCATTGCATGCGAAACCAGCTCCGCCGCCCCGGATGCGGTCATGAAATGCATATGGGACAATCCTTCGTACGAGCCAGAACGTCGCCCCTCGCCCGGACTATTTCCGCTCGAACAACATTTCGTAGAAGCCGTCGGTCTTGACGGAGATGGTAACCGGAAAATCCTGGCGATTCTTCCAGTACCAGCCGTGGGTGCCGGCGAACGGCGCAGTGAAGCTGCCCTGCGCGCTCTTTATATCCTTCTGCTTCCAATAGTCGGTGAACGCGTCTTCCTTGCCGCCGATCGGTTCGCCATGCATGTCGGCGCGCACTGGCCCGGTCGCGGTCCAGCGAAAGTTGAAGCTGTCGCCCGCCTTCATCCGCGCCTTGACCTCGATCCCCTTGTGCGGCGCGAGGGTCAGGGTCTTTTCATCGCTGCGGAAGGGCGTTGCCTTGGCGATATTGGCCTGCGTCTGCGCGGGGACCGCATGGGCGGCGGTAGTGACCTTCGCTTCGGGCTCGGTCGGTTCGGCTGCATCTTGCTCTCCCATCATCCGCGTCAGGCCGATCGCGCCGCCAACGCCGGTCAGATCGAGGCCATATTCGGCCGGCAGCACAAACAGGACCAGGATCGCCGTGCCGCCGGCAAAAGCAGCGATGGCGGCGCGGCACAGGGTGGCCGGCGACGCCTGATAGGGTGTTGCTGAATCGGGAGCAGTCACAGGCTCTTCTCCATCAAAAAGCCGGCAAGCTGATAGCCGGTGAGGACGATGCCGGCGCACATCAGCGCGCTGTTGGCGACGATGACGCTGCGGGCGAAGCCGGGCGAGCGCCGCCACAGGCTTATCAGGACCAGAATGACGCTGAGCGCCATGAACTGCCCCATTTCGACCCCGATGTTGAAGCTCAGAAGATTGGGGATCAGCCCCTCGCGCGAGGCAATCAGATCCTGAAGCTTGGTCGCAAGGCCAAAGCCATGGAAGAAGCCGAAGATCAGCACGGCGACCTTCTGATTGGGCTGAAATCCGATCAGGGTCGGGAACGCGCCGAGATTGTCGAGCGCCTTGTAGACGACCGACAGGCCGATGATCGCGTCGATCAGGAAGGGGTTGGCGTGAATGTTGAAGAAGACGCCGGCCAGCAATGTCGTGCTGTGCCCCAGCGCAAACAAGGTCACATAGGTGCCGACATCCTTCAGCCGATAGAGGAAGAAGATGACTCCGAACAGGAACAGCAGATGGTCGTATCCGGTCACCATATGCTTGGCGCCGAGATAGATATAGGGGACGATGTTGACGCCAGGATTGTTCTGGATGAACGCCTTGTCCCCTTCCGCCACACCATGCGCCACGGCCGGATCGATCAGGCCCGACGCCAGTGCGAAGCCGGCGAGAGTAAGAAAGACGGCCCGCCGCACCTTCATTTAATGGCGAAGGTCGCCGCCTGGCGCGCCTGCGTCTGCCTGTTGACGACCAGCACGCCGACCCGCGCGCCGGCGGGGATTTTCGCTCCCTTGGCGACGAACTGGTTGCCCTTGGCCGCGACCAGCGGAAATTCGGTCTTGGCCGATCCGACGGTGACGATCAGCTTGCCGGTCATCGACGACGCCGGCACCTCGTCGCCATCCTCAATCATGTAGAGCGACGCGCCGGCAGGGGCGCGAACCAGCTCGAACACGGTTTCGCCGACTTCCACGACCTGCCCCCCATGGCGCGGCTTGTCGTCGCCATGAGCGAAGGCCGGGACAGCAGAGAGGGCGAGCGCCGGTACGATTGCAAGCGATAGGAATTTCATGGTCGGTTCTCCGGGCAAGGTCATTCGGGCTTGTGGGCCAGCGTGAAGGCGAGCGTCGCGGTATGCTCGTAGCGATCCGTCTTGGCCGGGTTGTCGCTCGGCGTGACAAGGACGGCGCGGATGACGTTCAGCCCCTGGTTGCGGACCGGGAGCGTCACCGTGCCGTCCGCCTTGGTCTTGAGTTCCACCGCGTCGGGATCATTGACCATGTCATTGATCACCCCGGCCCCGGCCGCGGGCTTGCCCATCCATGTCACGCGATAGGTGAGCAACTCGCCCAGTTTATCCGGGATTTTGCCGACTGGGACGATCTGAAGTGCCTGCGCGGGGATCAGCGGCATCGGCTTGGTCAGCGAACCCTGGATCGTGACGGCATATTTGATCGTCGTCTCGGTCTTGGTCGAGTTCGGCAGCTCTTCCCGCGTCTTCTTGACGATCTCGCCGTCGGGTGCCCAGGACCAAGTGCCGTTCTGGAGCACGGCGCTGACGATCATGGGCGGCTCGTCGGTATCGACGACGACCAGCGACCCGTTGGTGCGAAGCTGCGCGCCGATCGGATTGAGATCGGCGTCCCACGCCTGCACGCTTTCCATATTGGGCTGGCGCTTGACGGCCTCCAGGTCGTCCGCGCCCACGCCGTAGATGACGGCGATCTGCTTGGCGCGCTGGGCAAACCAGATGCCGTGTGCGTCGGCGACGGCGGGGGCGAGGAAGGCGGCGCCCATGGCGGCCGACCATACAAGGGACTTGAACTTCGCCACGCTGTTTCTCCACTGCTGTTATGCGATTGAGCCTATGGCGGGGGATCGGCAGGATTCACCAATTTGGACCGGGCCTTGGCAGAATGCGCCGTTTGCGGGCCCCGGCGAAGCAGGTGCTGCATCGGCCGGGCGGCGCGGATCAATGCGTCAATTGCCCTTCGGTGCGATGGCACAGGATGCTGTTCCCCGCAGCCATTGGCCTCAACGGCGGCGCGAAGCTGTCGCACAGGCCGGGCACCGCCACCGGGCAGCGCGGCAGGAAGCGGCACAGCGCCGGCTGCGCGTCCAGATGCGCGAAGGGTGCGGCGGCACGCATGCTCTCGTCGGCCAGCCAGTCGGTCCGCATTTCAGGCACGGACGAAATCAGCAGATCGGTGTAGGGATGGAAGGGCGCTGCGGCATAGCTGGCACAACTGCCGCTTTCGACGCGGGTGCCCTTGTAGAGCACGACGATGTCGTTGCACAGCGCTTTCACCGTCGCGATGTCATGGCTGATGAAGAGGTAGGCGACGCCGAGGTCGCGCCGCAGATCGGCCAGCAGATCGATGATCGCGCCGCGCACCACCGTATCGAGCGCGGAGGTCACTTCGTCGCACAGGATGATGTCGGGATCGGCGGCAAGCGCCCGCGCCAGATTGACGCGCTGCTTCTGCCCGCCCGACAATTCCGCACACCGGCGATCGGCGACGCCGATGGGCAGGCGGATGAGGTCGAGCAGTTGCGCCACCCGCCGCGCCGCCTCCGCCCCGCGCAGACCGTAGTAGAAGCGCAGCACGCGGCCCAATATCTCACCGACGCTGTGCGCGGGGTTGAGTGCGACATCGGCATTCTGAAACACGATCTGGACGCGGCGCAACTGCTCGCGAGTGCGGCCGGAGAGGGTGGGTGCGAGCGGCCTTCCGTCCAGCGAGACCGATCCGGCCGTAGGCGCGAGCAGCCCGGCGACAACGCGCGCGACGGTGGACTTGCCCGACCCCGATTCGCCGATGACGCCGACAGCAGCGCCCCGCCCGATCGTCAGGCTGACGTCGCTCAGCACCGGACTGGCGGGCCGACCGGCCTTGTCGATCGGGCCATAACCGGCAAACACACCCTCGATCGCCAGCAGCGGTTCGGTGGCCGGGGCCGACGCCGCCTGTGCCGCGACGACGGGATGGGCGGCGGCCATCAGCATCCGGGTGTAATCATCCGCCGGTGCTTCCAGTATCGCGTGAACGGCATTCTGCTCGCGTACCTGCCCGCGATTGAGCACCAAGACATGGTCCGCCATCTGCGCAACTACGGCAAGATCGTGCGAGACATAGACGCCGGTTGCGCCTTCCTTCCGCACCACCTTGCGAAAGGCCTGAAGCACCTCGACTTGGGTGGTGACGTCGAGTGCGGTGGTTGGCTCGTCGAAGATGACCAGGTCGGGCTTGGTGATGAGCGCCATCGCCGCCATCAGCCGCTGCAACTGGCCGCCGGACAATTCGTGCGGATAGCGGCTGCCGATCGTTTCGGGTTCGGGCAAGGCGAGCGCACGGAACAGGTCGATCGCGCGGACGCGAGCGGCGGTGGGAGTCGCGGTGCGGTGGATCAGCGCCGGCTCGATCACTTGGTCGATGATCCGGCGCGAGGGGTTGAACGCTGCCGCCGCGCTCTGCGCCACATAGGTGATGCGGTTCCCGCGTTGCGCGGCAAGCGATGAGCCTCCCTCCCCGTCGAGCCGCGCGTCGCCTACCCGGATATCCCCACCGACAACAGCCCCGCCCCGGCCATAACCCATAAGCGACAGGGCAATCGTGGTCTTGCCCGAGCCCGATTCGCCGATCAGCGCCAGCACCTGGCCGCGCGCAACGCTGAATGAGACATCGTCCACGATGCGGAACGGCGCGCCGTCCGGTCCCCGGACGGTGACGCTAAGGCCGCGTACCTCGACATGCGGTCCCGCGCTCACTTGACACCTCCTTGGGTCGCGGCGTCGATCAGCAGGTTGACCCCGACCGTTAAGCTGGCGATCGCGACAGCCGGCACCAGGATCGCGAGCGCCCCTTCGGCCAGGCCCGACACATTTTCGCGCACCAGCGAGCCAAGATCGGCGTCGGGCGGCTGGAGGCCTAGCCCCAGGAAGCTGAGGCCCGAGAGCAGCAGCACGATGAACACGAAGCGCAGGCCGATGTCGGCGAACAGCGGCCGGATCATGTTCGGCAGCATTTCGACAAGGGCGATGTGCAGCCGGCCCTCTCCTCTTGCCCGCGCCACCTCGACATAATCGAGCCGCGTGAGGCCCACCGCCAGCGACCGGGCGATGCGGAAATTGCCGGGCACATAGGTGATCGCGACGATCAAAGTCAGCAGCAGCAACGACGAGCCGAAGGCGGCGACCAGCACCAGCGCGAAGATCTTGCTTGGGATGGAGATGAGCGTGTCCATGCCGCGCGCGAGCAGTTCGTCAAGCCAGCGCGGGCCGACCGAGGCGGTGAGCGCGAGGCCGGTGCCGATCGACGCCGCGATGGCGACGGCGACGGCGGACAGCCCGACGGTGAACTGCGCCCCGACCAGCAGTCGACTCAGCACGTCGCGACCGAGGAAATCGCTGCCAAACCAGAAACGGCTGCTCGCCCCGGCGAACACCTCTTCGCTGACGAAAGCGCCGGGTGGATAGGGGGCGAGGAACGGTCCTGCGATCGCCGCGACGATCCAGAAGCAGACCAGCGCCAGACCGATCTTGCCCGACAGGGGCAGCGCCCCCGCGCGGCGAAGGAGGCTCCGGCGCTTCATCCCTGACGAAGCCTCGGATTGGCGAGGATCGCAACCGTGTCCGCGATCAGCACGAGCAGCAGATAGGCGGCGCAGAAGATCATGGCGCAGGCCTGAAGCAGCGGCATATCGCGTGAGGTGACCGCGTTCACCATCAGGCTGGCGAGGCCGGGATAGCTGAAGATCGTTTCCACTATGATCGCGCCTCCGAAAAGATAGGACAGGCTGAGCGCCATGGCGTTGACGATGGGACCGAGCGCATTGGGCAGGACATGGCGGAAGATCAGCCGGGCAGGCCCCACCCCTTTCAATCGCGCCATTTCGACATAAGGGCGATCGAGCTCGGCGATGATCGCGGCGCGGATCATGCGGCCGAGCTGCGCGATCACGCCGACCGCCAGCACCATCACCGGCATCGCATAGGCGCGCAGGAACTCACCGAACGTCGGATCCTCGGGCACCAGCGCGATCGAAGGGAGCCACAGCAGCTTCACCGACAGGGTCAGAACCGCGATCGTCGCCACCAGAAATTCTGGCAGCGCGACCATTGACAGGGTGAGGATATTGAGCGCGCGATCAATCCCCCGCCCACGCGCCACAGCGGAGGCGATGCCGATCAGGAAGGCGAAGGGCACCGACACGAGGGCGGCGAGCGCGGCGAGCGTCAGCGTGTTGGGCAGGCGTTCGGATATGATGGCCGCCACCGGCTGGTTAGCGACGAGCGACTGGCCAGGATCGCCGATGACGATCGCCTGGAGCCAGCGCGCGTAGCGGACCGGGCCGGGCTGATCGAGTCCCATTTCATGACGCAGCGCCGCCACCTGCTGGGGCGTCGCGCTCTGCCCCAGCACTTCCTGCGCGGCGTCGCCGGGCAGCAGCCCGCTGATCGTGAAGATGACCAGCGAGACCAGGAACAATGTCAGGGCAGCCAGCGCAATCCGCTGGCCGATGAGTTTCACCGGCCCCCGCCAGCGGGGTGCGGCCGTTGCGCCGCTCATGCGTCCCACCATACATGGTCGCCGAACATATAGGCCATGAAGCCGCCGAGCGGGATCGGGAAAATACCCTTCAGGCGCCGATCAAAGCCGTCCATCAGGCTCTGGAAGACAGGGATGCCCACGCCCCCATGCTGGTGCACGATCCATTGCATCTCGCCGTAGATGGCCTTGCGCTTCGCCTCGTCGGTCGATCGGCGCGCCTCCAGCAGCAGCCGGTCGAAGCGCGGATTGCTCCAGCCCGACTCGTTCGACAGCGCCTTGGACTGGAAGAAGAGGCTGAACATCATGTCCACTGTGGGGCGCGGATTGACGTTGCCGAAGGTCAGCGGATGCTTCATCCAGTGCGACGCCCAATAACCATCGCTCGGCACCCGGTTGATGGCGAGATGCAGGCCGATGCGCGCGGCATGTTCCTGAAGTACCGACCCCATATCGACCGACCCGTTGGCGGCCGGCGAGACAAAGACCGGCAGCCGCGTACCGAGCAGCCCCGCGCGCTTGAGCAGAAAGCGGGCGCGATCGGGATCGAACGGCCGCTGGGGAATGTCGGCATTGTAATAGGGGCTGAAAGGCGGCACCGGATGATCGTTGGCGATCGTCGCATAGCCGCGGAACAGCGCGCGCTTGATCAGTTCGCGGTCCAGCAGATATTTCATCGCCAGCACGAAATCGGGATGACCCGTCACCGGATTGTCCCGCCGCATGATGAGGTCAGTGAAGAGACCCGACTTGGTTTCCATGAAGGCATGGCGGTGCGAGGCGCGCACCCTTTTCACCGATCCGGGGCTGACCGCGTTGATCATCTGCACGTCGCCCGAGAGCAGCGCATTGACCCGCGAAATCTCGTCGGGGATGGCGATCACCTCTATCTCTTCCAGATAGGGGCGGCCGGGCTTCCAGTAATTGGGATTGCGCCGAACGATCGTCCGAATACCCGGCGCGAAGGCGCGGCAGATATAAGGGCCGGTGCCGTTCGCCACGCTGAAATCGCGACGGCCATTTTCCACGATCAGGAAATGAGGCTGGGCCAGGATGACGGGCAGGTCGGGGTTGGGGCCGATCAGACGGAGTTCAACGTCGAGCGGGCCGATCTTGCGCGCGCGGGAAAATTGTTCGGCGACGGCCAGCGCCTTGGAGCCCGTGGCAGGATCGCGGTGGCGCATCAGCGAATAGACGACGTCGTCCGCCGTCAGCGGCTTGCCATTGTGAAAATGCACGCCTTTGCGCAGGCGGATATACCAGACGATATTGTCGCGCGTCTCGATCCTTTCGGCGAGACCGGGCACCGCGCGCAACTGGCCGTCATATTGGGTGAGCCCGCTGTAGATCAGGTACAGCCGCATATAGTCGGTCGACAGATTGCCTTTGGCCGGATCGAGCGTGTCCGCGGTAGAAGCTGCGACGCTGGCGACGCGGATGCGCCCGCCAACCTTGGGCCGGCGGATCGCCGCGCCCGCTCCACTCACGGCCGCCCCCGCACCCAGTCCGCCGAGCAGCATCCGCCGAGACAGGTCGGTGGAGATGACGTTCGCCATGCGCTTGCCCTCGATCAGAAATATTTGAGCCAGGCGATGTCGCGGCGGCGGCGCTTCAACCGGGCGAACCAGGCCGTCGGGATATAAAGCGGCAGGATCATCGCGGCGTACCAGACGAACACCCAGTTATAATTGTCGAAGCCAAAATTCGCGCCATGGTTCGCCCCCCAGATCGCAAGCGCGCTGTGATAGAGGATGCGCAGCACGCAGAGGTGCAGCAGGTAGAAGAACATCGGCGCGCCGCCGAACACTGCAAGCGCGGCGACCACGCCCGAAGCCCGGATGTGCTCGAACAGGGCGAGCAGCAGCGCCCCCCCGCCGAGCGTCGGCAGCAGGAACAGCAGCGAGGGCGGATATTTGGTCATCGAGATGAAGGCGACCAGCGTCCGCACCGGGTCATCCTCGACCACGGACCAGGGCTTGTCGCCATAGACGTTATGCAGGCGCAGCAGGATGAAGGCCGCGATCATGCCGATGCCCAGCATCAGTAGCCGGCGCTGGCGCGAGGCGGGATCGACCTCCGGTCGGAACCACGGCCCGATGCCGAAGCCCAGCGATATGACGCCCAGCCAGGGCAGGATCGGATAGGTGGTCTTGGCGACGAAACCGAAGGGCAGAAGGATCGTGTCGCGCTGATGCAGCAAGGCCCAGAGCGGGAAGAACGGGTCGCCCTGCGTCAGGCGGATCTGATCGAGCAGATTGTGAAAACAGACGAGGATGAGGCCAAGCCCGATCAGCACCGGATGCGGCAAGCGCATCAGCCCGGCGAGCGCGATCATGCAGAGACCTATGCACCAGATGACCTGCAACCAGAATGTCGGCTGCGGCACGATCCCCCAGTAGAGCGGAGACAGGAAGCACAGCTCGATCGCGATCAGCAGCAGGCCGCGCTTCAAGAGATAGGCGGTAGTTTCCTCCCGCGTGTGGTGAATACTGAAGAGGTAGACGCCCAACCCCGTCAACGCGACGAAGACCGGCGCGCAGAAGCTGACGACGAAGCGTGCAAACCCCATGGCGGGCAGGCCCATGCGGGCATCGAACGGGTCCGTGACATTGATATAGACGAACCATGTCTCGCGCAGATGGTCGAGCAGCATCAGCACCATGACGAAGCCACGCAGCGCGTCGATATTCTGGAGCCGGCCGGCGACCGCCGCCGCTGGCGTTCGGGCTGCGCCCGTGGCGGCCATTGCCTGTGTCATCGAAG
This sequence comes from Sphingobium sp., assembly GCA_013911745.1. Taxonomy (GTDB): domain Bacteria; phylum Pseudomonadota; class Alphaproteobacteria; order Sphingomonadales; family Sphingomonadaceae; genus Sphingobium; species Sphingobium olei. The sequence continues at coordinate 18,729 of JACESO010000015.1, read as the reverse complement.
CATTGCTAGCCATCTGCCATCCCCCTGTCGCCAAGCGGCATAATTCCACGCCGATCATGCGGATGTTGCAAAGCGGCGTATATCGAGTTTGGCCCCCGCCCGGCGCTTCCTGCCGGTCCGCCGGCCCTGCGTGAAACATTATAGCGTCGCGATGGCCGGCGCGTTTTCACCAACCGCCAGGTGCCGCTCCACCAGCGCCACATGCAGCCGAACGCCCAGTTCCAGCACATCATCGTTGAAGTCATAATGCGGGTTGTGCAGCGGCGGCGAGCCCGGCGCCTTCGCCTGCCCCAGCCAGATATAGGCGCCCTTGCACGCCTGGAGCATGAAGGCGAAATCTTCGGAGGTGAAGGCGGGATCGGGCGCGATCCGGGCTTCGCCGACTGTCGCCGCCGCCTCGAGCGCTTCCTCCGCCGCTTGCGGGTCATTAATCGTCGCGGGATAGTAGCGGATGTATTCGACGCTCGCCGTCACTTCGCCCGCCAGCGCAACGCCTGAGGCGATCTCGCGGATCGACGCCTCGATCCGGTCCTGCACCAGCGGATCGAAGGTGCGGACGGTGCCGGAGACGGTTACGGTTGCGGGGAGCACATTATGTGTGTGGCCGCCGTGAATCTGGGTGATCGACAGGACGGCGGACGCGGTCGGCGCGACCCGGCGGGAGATGATCGCGTTCAATTGCTGCACTAGGCTCGCCGCGGCAAGGATGGCGTCGGGCGTATCCTGAGGAATGGCGGCATGGCCGCCGCGCCCTTCCAGCCTTATCTCGAACTTGTCTGCCGCGCCCATGATCGGGCCGGGCCGCGTGGCGATCGTCCCAGCGGGAAGGTCCGGCCAGTTGTGCAGGGCGAAGACGCGCTCGCACGGGAAGCGATCGAACAGCCCCTCGCGCACCATTTCCCGCGCGCCGCCCTGCCCTTCCTCGGCGGGCTGGAAGAAGAAATGGACGGTGCCGTCGAAGCGGCGCGTGCGCGCCAGATGCTGCGCCGCGCCCAGCAGCATCGCGACGTGGCCGTCATGGCCGCAGCCATGGAATTGCCCCGGCGTGCGGCTGGCATAAGGAAGGTTGGTCTGTTCTTCGATCGGCAGCGCGTCCATGTCCGCGCGCAAGCCAATGCTGCGCGTCGGATCGCCGTTGCGCAGCACGCCCACGACGCCGGTGCGGCCGATGCCTTCATGCACTTCCAGTCCCAGCGCGCGCAGTTGCTCCGCGATCCGGCCGCCGGTGCGATGCTCGCAGAAACCCAGTTCCGGATGGGCATGGATGTCGCGGCGGAAGGCGACGAGCGGTTCGATGAGGTCGGCCAGATCGCTCATCGCGGTCACGCCCCCTGCCGCTGTTCGCCGAACAGATGCTGGATGGGATAATGATGCTTGATGAAAGGCGACTTGATCACCACGTAGCTGAAATATTTCTCGATGCCATAATCGCTTTCCAGCATCCCTTCGACGATCGACTGGTAATGCGCGACGCCGCGCGTGACGAATTTCAGCAGATAGTCGTACCCGCCGCTCACCAGATGGCATTCGACGATCTCGTCGAGCTTACGGATGCGCGCCTCGAACCGGGAGAAATCGCCCGAGCGATGCTCCGCCAGCGTCACTTCGGTGAAGACGGTCAGATATTCGCCGAGCTTGTGCAGGTTGATATGCGCGCCGTAGCCGGTGATATAACCAGCCTTCTCCAGCCGCTTGACGCGCGTGAGGCACGGGCTCGGCGACAGGCCGACCGCATCGGCCAGTTCGACGTTGGTGACCCGGCCCGATCGCTGAAGCTGCGTGAGAATCTTGAGATCGATCCTGTCCAGTCTGGGTCCGCCCAGCATGCCCTTTTACCCCTCTTTATGCAATCGCCGCGCGAATATCCGCCTCTTCCAGCAGGTCGTCCAGCGTTTTGCGGATGCGCCCGAAGATCATGTCCATCTCCTCGTCTGACGCGCAGAGCGCGGGGGCGAGGCCGATGATATTGTCTCCGAAGGCACGGAAGATGACACCATTGGCATAGCCTTTGGCAAAGAGGCGATCGGGCAGCTTGAGCGCGGGATCGAACCGCACCTTGCTGTCCTTGTCCGCGACCAGTTCGATCGCACCGAGCAGGCCCCTTCCGCGCGTGTCGCCCACCATGGGATGGTCGGCGATGGCGGCCAGGCCCGCCGCGAAGCGCGTAGCGACCGTCTGCCCGTTCGCCAATATGCCCCCTTCGGTATAGAGGCGCAGTACCTCAAGGCCCACCGCCGCGCTCACCGGATGCCCCGAATAAGTCGCGCCATGACCAATCACCACGTCGGCCGCCGCGCCGTTGGCGATGCCCTGATAGACCCTGTCAGACATCAGCAGCGCGCCCATCGGTACGTAGCCGGAGGTCAGCCCCTTGGCGACGGTCATCAGGTCGGGCGCTACGCCCTCCCCTTCGCACGCGAACATCGGGCCGGTGCGGCCGAAGGCGGTGATCACCTCATCGGCGACCATCAATATGTCGAGTTCGTCGCAGGCAGCGCGGATCGCCTTCAGCCAGCCGACCGGCGGCACGATGACGCCGCCCGATCCCTGGATCGGCTCGCAAAAGAAGGCGGCGACATTGTCCGCGCCAAGCTCGGCGACCTTGTCCTTCAACTGCTGCACCGACCGGGCGATGATAGCGGCATCGTCGCCTTCCAGATCGCTGCGATAGGGATAGGGGGACGGAATATGATGCTGCCACCGAAGCGGTAGGTCGAAATTGCGATGGAAACTGGCGAGCGCGGTCAGCCCGGCGCCGGTGCTGGTCGATCCGTGATAGCCGCGATCGAGCGCGATGCACTGCTTCTTCTGCGGCTTGCCGATCGCGTTGTAATAATGGGTGATATAGCGAATGGCGGCATCGACCGCGTCCGACCCGCCCAGGGTGAAATAGACATGGTCGAGCCCCTGCGGGCTGAGGTCCACCAGCCGCTGCGCAAGGCGGGCAGCGGGCTCGTTGCCGAAATGAAAATAGCCCGTCGCGTAGGGCAGCCGGCGCATCTGTTCAGCCGCGACCTCGACGATGCTCTCCTGCCCATAGCCCACATTGACGCACCAGAGGCCGGCGAAGGCGTCGAGCAGCTCGCGCCCGTCCATATCGGTCAGCCACATGCCCTTGCCGCTCTGGAGCATGGTTGCGCCCCGCGCCTCATGCGCGCGGAAAGACGTGACGGGGTGGATCAGATGGTCGCGATCGATGTCGAGGATCGACCGATTGGAATGCAGCGTCATGAGCGGGCTCGCCATTGTGGTCATGGCGACCAGACTAGCCGCGCGGGGCGGAGGGAAAGCCCAAGTTGTGCTGTGCAGCGGCGCGGGGCGCGCCTTTGAAGCAAAGCGCGCGGCATAATCTGCCGCGCGCCCTTTCGCGGGTTAGGCGAGCGCGTCCGCGATCGCTGTGCCGCACTGCTCGGTCGTGGCGTTACCCTTGAGGTCACCGGTGCGCAGCCTTGGCTCGGCAAGCACGGTCTCTACCGCGCGCATGATCGCGGCGGCGGCATTCGCCTCACCCAGATGCTCCAGCATCATCGCCGCCGACCAGATCTGCCCGACCGGATTGGCGATCCCCTTCCCCGCTATATCGGGGGCGGAGCCATGGACTGGCTCGAACAGCGAGGGCGCGGTGCGATCCGGGTTGATGTTGCCCGACGGCGCGACCCCGATCGTCCCGGTGCAGGCCGGGCCGAGATCGGAGAGGATGTCGCCGAACAGGTTTGACGCCACCACCACGTCGAACCGGTCGGGGTTCAGCACGAACTGGGCGGTCAAAATGTCGATATGATATTTGTCGTGGGTGACGGCGGGATAATGTTTCGCCATCTCCTCCACCCGTTCGTCCCACCAGGGCATGGTGATGGCGATGCCGTTGGACTTGGTGGCGGAAGTGACATGCTTGCGATCCCGCGTCGCTGCGAGGTCGAAGGCGTAGCGCAGCACCCGGTCGGTGCCATGACGGGTCATCACCGTTTCCTGGATCACGACCTCGCGGTCCGTGCCCGCGAACATCTTGCCGCCGACCGAACTATATTCGCCCTCCGTATTTTCGCGTACGACCCAGAAGTCGATGTCGCCCGGCTCCCGCCCGACCAGCGGGCAGGGCACGCCAGGCATCAGGCGGACGGGGCGCAGATTGACATATTGGTCATACTCGCGCCGGAACTGCAGCAGCGACCCCCACAGCGAGACATGGTCGGGCACCGTGTCGGGCCAGCCCACCGCGCCGAAGAAGATGGCGTCGGGCGAACCGATGCGCTCCTTCCAATCGTCCGGCATCATCTGGCCATGCTTGGCATAATAGTCGCAGCAGGCGAAATCCTGCCATTTTTGCTCGATCGAAAAGCCGTAAAGACTGGCCGCGCGCTCCAGCACGCGGATGCCTTCGGGCATGACCTCCTTGCCGATGCCGTCGCCAGGAATGACCGAGATGGAATAGCTGCGCGCCATGAAACACCCCGTCTTAGAGCTTCAGCCCGCCTATATGGAACGCCTTGGTCTCCAGATATTCCTCGATTCCGGCATGCGCGCCCTCGCGGCCAAGGCCCGACTGCTTGATGCCGCCGAAGGGCGCCATCTCCATCGCCATGCCGCCGGTGTTGAGGACCACCATGCCCGCGTCCAATTGCTCGCCGACGCGAAAGGCGCGGTGCAGATTTTCGGTGTAGAAATAGCTGGCCAGGCCGAAGCTGGTGTCGTTCGCCAGAGCGATCCCCTCCGCCTCTTCATGGAAGCGGAACAAGGGCGCGACCGGACCGAACGTCTCTTCGCTCGCGAGCCGCATGTCGCGCGTCGCGCCGGTCAGGATCAGGGGCGTCACGAACCGCTCGCCGGTCGTGCCCGCGGGCGCCTGGGCGAAGATGGTCGCGCCATGGGCCAGCGCGTCCTCGACATGAGCGTTGACCTTTTCCGCCGCCGCGCGGTTGATGAGCGGGCCTATGGTCGCGCCCTCCTGATCGCCCGGCGCGACCTTCAGCGCCGAGACCGCCGCCGCCAGTTTGGCCATAAAGGCATCGTACACGCCGTCCTGCACCAGGATGCGGTTGGCGCAGACGCAGGTCTGGCCGGCGTTACGGAACTTGCTCGCCATCGTTGCGGCGACAGCGAGGTCCAGGTCGGCGTCGTCGAATACCAGAAGCGGCGCGTTGCCGCCCAGTTCGAGGCTCAGCCGCTTGATCGTGTCCGCGCTCTGCCGCATCAGCAGCGCGCCTACGCGTGTCGATCCGGTGAAGGAGAGTTTACGGACGGCCTCGCTGCCGGTCAGCGCCCCCCCGATCGGCGCAGCCTGGCCCGTGACTATGTTGATGACACCCGCGGGAAAGCCCGCTTCCTCCGCCAGCCTGACCAGTGCCAGCGCACTGAACGGCGTGAGTTCGGATGGCTTCACCACCACCGGGCACCCCGCCGCCAGCGCGGGTGCGCATTTGCGGGTGATCATAGCGGCCGGGAAGTTCCAGGGCGTGATCGCGGCCGACACGCCGACCGGTTCTTTGAGGATCAGGATACGGCGATTGGCTTCGGGCGCGGGGATAATACTGCCGTCGATGCGGCGGGCTTCCTCGGCGAACCATTTGATGAAGCTTGCGGCATAGCGGATCTCTCCCTCCGCCTCGGCGAGCGGCTTGCCCTGCTCGGCGGTCATGATCCGGCCGAGATCGGCGACATTGTCCATCACCAGCGCATACCAGCGCTCCAGCAGCGCGGCACGGTTCCCCGCCGTAAGGGCGCGCCACGCCGGCCAGGCCGCCTCTGCCGCGTCGATCGCCGCCTGCGTGTCGGCCTCGTCGCAATCGGGGATCGTACCGATGGCCGCGCCGGTCGCCGGATTGTCCACAACCATCGTCGCGCCGGATCGCGCGCCGCACCATTCGCCGCCGATGTAGACGCGCTGGACGAAAAGATCGGTGTTGCTCAGGGAAATCGTCATCCGAGGGCCTGCGTAGTGAGAGTGAAAATCCGGGCAGTTGGATCGACATCGGGCGTCCGGCCGCGCACCATGCGCCTTACCTGACCGACACGAGGCAGGCCGAGCGCCTCGAGCCATTCGCCAAGGCCGCTTTCCTCGGGAATGTCGATGCGGCAAAAGATGCCGGCATTTGAGCCAAGCCAGTGGGAGATAAGCGCCTTCGCCCCACCTGTATCCGGAGCGATGGTCGGCCCGACGACATGACCCCGGCCGAACCGGCGGAACAGCGAAAAACCTACCGGCTCGTTGTTGCGGGTCAGGACGACGCCTTGCGCGCCGGGGACCAGCGCGTTCAGCAGGGCGTCGCGATCCATCCCGGTCGCGCGGCGAGCAAGGTCGTGCAATGCTCGCATGTCTTTGCTCCCCAGCGGGCGCACGCGTTCGTTGGGCATCAGTTCGGCGATCGGCACAGCGAAGGCGGCGCCCTGATGTTGGAAAACGGCGTGGCCACGCGTGAAGCCCATGGCAGCGAAAAGCGCCTCGCCTGCCGCCGGGGCATTGAGCAGCACCGTGCGCTCGCCCAGATCGCCCAGCACGGCGTTCATCAGCTGTCGATCGATCCCGGCTTCGCCCGCGTCTGGCGAAACCACCACCATGCCCAATGTCGCTGCGTCCGCACCATACAGCCATGCCATCGCGGTCCCGACAATGCGGCCTTCGGTCTCGGCGACATAGCCAAAACCCAGACCCAGCAGGATTTCCCAGTCCTCCACGCGGTGCGGCCATGCCTGCGCATTGGAAAGAGACTGCGCGGCGACCAGATCGTCTGCCGTCATCCGCCGTAACCCCACCATCGTCTCTATGCTTGCTGCCATGCCTTTGCTCCTTGGCCGGACGGAATCACCGTCCGATGCCCGCTCTCGGCATGGCATGTACCCGCCCGGCCAAAGCATTGGCTGCCGCCTTCAGCGCCTTTTCGGAAGATTATCTCGCGTAAATTCCGCCAGGGCCTGCATAAACTGCTGTACCTTGCCCAAAGACGGCGTGGTATCGGAAGTCATCGAGAATATCGACATCGGCGGCCCGTCAATGGTCCGTTCCGCCGCGAAGAACCATGAAAGTGTGGCGATCGTCACCGACCCGGCCGACTATGTCCGACTCATCGCGGAAGTGGACGAGAAGAACGGGACGGGTGATATCTCCACCGGCTGCAACACCTTTTTGGGCAAAGGTCAGCGGCGAACAGTGTCGATAGGCACACAGTATAGGTAAAACTGCGCGAGAAGGCTTTTGCCCTGAGCATGGTGCCCACAAGCATCGTTACTGTCATGCCATGCCGGGTCATAGCGCGACCTCCCGGATCAGTAATGCAAAGAATGGCGGCGGCTGCGGCTGTCGCCAGCGCTAGAAGACCTCGATGATGATCATACGCCCACGGCAGCAGGGACAGGGTGGAAGCAGGTCGAGAGGTCTGTCCGGTTCGCCCTCGTCGGGTGTCGGCGGGACGATGTCGAGGAGTTCGCGGGCACGCGCGAGATTGGTTTTGCGCGAGGAACTGGCGAGCAGCCCATAGTGGCGGATGGGGTAGAAGCCGCGTGGTAGGACATGGAGCGGAAGCGGCGGATAAACTCGTCCGCGCTGATCGTCACGATGTCCTGCTGCTCGTCGCCGGCACACCGATAATCTTTATAACGGAACGTGACGTTCTGACGGTCGAACGCGACCAAGCGTCGGTTCGAGATCGCAACCCGATGGGTGTAGCGCGAGAGATAGGCCAGTGCGGCCTCTAGACCAGAGAGGGCGGTTTAGCATAAACCACTCACCCTTTTTCCTGACCGGCGGCAGATGGCGATGGAAGGTTGGCTTGTGGGCAAGGCTGGCGATGGACCCGAAGAAGGTGAGTTTGCTGGTGCGGTGCAACTGGATCAGTCGCGTGAGAAAGAGGCGGCGGAACGGTGTGCCTAGAGCCCGTACTGGCAGGAGAAAGGCCGGTCGCAAGGATATCCATCGCGTCCCGTCCAGCGTAATACCACCACCCGGCATGAAGGCGGCATTGCCTTTGTCTTCGACCTCCAGCTTCATTCGTTCCGACGGGATGCGCCATATCGGTCGCGTACAAGGTGCATCGGGGCAGGACCAGTCTATCCCGTCGAACTCGTCCCAGGTTGCGGCGCGGAGAACTCCGACCCGCACCTGTGTCAGGGCGATGAGCCTTGACGCGAGTTTCACAAGCATTCCCCTGGTAGAGCGGTCGACCGTCAGCCGGAGATCCAGCAGCGCCGTGAGGCTCGTCAAGGCAGGCATTTTTCGACCGCGTGGAGTAGGTCGCAGTGCGTCGCGAATGTCGTCAATCTCATGAAGAGCTTCGCGCCAGACAAGCCGTTCGCCTTTGGTAACCGCGTACCCGCTTCGCCGTCTCTATCGACCCACGTTCTCGATCTTGCGAAGGGCGTTCAGCACCATCCCGCCATCGATGCTGGCGATCGGCACGGTGCCGAAGCAGGGATAGATGTCGTTTTCGAGGCGGTGGCGGACTCGTTTGGTGTCAGCCGGCGGCCAGAGCGGCCGCTGTTCCGTCAGCCAGATTTCAGCGAACTTCTTGAATGTCGCCTCGGTAGTGGTGATCTGGCTCTGCTTTTGGCGCTTGGCCTCTACCACCGGATCCTTTCCCGCGCGAATGAGCGCGCGGGCCTCTTCGTGCAGTGCATGGGCGTCGGCCAGACTTAATCTCGGGAAAGCGGCCGATCGTCAGGAGCCTTTCCTTGCCGCCGAAATCATATTTGTAGCGCCAGGATTTGGTGCCGGTGGCAGCGACGAACAGATAGAGGCCGTCCCGGTCAGATAGCTTGTAGGGTTTGCCGCGGCTGAGCCGCTTTCATGGGTGCGAATGTGAGAGTCATCGATACCCCGTTTTCGGATCTCGATACCCCGCCAAATACCCCGCGATTCGCGAGAAGCTATGACGCCGCATAATAAGAAGAGTCACAGGAAAGCCCTTGAACGAGGACTTTCCTATATCACATGTAAGACATGCGCCGAAGCGATGGTGGGCCCGGCAGGACTCGAACCCGCAACCTAGCCGTTATGAGCGGCCAGCTCTAACCATTGAGCTACAGGCCCCACCTGTCGAGCGATGCGGATTAGGCAGCATCACGCCGCTTTGCAAGCCCGTGCTTGGCGCGCCGGCACGGCCCCCAGCAATTGATCCAGGCTGGCGGCTTGTACGCCGCGCTTCGCCATGTGCGCAAGCAGCTTGTCCCACCAGCGATAGAAGGCGGTGCGATCGCGCTCGTCCCGCACATAGGGCGTATGGCCAGGCTCCAATGTCGGCGAATGGAAGCTGAAATTGAGCAGCCTGACCCCTTCCTCCAGCAGCGCGTCGATCGCGGCGATCGCCTCGTTCGCGGGCACGCCTTCCGGCGTCAACGGCACGCGGCCCAACATTCGTGCGCGCGAAAGGGCGCCAGGCAGAGGCCCCATCTTCCGCGTCGCCTGATAGAGCTTCTCCCCCCCACCCCGCAGCAAGCCGACGAAGGCCGTGGACAGGGGAAGTTCGACCAGCGATCGGCGGGGCCCGGCCCAATAGGGATGTTGCGGCAATCCCCTGAAGTCGGGACCATGCTGATGACTATAGTCGAATCGGCTGCGAACCGAACTGTCCAGCCGAAAACCTGCTTCTTCCAGCAACCGCGCGCTGTGGGCCCCTACCCCATAACGCCCGGCGCGGTAGGCGGTCGGACGCCGGCCGAACCGCTGCTCGATCCTCTGGCATAAGGCTTCCAGCTTCGCTTTCTCGACCTCCACCGGCAGGAAACCGACATAGCTGTTCGCCGCGTTCACCTCCTCGACATGGGGCGGGTTGACCCAGGGGTGCAGATGCGCCCCGATATCGGCCGTTCCGGCATCGACCCACTGCGCCATCATCGCGGCTGCCGCATCATCGTCAACAACCGGATAATCCGTCACATAGACCGGCCTGACGCCCGCGCCTGCGAAGAACGCCTGCCCTTGCGCCATGCCGGCGAGCGCCGTTACGCCATGACCGCTACGCTGGAATGGAGCGTTCCAATCGAACTCCTCTTCGGTGTCGACGAAAAGCATGAACCGCGTGCCGAAATCGGCATCCAGATCAATCATGTCGTGCGGGTCAGGGGGCAGCAACAGATTGCCGTCATGCGGGGCCAAGCTCATGGCACATGCCTTAGCAATCAATGGTTGCGAATGGGTTTCCTTGGCGGATCAGGCCTGCCCAGCGGCGTCGGTCGCAAGGCTGACGGCTGGAACAGTAAGCACCAGCCGACGCGCTTCGATGTCCAGTCCGCCGCCGCTTGTCGCCGCAAGGCCGCGGATCAGGCGCAGCGAGAAACCCAGCCCAAGCAAAGGTCCGTCGGCCCAATCCCCGTCATGCCCCGGATCGAGCAGTTGCCCCTCGTCCAGCCCCATGATGCTCGAAGGCCGGTCGATGCTGAGCGCGACACGTCCCCCCCCGCCGTCAGGCTGGAGCCAGCAAGCCCCCCGCACCGCCTCGCCGGGCGTGGTGAGTGAAATGACGGTGCGCAGCAGATGCTGAACCATGCGCTCGCCCTGCACCGGGTCGATCCGCATGTGCGGCAGTTCCGGTGCGATGGCGATATCGACCGGCGGCCCTCCCTGATCGCGGAACCGGGTCGCGACCTGCGTCACCAGCAGGGCGGGATCGATCAGTTGCGGCACGCCCGCGCCATCACCGCGCGTTATTTTCGCTGCCAGGTCGAGGTCGTCAAAGGCGGACAGTAAGTGCCGCGCATCGACCACGATCTTTCCCGCCATGTCGCGATATTCGCCGCCGGCCGGACCGAACAGTTCCTGCTCTATGATTTCGGCAAAGCCCAAAATGGCGTTCAACGGCGTGCGTAATTCATGCACCAACTGGCGAAGCGAATCCGTCGACAGGCCGGCCACAGCCATGGTCGAGGGACGGGGCTGGCTTGCCACTTCATGCAGATGAGGCCGCCGCGCCTGTCCGCGATAGCCCTGGAAACGGCCGGACCGCGGATCAAAGAAAGGCGTGGCCGACATGCGCCATTCGCCCGACAGTGCTCCGCCGACGATCGCAAAACGGCCATGCTGGAACGCGCTGCGCCGGGCGAAGGCGCCCGCGACTGCGCCGTCCGGGCCGCTGCCGCCTTCCAGCGCGATTTCCGCCAGCGACAGGCCGATCAGTGCCGCTCTTGGCCCCTTATCCACCCACAGGATGACCCCGGCTGCGTCGGTTTCGAACGCGAAGGATCGCGCGGGCATATCGACCTGGCGCGCGTCGGCTGGACTCGCCTCCGGCTCGACGGCCTTCCGGCCGCTGGTGAACCGGGCGATCCGATCGACCAGACTGCGGATCTGTCCTTCGTCGCTTTTCGGCGGCTGCAAGCGCGTGACAGTGGCGGTAGCGGGGGCTAGCGCTTCCGCCGTCTCATCGGCCTCCATGTCCTGCGTCAGCAGCATGTAGGTGTCGCCGACCATGTCGGTCCGCTCGGTCGTCAACACCAGATCGTGGGCGCCGAACGCTTCCAGCGCCTGTCGCGTGGCCGCGCCGACATCCCGCCGGGCGCGCAACACGCCCCGCGCAGTGGGGGTCAAATCCGGCAGCAGGGCAATCCATGCCTCATCCGGCAGTTGCGCACGAGACATTGCCGCAGCCGCGACGGAAGGCCGGTCATGGGCGAAAAACCGCACGAGGCTGGCCGACCGAAGCCTTCCGCCCAGTTCCACCACCGTCGCGAGTCGTTGCGTTTCACTCAACTTGGGACGCAGGCTTTCAAGCCGCTCCAGCAATGCCGCGCGCTCCGCTGCGGTCATGGCCGGCCGGCCCGCGCGATCGCCCTGCGCCAGCAGGTCGACGCACTGCCGCCATAAGGTCACTCCGCCGAGGCCACTGCGGTCATCGCCCGCCAGCACCGTCTGCATGAGATCATTGAAACGCACCGAAGTCCCCATTTTGCGTCTGCTTGCGCATCGTCGAGCACTGCATCGCGACCGGCTCTCCACCGTGGATAGGCCCGGACGAGGCAAAGGGAAAGAGGCGGTTGCCGCGAACGAAAGCGATCGTCGCATAGTGGGACAATTGCAATGCCCTGAAATATTATTATGATGGCTCAGGATAACAGGACAGGAAATAACGACGCTAATGGCCGGCCCCAATATTGACGATATCGACCTGCAAATTCTGGGAGAATTGCAGAAGGACGGCAGGATGACCAATGTCGAGCTGGCCCGCAAAGTCGGGCTTACGGCGCCGCCATGCCTGCGCCGGGTACGGGCTCTTGAGGAGGCTGGCGCGATCACCTCTTATCACGCCGTCGTCGATCCGGCGATGCTTGGCTATACCATCACCGTCTTCGCAATGGTCAGCCTCAAAAGCCAGGCGGAAGCAGACCTCAAGGCCTTTCAGGATCATGTCGCCGCGCTCCCGGAAGTGCGGGAATGCCACATGCTGAACGGCGAAATCGACTTCATCCTGAAAGTGGTGGCCAGGGATCTGCAGAGCTTCCAGCAGTTCCTGACATCGAAGCTGACGCCCGCGCCCAATGTGGTCAGCGTCAAGACGTCGCTGACCATCCGCACGTCGAAGAACCTGCCGGGCGTTCCGCTGCCGGTCTAAGGCGACCTTGCCGGGCCGCTGCCGGCTCAGGCCGCCTTGCGGTTCTGATGCTCTACCCACACCGCCCAGAAACCCGCGACGCTGGCCCATTTGCCGGACGCCTGCGCCAGCGCGGCCTGCGCATTGGCAAGGTCGCCGGATCGCGCCAGCGCTACGCCAAGCCGGGTATTCGCCCGATTGGCGTCCACGCCACCCTTGGCCAGCGCGGCGCGATATTGCTCGGCCGCCTGCGGAAACTGCCCGAGCGAGAAATAGGCGTCCGCCAATGCGATGGCTTCCTTGCCGCTGCTGGAAGCAGCCGCCTTCTTGGCGAGCGCCGGCAGACCCGCAATTTCCTTGGGCGCCTTGGGCGTGACCGCCTTCAGCAACTGGCTGGTCGCAGCCTGCGTCGGCATCAGCTTGCCAGCGGACCGCCCTGCCTCGATAATCGCCTTCGCTTCGGCATAATAGCCCGATTTTTCCGCAGCCTGGGCATAAGCCTGATAATCGCGTTCGCTCGCCATCGCGCCGTTTGCAGCCTGCAGGCGATACAGGTCCAGCTCCAGCTGGGGATCGAGGTCGGCCGCCGCCTGATAATTGACCAGCGCCGTGCGCCAATCTTCCTTACTATCCTGAATGTTCAGCCGGTCGCGATAAAGCTGCCCGACCTCTACCCAGTCGCCTGCCTGATAGGCCATCGATATCGCGCGATCGGTCCAGGAAAGCGGCACGCCCTTGCCTGCGTCCTTCTGCGCCGCAATGGCCTGCTGCACGAACGGTCGCGCTTCCTTGGGCTTGTTCCGGCGCAGCGCGATGTCGGCGCGCAGCATGATGGCATCCACCCCGCTGTAGCCCAGCGTCTTGGCATAATCGAGCTGGGCGACCGCATCGTCATAATTGCCCACGGTGTAGGACAGATAGGCGGCGATGAAGCGGAGGCGCGGCGCGTCCGCGCGCGGCACTGAATTCGTCTTGAACATGTCGGTCAGGGCGATCCGCTGCGCCTGGGGGTTGCGCTGCTGCACCGCCAGCTGGAACCGTAAGCCCGCCGCGATATAGGCTTCCATATCGTTGCTGGGCATGAGCGCAGCCGCCCGCGTCGCGGCGGTGCCGACATCCTGCGCGCGCAGCGCCGCCCCGGCGGCTTGCGCCCCGGCACGGAAGCCATCCGACATGACGATGGGCGGCCCAGGAACCGGCGGTTCCTTCTTCCTGGCGACAGCCGGAACGGCGAGGATCGCTGCCGCGGCCAGGGCGACCGGCAGGCGGGAAACGGAAAATCGGAAACGCACGGCCAACAGGGCCTCCCCCAAAATCATTATCCGGCAAGAGCGTGGCGCCGCCCCAGGGGCGGCGCCACGCTAAAGGTTCAGGCGCCCTTGGTGCCGAGATAGGCCAGCCACAGGCCAGCGACCTGCTTGCGCGAACCACCCTGCACGGCCGAGAAAGCGGCCTTCGCACCAGTCATGTCGCCGCCCATCGCCTTGGCGATGCCAAGGCGCGTGTTGACTTCATCCGCGTCCACGCCGCCCTTCTGCTTGGCAAGCTCGAACATCGAAGCGGCCTTTGCATAGTCGCCATAGCCAAGATAGGCGTCAGCCGTCGCCGCCGCGATCTTGCCGTTGGCAGCCTTCTGCGCATCGGCCTCGGCCGAACCAAGCGAAGCCTTGTCGCCCGCGATCTTGGCCACGGCCGGCTGATACACATCGCCGCCCTGCGATGCGTTCAGCACGCCCTTCGACCGGCCCTTGTCGATGACCGACTTGACCTCGCCATAGATGCCCGTCTTCGACGCCATTTCCGCATATTCGGTATAGTCGGCGGCGATTACGAGGCCATCCGATGCACCCAGCAGGCGCAGCACGTCCAGATTTTCGCGATTGGAGATGTTGGGATTGGCGCGCTGGAACAGGCGGACGAGCGTGCGCAGATTCTGCCCGCTCGGTTCGGCCTGGTACGCCATCGTCGCCCATTCGGTCACTTCGGGCAGCTTGGCCGCTTCGGCGCGGCTGACGCCGATCTGATACCATTGCGCAGGAACCTGCTGGCCGGAGGCCTTGATGGCCTGGGCCGCTGCCTTGAGCGCTGCAAGGCCCTGAACAGTGAAACCGCGCGCCGGCTCAGCCGAAACGTTGGTGGTGCCCGCCTTGCCGAAATAGGCCTGCGCCAGCGTAGGATTGACCGCCTCGGGCTTGTAGCCCGCCGCCAGCGCAGCCTGCGCCCGCTGGATCGCAACGTCATAATTCTTCGCGGCCACGGCCTGGTCCGCGACCACGGCATTGAACTGGCCCGCCTGTTCCGGCGGCGTCAGGCCGCTGTCGAGCATCTGGTTCAGCGCTTCGGTCTGAAGAGCATTGTCCTTCGCCGCGATCGAGGCGTTCAGCTTGATTGCGCCGATCTGATATTTGTCGTCGTTCGACTTGGCCTTGCCGTCGGCTTCCGCCAGCGCCGCCTTCGCGCCGGCGAAGTCCTGCGCCTCCAGTGCCTTCTGCGCGGCCTGGAGCGACTTGATCACGTCGGGCGACACGTTGAGCTTGGGGGCGCCCGCCTTCTTCTCTTCCTTCTTGGCGGCGAAGGCAGGAACGGACAGGGCGCCTCCGGTCATCGCCAAAGCCAGGGTGAGCGCCACGGGGGTTACAAAACGCATGATCCTCATCTCCTCTGCGCCTGGGACCAGGCGACCTTTCAAGGGGTTGCTGCGCCGATTAGGGGCCGGCGCGTGAACGGGCTTTGAACAAGCCTATTCCGGCATGTTTTGCAACCGTTATGCGCGGGCTTCGTTCCGGCAGCGCCATGCACCGCCTTGGCGGCGCGCGCAGGCGCGCGTACGCGCGCGAGGGGTGACAGATTTGTTTCGCTTCGCTAGGGATGGGACAAAGGCACATTCATCCAAAAAAAGAGAATCGCATTGACCGACGAGACCGTCCTCGCCGACCCTTCGGACATCAGCCCCATCTCCATCGTCGAGGAGATGAAGACCAGCTATCTCGACTATGCCATGTCCGTCATCGTCGCCCGCGCCCTTCCGGACGTGCGCGACGGGCTGAAGCCGGTGCATCGCCGCATTCTCTTCTCCGCCCAGGAATCGGGCTTCGTCTACAACCGGCCCTATCGCAAGTCCGCCCGCCTCGTCGGTGAGGTCATGGGTAAATATCACCCGCACGGCGACAGTTCGATCTACGACGCCTTGGCGCGCATGACGCAGGACTGGTCGATGCGCGTGCCGCTGATCGACGGTCAGGGCAATTTCGGATCGATGGACCCCGACCCGCCGGCCGCGATGCGCTACACCGAAGCGCGCCTCGCCAAGGTGGCGAACGCCCTGCTGGAAGATCTCGACAAGGATACGGTCGATTTCACACCCAACTACGACGCCTCGGAAAACGAGCCGCAGGTGCTGCCGGCCCGCTTCCCCAACCTGCTGGTCAACGGCGCAGGCGGCATCGCGGTCGGCATGGCAACCAACATCCCGCCGCACAATCTGGGCGAGGTGCTGCGCGCCTGCCTCGCCTATATCGACAATCCCGGCATCACCACCGACGAACTGATCCAGATCGTCCCCGGCCCCGACTTTCCGACCGCCCCGCTGATCCTCGGCCAGTCCGGCGCGCGCAGCGCCTATCACACCGGGCGTGGCTCCATCATCATGCGCGCGCGCCACGATGTGGAGGAAGGACGCGGCGACCGCCGGTCGATTGTCCTCACCGCCATCCCCTACCAGGTCGGCAAGTCGGGCCTGGTCGAAAAGATCGCCGAAGCCGCCAAGGACAAGCGGATCGAGGGCATCAGCGACATCCGCGACGAATCGAGCCGCGAAGGCGTGCGCATCGTCATGGATCTGAAGCGCGATGCGACGCCCGAAGTCGTGCTCAACCAGCTGTGGCGCAACACGCCCGCGCAGTCGAGCTTCCCCGCCAACATGCTCGCCATTCGCGGCGGTCGCCCTGAACTGCTGGGCCTGCGCGAGATTATCGAGGCCTTCATCAAGTTCCGCGAGGAGGTCATCACCCGGCGGACGAAATATGAGCTGAACAAGGCGCGCGACCGGGCGCACATCTTGCTCGGTCTCGTCGTCGCCGTCACCAACCTGGACGAAGTGGTGAAGATCATCCGCGGATCGGCCAGCCCCGCCGAAGCGCGCGAGGCGCTGCTGGCGCGCGAATGGCCCATCGGGGAAATCGCGCCCTATCTCCGCCTGGTCGAAGCGATCGAGACCGAAGTCACCGGCGACAGCTACAAGCTGTCCGACATTCAGGTCCGCGCCATCCTCGACCTGCGCCTGCACCGTCTGACCGCACTCGGTCGCGATGAGATCGGCAAGGAACTGGCCGAACTGGCCGAAGCCATCGCCGAATATCTGGCCATCCTCGCGGACCGGGTGAAACTCTACGCGGTGATGCGCGAGGAGTTCGAGGCGATCGAGAGCGAGTTCGCCACCCCGCGCCTGTCGGAGATCACGGCCGCCGCCGATGGCATCGAGGACGAAGATCTGATCGAACGCGAGGAAATGGTCGTCACGGTGACCATGCAAGGCTATATCAAGCGCACCCCGCTCGACACCTTCCGGGCGCAGGCGCGCGGCGGCAAGGGCCGCTCCGGCATGGCGACCAAGGACGAGGACGCCGTCACCGAATTGTTCGTGACGTCCACGCACACGCCGGTTCTGTTCTTCTCGACCGCCGGCAAGGTCTATCGCCTCAAGGTCTGGCGCCTGCCCGAAGGTGGCCCGGCGACACGCGGGCGGCCTATGATCAACCTGTTGCCGCTCGGCCCCGGCGAGACCATCTCCACTGTCCTGCCGCTGCCCGAGGACGAGGCGGACTGGGGCAAGCTTCACGTCATGTTCGCGACGGCAAAGGGGTCCGTGCGCCGCAACAGCATGGACGCCTTCGCCAACGTGCCGTCCAACGGCAAGATCGCCATGAAGTTCGAGGGCGAGGATGAGGACGACCGGCTGATCGGCGTCGCCCTGCTCGACGAAAGCGACGACGTTCTGCTCGCCACGCGTCAGGGCAAGGCGATCCGTTTCCAGGCGGAGGACGTGCGCGAATTCCAGAGCCGCAACTCCACCGGCGTGCGCGGCATGAAGCTGGCCGACAAGGACGAGGTGATCTCGTTGTCCGTCCTGCACCGCTCCGGCGCGGACGCCGAACAGCGCGAGGAATATCTCCGCTTCGCCCCGTGGAAGCCCGAGAAGGACGGCGAGATGCAGGACCGCGAGATGTTCGCGCATATGCAGGAAGCCGAGCAGTTCATCCTGACCGTCTGCGCCAACGGCTATGGCAAGCTGTCCTCGGCCTATGAATATCGCCGCACCGGACGCGGCGGCCAAGGCATCACTAACATCGACAATATCGCCCGCAACGGGCCGGTCGTCGCCAGCTTCCCCGCGACACGCGCGGATCAGCTCATGCTCGTCACCGACCAGGCGAAGCTGATCCGCATGGGCCTTGATTCCCTGCGCGTCATCGGCCGCAACTCGGCGGGCGTCCGCCTGTTCAACGTTTCAGACAATGAGCATGTAGTGAGCGCCGCGAAGATCGAAGAGAGCGATGCAGCAGATGATGGGGCGGACAGCGAAGTGGACAGCGGCGAAGCGTGAGCGATCTCTTCGCCTATAAGGTGCTGACCGCCGATCAATATGCGCAGTTCAAGGCGGACGGTGTGTTCAAGGGCGCGCCGGTCGATCTTGCGGACGGCTATATCCACATGTCCACCCGCGACCAGGCGGCGGAGACGGTCGCCAAACATTTCGCCGGACAGGACAGGCTGGTCATGCTGATGATCGACCTCGCGCCTTTCGGAGAGAAGGTGAAGTGGGAGGTGTCGCGCGGCGGCGCGCTCTTCCCCCACCTCTATGCCGATCTGCCGATGAGCGCGGTAGCGGGCAAGGTGGTGCTGCGCATCGGTGATGATGGATGGCATCTGTTCCCCGCCGGTTTCTAATCCCACTCTGTCCGTCTCTTGCCACCTATGCTATAAAATTCGATAGAAGTATTTGATAGGAAACCAAATTTCCTATCCGCGCATCGAAATGTCAAGATGTACGGGAAATGTGCGAAGTTAAGCGCGCGTCATGCGGATGACCCGCCCCCGCCTTACCACATAATTCCACCCGCCCCAGCGGATGCGGCGGGATGTCGCGGCAGCCAGTTGCACCGCCAGATGCGCCCACGATACCACGAACGGCGCGGCCGTGTCCCAGAGCAGCGAACGC
>JACESO010000147.1 GCA_013911745.1 Sphingobium sp. | reverse complement strand
GGCGTGGGCGCGGCGGAATTGATCGGCAGCGGCCTGCTGATCGCGCTCGGTCTTTACTTGCTCGGTCAGCCCACGCCGAACACCTGCGTGCGCATCGTCCATAAGCGGCGGAAGCTGAGTTCAAGGCCGATCGAGAAGAGCAGCAATATGACGCCCAACTCCGCGAACGGCTCTATCGCCTCGCGATTGGAGATGGTGACATGGTAGAGCCAGGGATATTGCCCGACCAACGCGCCAAGCCCGGCAGGGCCGACCGCCAGGCCAACGAGGATGAAGCCGATGACCGGGCTGATCCGGAAGCGCGCGAAGCCGGGGATGACGAGGCCCGCCGCGCCTAGGATAACCAGGGAGTCGCTGAAACTTTGAGGATTGATCGCGCCGGCCATATCGCATCATTGCCGGTGCGGCCGCGAATTGCCAGCCCGCGCTGCCAGAAAAGCGCCGATTTGGCCGAATTGCCGAACCATGGTGCGGACGGCGGGACTTGAACCCGCATTCCCGGGGGGAGGCGGATTTTAAGTCCGCTGCGTCTACCGATTTCGCCACGTCCGCTTGGAGAGCCGCCCGGACCCTTAAGGCCGGCGGGCGACAGGTCAAGCGGCAGATCGCGTCAGGCTTGCGTCTTGACGTTCAGCCGTTCGCGCATTTCCTTGCCCGGCTTGAAATAGGGCACGCGCTTGGCCGATACCGGCACCTGTTCGCCGGTGCGTGGATTGCGCCCGGTTCGCGCGTCGCGCGATCGGGTGGTGAACGCGCCGAAGCCCCTCAGCTCGACCCGGCCCCCCGATGAAAGACGATCGACGATTTCCTTGAAGAAAAGATCGACGATCTTTTCGACTTCCTGAAGATTCAGCCCAGGATTTTCCTCGGCCAGTTTCTGGATCAATTCCGAACGGATCATTGGTTCACCAGCGCCCCTCTGCTGTACCCCGCGACCATGATAGAGATTCGGCAAGCCGTTGACAATCGGGCAGCAAGAAGATCGTTACGGAACGGCAAGGAGCTGTCGCCCAGATAAAGGAAAACCCGCCAGACCATGTCCGGCGGGTTCCCTATTTTCAGCAAAGTCCGATGAATATCAGGCTTCGTTCTTGGCCTTGAGCGCTTCGCCCAGAATGTCGCCCAGCGACGCGCCGCTGTCGGACGAGCCGTACTGCGCCACCGCCTGCTTCTCTTCGGCGATCTGCAGGGCCTTGACCGAGAAGGTCGGCTTCTTGGCGCGGTCGAAACCGGTCACCAGCGCGTCGAACTTCTGGCCGATCTGGAAACGTTCCGGACGCTGCTCGTCGCGGTCGCGGCCAAGATCGCTGCGCTTGATGAAGCCAGCGGCGCCATCTTCGCCAGCCTGGACTTCCAGGCCGCCGTCGCGGACTTCAAGGACAGTGACGGTCACGGTCTGGTTCTTGTTGAGACCAGCAGCCGCGGCGGAGGTGCCACCGGCGGCGGGGCCGCCACGCTCAAGCTGCTTCATGCCAAGGCTGATACGCTCCTTCTCGACATCGATGTCGAGAACGACGGCCTGAACCGTCTCACCCTTGCGGTGCAGCGCCAGCGCGTCTTCGCCCGAAATGCCCCAGGCGATGTCCGACATGTGGACCATGCCGTCCACGTCGCCATCGAGGCCGATGAACAGGCCGAATTCGGTCGCATTCTTGACTTCGCCCTCGACGGTCGAGCCAACCGGGTGACGCTCGGCAAAGCTGTCCCAAGGGTTGGAGATCGCCTGCTTGAGGCCAAGGCTGATGCGGCGCTTTTCCGGATCGACTTCCAGGACGATGACGTCGACTTCCTGGCTGGTCGAAACGATCTTGCCGGGGTGGACGTTCTTCTTGGTCCAGGACATTTCCGAAACGTGGACCAGACCCTCGATGCCGGGCTCCAGTTCGACGAACGCACCATATTCGGTGATGTTCGTGACGCGGCCCGACAGCTTCGCGCCGACCGGATATTTGGCGCTCGCGCCTTCCCACGGATCGCTTTCCAGCTGCTTCATTCCGAGGCTGATGCGCTGGGTGTCGCGGTTGATGCGGATGATCTGGACACGGACGGTATCGCCGATGTTGATCATCTCGTTCGGGTGGTTGATCCGCTTGTAGCTGAGGTCGGTGACGTGCAGCAGCCCGTCGATGCCGCCCAGGTCAACGAACGCACCGTAATCGGTGATGTTCTTGACCACGCCCTCGATGATCTGACCTTCGGCCAGCGTCTGGATGAGGCCGCTGCGCTGTTCGGCGCGGGTTTCTTCCAGGATGGCGCGACGCGACACGACGATGTTGCCGCGGCGGCGGTCCATCTTCAGGATCTGGAAGGGCTGCGGAATGTCCATCAGCGGGGTGACGTCGCGCACAGGGCGGATGTCGACCTGGCTGCCCGGCAGAAACGCAACGGCGCCGTCGAGGTCGACGGTGAAGCCGCCCTTGACGCGGCCGAAGATGACGCCTTCGACGCGGGCGTTTTCGGTGAATTCGCTTTCCAGCTTGTCCCACGCGGCTTCGCGGCGGGCGCGGTCGCGCGACAGCATGGCTTCGCCATGGGCGTTTTCGACGCGGTCGACATAGACTTCGACTTCGTCGCCGACCTTGAGGTCAGCCTTCTGGCCCGGCGCGGCGAATTCGCGCAGCGGCACGCGGCCTTCCGACTTCAGGCCGACGTCGATCAGCGCCATATCGTTTTCGATGCCGGTTACGGTGCCCTTGACGACGCGGCCTTCGAAGCCGCCGTCCTCGCCACCGAGGGAATCATTGAGCAGCGCGGCGAAATCGTCGCGCGAGGGGAATGCCGTAGAGGCCATTAAGTTATTCCTTCACTCGTCATTGCTGGCCAACCGGTTGTGTCCGATGGTCTTTGGCCAAACTACGTGACGGATCGGATATCCGGCACGTATCCAATGGGTTATGCGGCGGAACGCGCAAGCCGTGAAAAGCGAAAAGGGCGCCCGGACTCTCCGCGCGCCTTATCGGATCACGCCGGAGGCGCGACCTTCAAGCTGAGCGTCCACAAGCGCGATGGCCCGCTGGACGGCCGCGTCTATAGTCAAATCGCTGGTGTCTAGCAAGTCCGCGCCGTCGGCTTGCTTGAGCGGTGCGTGGTCGCGGCTCATGTCCCGCGTGTCGCGCGCCTGGATGTCCGCGATCAGGCTGTCCATGTCGGGATGGCCGCCGTGCGACAGCGCATCCTGAAAGCGGCGCTGGGCGCGTACCTGGACGCTGGCGGTCACGAAAATCTTGGCGTCGGCGTCCGGCGCGATCACCGTGCCAATATCGCGTCCGTCGAGGATCGCGCCGCCCGGCTGGGTCGCGAAATCCCGCTGCCGCTGGACCAGCGCGTCGCGCACACTCTGATGCACCGACACGCGAGAGGCGAGGCTGCCCACGGCCTCGCTGCGCAGCGCGGGATCGGCTAGCGTTGCATCGTCGAAGCCGCAGGCGGCGAGCGCGTCGTCCTCATGATCGGGATCGCCGCCAGCTTTCAGCACGGACAGGCCGACCGCGCGATAGAGGAGGCCGGTGTCGAGGACGGGCAGGCCGTAATGGCGCCCCAGCGCCTTGGCGATGGTGCCCTTTCCCGATGCGGCGGGGCCGTCGACGGCGACGATCATGGCGTCTTCCTCTTGATGCTGTTGTAGAGGCCCAGCAGC
The DNA here is from genome assembly GCA_013911745.1 of Sphingobium sp. GTDB lineage: Bacteria > Pseudomonadota > Alphaproteobacteria > Sphingomonadales > Sphingomonadaceae > Sphingobium > Sphingobium olei. The sequence continues at coordinate 1,488 of JACESO010000147.1, read as the reverse complement.
GCGATGGCCGTCCAGGCGATCTCCATCACCATCGATGCGAGATTGAAATGGACCGTCAGAGACCAGATCAGCAACAGCGCGCCCGCCAGATTGAGCAGGTTGAAGATGATGAAATTCATCGCCTTCGCCATATTGCTATAGGCATAGGCGATGATCGTTACGGTGCTGCCGAGCAGCCCGACGATATTGGCGAGGTCGAAGGTCATTCCATCGCGCCGAGCGACTGGAGCAGCGGCAGGAAGGTCGGAAAGCTCGTCGCCACCGGCCGCATGTCGTCGATGGTCACGCCATTCTTCGACACCAGGCCCGCGACGGCGAAGCTCATGGCGATGCGATGGTCCAGCTTCGTCGCGATGGGGCCGCCCGCGGCGAACGGCGCGCCGCCGCTGCCTTCGATGACAATGCCGTCCTCCAGTTCCTCGACCGCGACGCCGATGGCGCGCAGCCCTTCCGCCATGGTGGCGATACGGTCCGATTCCTTGACGCGTAGTTCCTCAAGGCCCCGGAACACGCTGCGGCCCTCCGCCATCGCGGCGGCGATGAACGCGACGGGATATTCGTCGATCATGCTGGGTGCGCGCGCGGGGTCGGGCTCCACGCTCTTGAGCGACGATGCCGTGACGATCAGGTCGCCCACCGGCTCGCCGCCGACTTCGCGTGCGTTCACCACGTCTATGGGCCCGCCCATTTCGCGCAGCAGGTCGATCAGGCCCGCGCGGGTCGCGTTCAAACCGACATTGGCGATCGTCACGCGAGAGCCGGGCACGATCAGCGCCGCGACCATGGGGAAGGCGGCGGAGGAAGGGTCGCCGGGCACGATGATCTGCTGCGGCCGCAGTTCGGCTTCTCCGACCAGCGAGATGATACGCGTGCCGTCGCCTTCGATGTCCACGGTAAGGTCCGCGCCGAAGCCCTTCAGCATCCTTTCGCTATGGTCGCGGGTCGCGATCGGTTCGACCACGCGGGTGATGCCGGGGGTGTTGAGGCCGGCGAGCAGGATTGCCGACTTCACCTGCGCGGATGCGACCGGCAGGCGATAGTCGAGCGGGACGGCGGGGCAAGCGCCGCGCATGGTCAGCGGCAGGCGATCGCCGGGGCTGGTCATGAAGCTGGCGCCCATGCGGCTCAGCGGCTCGGTGACGCGCGCCATCGGCCGTTTGCTGAGCGAGGCATCGCCCACGAAGGTCGCGGTCAGGTCATGGCTGGCGAGCAGGCCCATGAGGAGGCGTGTGGAGGTGCCGCTATTGCCCATGTCGAGCGCGGTCTGCGGCTGGAGCAGCCCACCGACGCCCACGCCATGGATGTGCCAGACGCCGTCCGCGTCCCGCTCTATGTCGGCACCCATGGCCCGCATCGCCGCTGCGGTGGCAAGCACGTCCTCGCCTTCCAGCAGTCCTTCCACCCGGCTTTCACCGACAGCGAGGGCGGACAGCATGAGCGAGCGATGGGATATGCTCTTGTCCCCAGGCACGGCGACTTCGCCCGACA
>JACESO010000146.1 GCA_013911745.1 Sphingobium sp. | reverse complement strand
CCTTCAACGCCGGGCAGGAAGCGCAGAAGGCGGGCGACAATCAGGGCGCGGTCGCGAAATATGACGCCGCGCTTCCGGCCATCCGTACCGCGGTCGAGGCCGATCCGGCGTCGATCGACAATGCCGGCTTCCTCGCCAACGCGCTCTATTCCGCCGCGTCCGCCTATGCCGCGCTGGGGCAGATGGACAAGGTCGCGCCGCTCTACGAGGAATCGCTGCCCCATTGGCGCACGGTGGTGGAGGCGAAGCCCGAAGACGCCACCGTCCGCAACATCCTGGCCGGCACGCTGGTGCAGGTGGGCAACGGCAAGCTCGCGATCCAGGACCGGGGCGGCGCTGACCCCTATTATGCCGAAGCGCTGAAACTCGCGCGCAAGTCCGTGGAGGAAGCGCCGCAGGACACTATCAGCCGCAACCTCCTGCTCTCCGCGCTGATCGGCGCGGGTCAGACCTCGACCGAGGAAGGGATGCTGGAAGAAGCGCTGACCATGGGCAAGGCGATGATCGCGGACGGCACCATCGACGCCGCCAACCGGCCGACTGTGGAAGCCATGGTCGCGGCGAACGGCTAAGCCTCAGGCCATGCCCAGCTTGTCGGCGTAGAGCATCCGCCCCGGCCCCATCATGCCCAGTACCTGCGGCACGATGTGCGGCGCGACCGCGAAGCAGCCCTCGCTGCGCCCGCACTTGCCCCATGCGGCGACATGGTCCTCGCTCACATAGTCCGCGCCGTGGATCACGATGGCGCGCGCTTCCGCATTGTTGTTCTGCGGGTCCAGCCCGATCAGCCGCATGGAGCGCCCATGCTGGCCGAAATACATGTCGCCCGTCTTGAACGCGCCCTGGCTGCTCGCCAGAGAATTGGGTTCGTTGGAAAAACTGTGGAGCCAGCCCGAATGGGCGGGGTCCGACCCGCGACCGTGCGACACCAGGTAGGAACTGGTCTGCCCGCCGATCAGGTCGACGATATGCATCCGCATGTCCTTCGACGGCGCGTCGAAATCGACGATCGCCACCCGGTCGCGCAGCTCGAAATGATGGGCATGGTTGTCCAGCGCCGCCTTGGCCCGCTCCAGCAGCGGCGCATAGGGCTTTGCGGCCACCGATTTGGGCGTGGCGGGCACGGCCGGAACCGGAGCCGGGCTGGCGGGTTGAGGCACGGTCGGTAGCGCGGCCCGTCCCATGCTGTCCGACAGAAACGAAAAAGCGAGTCCGCTTAAAGCGAACTTCGTGAAATTGCGGCGATCCATGGCCACAATATAACAAAAGCGCCGCCCCGATTGAAGACCGGGGCGGATGCTCTCATTCGCCCTTTGTGCTCGATTCGTCCGCAGGCTGGCTCGACTCGCCGCCTTCGGGCAGTCGGGCGGTCATGCCGGTCGCTTCCGCATCATCTTGAATCTGCTGCTGTTCGGACACGGACGGCGGCGGCGCGGGCGGAGTCGCCGCCGCATTATTCTGCGGTTCGGGCAACGGCGCTTCGGGCTCGTCGATGATGACATTCTCGACCGGCGGCTCGACCAGATTGTTGGTCGCCGGCGCTTCCTCCTCCTTCTTGCCGCAGGCGGAAAGGGCCAGCGCGCCGGCCAGGGTCAGAAGGGCGATCTTGCGCATGGGCGTTCAGTCCTTGGATGCGAGGGCAGGGGAAGGGGCGGCGGTCGGATCGACCCGGCGGCTCGACGCCTCGATCTTCGAGGCCAGCAGCTTGTCCCAGCCATAGGGATCGGACCGGAAGCTGACCACCCCGTCATTATTGGCGAAGGCGGTCCAGTAGAGCAGATAGACCGCGACCTGCTGCGGCAGCGACACGCGCTGCGTCTTGCCCTCGTCGATCAGCGTCTGGATCTGGCCGTTGAGATTGGGATCGGCGGCGACCATTTTCTCGGCCAGAGCGACGGGCTTTTCCAGGCGGATGCAGCCATGGCTCGCCAGCCGGTCGTAGCTCGAGAATTTGCCGCGCGACGGCGTGTCGTGCAGGTACACGGCGAAGGGATTGTCGAAGTCGAACTTCAAGCGGCCCAGCGCGCTGGAGGGGCCGGCCGGCTGCACGATCCGCTCGCCGCCTTCGGGCGTCTTGATGATCTTGTACCCCTGCCGGATCAGCGTCGCGCGCCCTTTGGGGAAAAGCTCGCGCTTGGCGATCGACATCGGCACGTTCCACGGCGGATTGACGACGATCGAATGGATGCTGGACGCCAGCATCGGCGTCGCATTGTCGGGGCTGCCGGTGACGGCGCGCATGGAACTGACCGGCTGGTCGCCCTCGAACACGGTCAGCACGGCGGCGGCGATGTTCACCTGCACCCGGTTGACTGGCAGGCGGCGCGGCATCCAGCGCCACCGCTCCATATTGGCCATGATCGCGGCGATCCGGTCGTCCACGCTGACATTGAGCGCCGCCAGCGTGCGTGCGCCAAGCTGGCCGGTCGGTTCAAGCCCATAGCGCCGCTGCGCCCGCTGGATCACGTCGACCAGATTCTCGTTGGGCGTCACCGCCGGGTCTTCCAGCGCGATGCGCGCGCGCACGACATCGGGGGCGGATGTCGCGGTCAGCGTCGGCCAGCCGCCCTTGTCGCGGATCGCCTCATATTTGGCGAGCCCCTTGCGCAGCGTCTCATAGCCTGCCCAGGGCGGGGTCAGGCCGCCCGCCCATTGCGCCAGCCGGTTTTCCGCGACAGCCTTGGCAAGGCCGGGGCGGGGATCGAAGGCGGCCGGGCGCAGCGCCCAGATGTTGAGGAAGTCGGCCGTGTCCACCCGGCCGGTGCTGAGCGCCTTCGCCCGGTCGAGCAGCGCCGTCACCAGCGCCTCGCCCTTCAACGCCCCGCTCGCCTTCTGCCGCGCCATCAATCCTTGCGCCGCTCCGTTCTTCAGCCAGTCATTGGCCCAGGCTTCCTGCGCCGGCGACAGCGGCGGGATCGGCGCGGGCAGGGGCGCAGGGGGCAACTGCTGCACCGTGGGCGGAGTCAGCGTCGGCGCGACGACGGGCGGCGGGGTCTGCCCGGATGCGGGGGCGAAAACGGGAAGGGCAATCAGGCCGGCGATCGCCAGCCATGGACTTTGGGTCATCTTAAGGCGGTTCATGCTGGACCAGATAGCGCAAAGCGGCCATCGTTCAAATCGCGATAGCCCGAAAAGATCATGCTGCACGTCGTTCACCACCCCGCCTATGTCTCGCCTGCAACACCCGGCAGCGGCTTTCGTTTCGATAAATATGGGCTGGTGATGGAGGCGCTGAAGGAAAGCGCCGCCCTCTTCACCCTGCACCAGCCCGAACCCATGCCGCGGCTATGGCTGGAGGCGGTGCACGATCCCGACTATGTCGATCAGGTGCTGACCATGACGGTGCCGCCGGAAAAGGAGCGCCGCATCGGTTTTGCCGTGACGGAGCGGGTCATGCGCCGTTCCCTGCTGTCGCCGGGCGGCACCTGGCTGGCTGCGAAACTCGCGCAGCGGCACCGCTACGCCGCCAATGCGGCCGGCGGCAGCCATCACGCGCTCAGCGACACGGGCGCAGGCTATTGCGTGTTCAACGATCTCGCCATCGCCGCCAACCGCCTGATCGCGGAAGGGGACGCCGCGCGCATCCTGATCCTCGACCTCGACGTGCATCAGGGCGACGGCACCGCCTCGCTGCTCGCGGGCCGCAGCGACATCTTCACCCTGTCGATCCACGCGGAAAAGAATTTCCCGGTGCGCAAGGCGCGCTCGACGCTCGACATCGGCCTTTCGGACGGGACGCAGGACGACGCCTATCTCGCCATCCTCGCCGACACGCTGCCGCGCGTACTCGATGATTTCGCGCCGGATCTCATCCTCTATCAGGCGGGGGTCGATCCGCATGGCGGCGACCGGCTGGGGCGGCTGGCGCTCACCGATGCCGGCCTCGACGCGCGCGACCGCTATGTGATGCGGCAGGCGCTGGCCCGCGCCATCCCGCTCGCCAGCACCATGGGCGGCGGCTATGGCGCGGACCGTATGGCCATCGCCCACCGCCACGCCGCCTGCATGATCCGCATGGCGCAGGAGGCGGACGCCGCCGCCTAGTGCAGCGTGCCCGCCTCGCCGGTTGCGCTTGCCGCCTTCGTCTCCATCAACTTCGCAGCGATCAGCCCCGCCAGCGCCAGCCCGACGAAATCGCTGAAGCCGAGATAGAGGATATAGCCCCAGGGCGCGTGCATGAACACGGCCTGCCCGATGTCGATCCACAGCACGGCGGCGAGCGACAGGAAGATCGCCGCCCGCACCCGGCTGATGAAGTCGGGAAGGCAGAAACGCAGCGCCAGCCCGATCAGCAGCCCCACCAGCAGCGACAGGATCAGTCCGCCGATCAGCGACCCGCCGTCCATCACCGGGAATCCACCGCTATTGTAGAAGACCTGCGCCACCGGCCCGCGTCCGTACAGGATCGTCCCCTGCGCACTCGACGGATCGGGGATGGTGTAGACGCCGGTGCCGGTGGCGTTCAGTGCCTGCGCCAGCGCGGCCTGCAGATTGGCGCTCGACTGTTCGTCCGCGCGGCTGATCGCCAGCGCGGACAGCGGCGTGCCCCAGAAGAGAAAGCCGGTGATGAACAGGGCCAGGCCGCCGAGCAGCCCGCCGATCACGGAGCGAATCATGGAACCTCCCCTTCGTCGCTATGATGCGGGAAACCACACCATAACGCAGGGGGAATGATTTCTTTCCGGGATTTCTTTCCGGTCAGTCCTTTGGCCGCGCCGCCTTTTCCGCGATGCCCGACACCCCCTCGCGCCGGTCCAGCTCATCCAGCACCGCGTCCAGCGGCACGTCCATGTCCGCGATCAGCATCAGCAGGTGGAACAACAGGTCCGCGCTTTCGCCCACCACGCCGTCGCGGTCGCCCGCCATCGCGGCGATCACCGTCTCGACCGCTTCCTCGCCCAGCTTCTGCGCCATCTTGGCCCGGCCCTTGCTCGCCAGCTTCGCCACATAGGATGCGGTCGGATCGGCGCTCCGGCGTTCGCGGATCGTCTGTTCCAGAAGATGTAGGGTATCGCGCATGGCCCAGCATCAAGCGCCGTGCGCGCGAAGCGTCAAATCATTTCTGTACGGCAGGCGATGTCCCGGCCAGCTCAGTGCCGCCGCACCGCGATGCCCGCCGCCGCCAGCGCCTCATGCGCCTCGGCAATGCTGTGCTGGCCGAAATGGAAGATCGACGCCGCCAGCACCGCGCTGGCGTGTCCCTCCACCACCCCCT
>JACESO010000145.1 GCA_013911745.1 Sphingobium sp. | reverse complement strand
GGTCCTTGGCCGCGATCCGGCGCCACAGGTCCCAAGCCGGCGCCGGCCCCTCATTCAGCCTGGCCGGTGTATGATGATCGCCATTGTCGGAATTTTCGGTCAGCGATCCGATGGTGATGAAGACGAGATCATCGGCGCCGAGATCGACGCCGCCTTCGACGCCGTTTTCGATCCAGGCAATCCGGGTCGCCTGCTTGCGGCCGGGCTGGATGTCGAAATCGACGTCGGTGACCTCGACGCCGTAGCGAAATCTGACACCGCGATCCTGCAACCATTTGACCAACGGCAGGACCATCGATTCATATTGGTTGTAGCGGTTGAACTTGAGCGAGGAAAAATCCGCCAGACTGCCGATATGGTGGATGAAGCGATGCAGATAGAGCTTCATCTCGAGCGCGGAATGCCATTCCTCGAAGGCGAACATGGTGCGCCAGTAGAGCCAGAAATTGCTCCTGAGGAAATCATCGCCGAAGACTTCGTTGATCCGCTTGTTCTCCATCTCCTCCCGCGTCGCGAGGAAGACGGAGATCAGATCTTTTTGCGCGCGACCGCCGAGTGTCAGCAAAGCCTTGTCGGGCACATCCTGGCCCTGGTTCTGCGTCACGCGTTGAAGCGAAAAATTGGGATCGTCCTTGTTGAGCCGGTAGAATTCGTCGAGCACACTCGCATCCTCGATCTCCAGCGAAGGGATCGAGCGATAGAGATCCCAGAGGCATTCGAAATGCTCCTCCATCTCGCGCCCTCCGCGGATGACGAACCCCTTTTCGGGGACGTCGAGGCCGTCGAGCGCGCCGCCGGGAACATGCAGCTCCTCAAGGATGGTAATATGCTCGCCGGCGACGCCGCCGTCGCGGATCAGGAACGCCGCGCCTGCCAGTCCCGCAAGACCCGAGCCGACGAACCAGGCCGTCTTCCTGTCAGCGCCCTCAGGTTTGCGGGGCCGCACGAAAGCTTCGTAGTTCCCGCTACTATAGTGCATGCTCAACTCCATCCTTGATCCCGACGACAATGGCGGTTCTGCGGTTTCTTGCTGAACAGCAGAAATGCCTGCCCTGCATTCATTCTCGCCGATGTCGCCCGCCGCTCAGTTCGACGACTTCACTGGTGATCTGATCCTGACGCGTGAGGCGCTCCTCGAGGCGCAGGGCCTCGCCCTTGCGATCGATGTGGCTGCGGGCGGTCGCCATGGTGCGCAGCCGTGCCTCATTCTCGGCGACGAACGTCTCGACCGCAGCCGCGCAGATGTGGGCGAAGACATATTCCGCGGTCAGGTCGCCGATAAGGTCCGCCGCGTTGATATTGACGAGCGGCGGCAAATCCGCCGTGGACGCGGGGAAAGTGTCGAGGTCGAGCGGCAGGAGGCTCGCGCGCACGATCGAGACGCCCTTGCCGCTGCTCCAGACCGGATAAGCCATGGTGATGGGCACCGCGCCGACCTCGTCCAGATAGTCGTACAGCGCGTCGATGATGCTTGTCGCGAGTGCGGGCAGCGCATCGGCCTTGCTCGGCATGCTCGCGCTCCATGCGATGCGCAGACCGCGCTCGGCCGCAAGCGTGGCCGTGCGCGCGCCAATCAGAAGAATATGCCTGTCCTGCATGTCGGCCGCGGCGCCGTCGAGCAGCTGCTCCGGAAAGGCCCCGGCAAAGCCTTGCTCCGCACCGAACAGGATAAGGCCGCCTCTCGCACCACCGACCGCCCGCGCCGGAAAACGCGCCAGTGGCTCGTCAAGGCGGCGCGCCTGGCCAATGGCGGTGCGGGCGGTCTCCGCATAGCGTCGCACCGCAGGCAGCAGCGCGCGCGCCTGATGCGCCCGCTGCGCGGCGATGCCCTGCATGGCGTTGACCACCGCACCGAGCTGGCGGACGGTCTCGATCCGCTGGCCGATCTCGGCGAGGCGATCGCTCATGATGCAGAACCGGCCGGCTGGCTTTCGATCAGCGCTTTCACCGTCGTCATCAGAGCGGACCGCTGCGCGGTGTCGATCTGTCCAGTCCGCTCGATCTGCGCGCATAGATCGGGGACGTGATCGTCGATCCAGGCGGGCAGCCGCGTGCGGAGCGACGATATCTCCGAGACCGCCATGCCATCGAGCAACCCTTCGCCGAGCGCCACGACCAGCGCCACCTGGTCGACGACCCGTAGTGGACTCGACAGCGGTTGCACGAGCAAGGCGCGCAAGCGCTTGCCGCGTTCGATCTGGGCGCGGACACGCGGCTCGGCTGCTCGCCGAAGCGGGTGAACATCTCGAGCTCGAGGAACTGCGCATAGTCGAGGCGCATGGTCCCGCTCGCGTCGCGCAGGACGCGAAGCTGCGTCTTGCCGCCGACCCGGCTCACGCTCGTGCCCACATCGATGGCGGGCTTGTGCCCCTGCGCGAACAGCTTCGCGTCGAGAATAATCTGACCGTCGGTGATCGAGATCAGATTGGTCGGGATATAGGCGCTGACGTTGCCGGCATCGGTCTCCGCGATCGGCAGAGCCGTGAGCGAACCGCCCCCCTTCTCCGTCGAGAGACGCGCCGCACGTTCGAGCAGGCGGGAATGGAGGAAAAAGACGTCGCCGGGATAGGCCTCGCGCCCGGGCGGCTGTCCGGTCAGCAGGGCGATCTCGCGATGGGTCGCGGCATGCTTGGTGAGATCGTCGAGCACCACCACCGCATGGCCGCCACCATCCCGAAAATACTCGGCCATCGTGAAGCCCGCGAACGGCGCGATCCATTGCAGCCCCGGCGCCGCGGCGGGGCTCGCCACGACGAAGATGGTGCGGTCCGGCGCGCCATGCCGCCGCACCTGGTCGACCACGCGCGCGACCGCCGAGCTTTTCTGGCCGATCGCGACATAGACGCAGATCATGTCGCTGGTGCGCTGGTTGATGATCGTGTCGACCGCGAGCGCCGTCTTGCCTGTGGCGCGGTCGCCGAGAATGAGTTCGCGCTGCCCCCGGCCGATGGCGAACATCGCATCGATTGCGAGCGTGCCGGTCTGCACCGGCTGGACGACGAGGTCGCGTTCGATGATCGCCGGCGCCGGCCGTTCGACAGGATCGAAGCGCCTGGCCCGGATCGGCGCGCCCCCATCGAGCGGACGGCCGAGCGGATCGACGACTCGGCCAAGCAATGCCTCGCCAACCGGCACGCGCACCACCTCGCCCGAGCCGGTTACGGTGTCTCCTGCCTCCACCTGGGCGGCATCGTCGAGCAGCACGCAGCCGATCCGGTCCCGGTCGAGCGTGTGGACGAATCCGGTCTGGCCCCGGGCGAGATAGAGCAATTCGTCGAGGCGCGCGTCCGGAAGGCCCGAGACCATGGCAACGCCGTCGCCGATCGATTCCACCCGGCCAATTGCATCGACACGCGGCCCGAGATTGGCGCGCGTGATGCAGCTCTGGGCCTGCGTCAGCCAGTCTTCAGGCGATCCGGGCATGATCGTCTTCATTGAGGCTCTCAACCATGGCGTCGAGATCGGCGCGCCAGCTGTTGCGCACGACGGCGTGGGGCGTGCGAAGCTCCGCGCCGGCGATGAGATCTGGATCGACTGCGAAGATCGGGGTCGCGGTATCCGGCAGGATTTCGGCAAGCGCGCGCGCTACCTGCGTCTGCAGATCGGCCGTCAGCGGCGCGGGCGTCGCGACGGTGACGGGCCCGGCGGCCGCCAGGCTGCGGCGATCCGCCTCGGAAAGGTCTCCGAGCCGCGCCTTGAGCGCGTCGACCATGGCCTGCACCGTCTGCTCGGGCGGGAGACGAGCGAGCAACGTGCCTGCCATCGAGGCGGCGAGGTTCGCTGCCTTTTCCCGCCACTGCGCCGCCACCCGCCCGCGTTCGGCATCGATCGCCGCATGGCCTTGCTCGACGACGGCGTCCGCCTCGAGCCTGGCCTGCGCGAGGAGGCGCTGGCGCTCCGCTTCGGCCTCGGTCCGGATCTCGGCGCGGCGAGCCGCCGCATCCGCGACGAAGCCGTCATTCTGCGTTTTGAGCGCCTGCGCTTCGGCCTGTGCCCGGTCCTTTGCCTCCCGCGCTTCGTCGAGCAGCGCCTGGGCCGATGCCTGGCGGGCAGCGATGGCATCCATCACCGGACGGAACAGGAAGCGTCCGAGCAGCCACACGAGGATGAGGACATTGACCGCCTGCAGCGCGAGCGTCCACCAGTCGATCCGCATGTCAGGCGAACGGGTTGGCGAAGAGCAGCAGCAGCGCGATCACGAGGCAGTAGATCGCCATCGTCTCGATCATCGCGAGGCCCACGAACAGCGTGCGCGAGACGGTGTTGGCGGCTTCGGGCTGGCGCGCGATCGCGTCCATCGCGGCGGCGACGGCCCTGCCCTGCCCGAGCGCCGGGGCGATTGCGCCGATCGAGATCGCGAAAGCGGCGCCGAGGATGCTGGCGAGATGGATCCAGTTCATGCGGGGGACTCCTGTTTGGATGGCGGGCGGGCGCCGTTCTCGCTGATAGCGCTCCCGATAAAGACCATGGCGAGCGCGCCGAAAATGTAGGCCTGGACCGCGCCGGTCAGCATTTCGAGCGCCATGAGCGGGATCGGGACGAGCAGCCCGGCGAGGCTCAGCACGACGCCGATCATGAAGACGCCGCTCATGACGTTGCCGAACAGGCGCACCATCAGCGAGAAGCTGCGGGTGAAGAGCTCGACGATATTGAGCGGGGCGAGCAGGATCGAGGGGCGCGCGAAGGTCGCGAGATAGGCCCTGGGCCCGAGCGCGCGGACGCCGAACCAGAGCGTCGCGCCGAAGACGATCAGCGCCAGCGCCGCGTCGGTTTCGAGGGTCGCGGTCGGCGGCTCGACGCCGGGGATCAGCGACGACCAGTTGGCGACCAGCAGGAACAGGAACAGCGTGCCGATCAGCGGCAGATAACGCTGCGGTTCCGCCTCCATCGTCTCGCGGATCTGGCCGGCGACGGTCTCGACGACCAGCTCGAGCGCCGCTTGGGCTCGGGTTGGGCGTAACGCAAGGCGGCGGGTCAGCAGCCAGCTTCCGATTGTAAGGAAGGCCATGATGCCCCAGGTCGTGGCGACCGGCTGGCTGATCGGCACCGGACCGATCGCGAACAGCACATGGCTTTCAAGTGGTGACGCGAATTTCATCGGGCGCCTCCGAGCCGGTGGAGCATGATCTGGCGCCCGCCCATGAAGCCGGTTGTTGCGGCAAGAAGCGCCGGCCACCCTTGCCGGCTGGCGATGACGAGAACCAGAATAGTGACGGCGAGACGCCCGAGCCTGAGCAGGATCGCGCGCGATGCCGGGCCGCCATGGGTGACGAGGTCGGCTTCTCTGGCGATGGCCGCGAAATGGGCGAGGCCGACCGCAAATCCGAGGGCCAGGAACAGGATGGGGGAGAGCTGGCTCATTGCCGGTGCATCCAGCGCCAGCC
>JACESO010000144.1 GCA_013911745.1 Sphingobium sp. | reverse complement strand
CAATGGCGCAGGCGGTGGCCGCGCTGGTGGAAAACCCAGCCGCGCCGCAGCTTGGCTTGCAATAGATGCCGGTCGTCGAGACGCAGCCGACGAAGCGGCCGTCCATCGCCCGGTCGCGGGCCAGGAAGGCCTGCCAGCAGGTGTCATCGTCGGGAATGGGCGGGATCAGGCGAGTCATATGGGTCATGGCCTTATGCGATAAACCGTCCCCTCCTGCCACGCTTCCCGCCGCTTGCGCTCAAAAGCCCGCCTGCCTTGCGGGGCATTCCACCATTTCCCGATTGCACGGCCGACGGGTTTCAATATGGATGCGCGAACCTATGCACGCCCTTCGCCGCCGCCTCGCCATCCTCTTCGGCTTCGCTCTCGCGCTCGCCGCGCCGTCCGTTTCGCTTGCGGAACAGCAGGACATCGCCGCCGCGGCGCGCGGGGTGGTGCGCGTCGCGCTGGTCGCGACGGACGGATCGGACGCCTACTTCGTGGGCCATGGCAGCGGCTTTGCCGTTGCGCCGGACAAGGTATTGACCAATGCCCATGTCGTCGAACTGGCTCGCGAGGAAAAGAACCTCGTCATCGGCGTCATCCCGTCCGAAGGGACGAAGACCTATGGCGGGCGCATCATCGCCTATTCGCCGGGCAACGACCTGGCGCTCATCCAGCTGGAGGAAGGGCGGCTGCCGGTCAGCACCTTCTATGCCGGGGCGGTGAGCGACGGCAGCCATGTGACCGCCATCGGCTATCCCGGCACAGTCGACCGGGCGCAGGGCCTCGGCCTCAAGCAGCTGGTCGAGCCGCTGGCGACCGTCAAGACCAGCGGCAACATCTCGTCGGGCCGCGCCAGCCAGAGCTTCGACACGATCCTGCACACCGCGCCGCTCGCGGCGGGCAATAGCGGCGGCCCGCTGGTCGACGATTGCGGCAGGGTGCTGGGCGTCAACAGCTTCGGGTCGGTGTCGGACGGCAATGACGCGGAGTTCGGCTTCGCGGTGTCCTGGCGGGAGGTCGCGTCCTTCCTGCGGCAGGCGGGCGTCTCATCGCTCCACACCGTCGTCCCCTGCCGCTCCATGGCGGAAGCAGACGCCGCGGAAGCATCCCTGACCCAGCGCGAGGCGCAGGCGAGCGAACAGAAGGACCGCGCCAGCGCACAGGCGCGCGACCAGGCGCTGGCGAAGGCGCGCGACGATGCCGAGCGCGACGTCATTACCGCGCGCGAAAATGCGATGGCGGGCGCGGCCGTGCTGCTGGCGCTGGCGGTGCTGGGCCTGGGCGCAGGCGGCCTCTTCTACACCCAGGGCAAGGAGAAGCAGTCGACCTGGTTCCTGGCGGGCGGCGGCGTGCTGCTGATCGCGGCGCTTGGCCTCTTCTTCCTCAAGCCCAGCTTTTCCAGCATCGACGATCGGGTGAAGCTGCCCCAGGATGGCGGCGTCACCAGCAACGGGGCCTTCGCCTGGGCGGGCGACAATGTCTGCAAGGTCGACCTCAACCGCAGCCGGCTGACGGTGTCGCAGCCCAGCGACATCGGCTTCAACTGGGCCGAGGGCGGATGCGTGGACGGCGGCACCCAATATGTCTCCGCCGGATCGCAATGGCAGCGGACCGGCGTGCCGGACGAAGGCAATTACGTCACCGACAGCCAGTTCGACCCCGCCACCGGGACGCTGCGCGTTCAGCGCTGGCTGCCCGATCTCGACACGATGGACAAGGTCCGCGCGCTGACCAAGGACAAGCCGGTGAAGGGCTGCGCCGCCGACGCCGACCTGCTCGCGCGCATCGCGACGCTGCGGAATGACGTCGCGGCCCTGCTGCCGGCGCAGCCCAACGAGCGCATCGTCTATCATTGCCAGAAGGGACGGCTCGCCCCGTCCGATCCAGCACCCTGAGCGATTCGGGCGGGCGGCAACGGCCGGTCGATTTTGGCGCGCATTTCCGCCTTTCGGTCGAATCGCGTCACATGACTTGCATAGTCATAATGGCACTGCTAACCGGCCCGTCGACAGGGGCTCGGGACGGGATCAGACCGCGCCCTCTTTTTGCATGACCGGCGTGGCAAGCGCCGCATAGTCAACGGAGGACGATAAGCGCGTGGAGACTAGCGGCGGTATTCAGGCCAGCCTCAGCGGCCGCTACGCGGTGGCGCTGTTCGATCTGGCCCGCGACGCACAATCGCTCGACACCGTGGCGGACAGCCTGCGCGCGCTCAAGGCCGCGCTGGCCGAATCGCCCGATTTGAAGGGCCTGATCAACAGCCCGGTGCTGAGCCGGGATGCAGCGGGCAAGACGATCGCGGCCGTGGCATCCTCCATGGGAATCGACGCGCTGACGACGAAATTCCTGGGTGTGCTGGCGCAGAACCGCCGCCTCGCCCAGTTGCCGGCGGTGATCCGCGCCTATGAAACGCTGCTGTCGAATCACAAGGGCGAGGCCCGCGCCGAAGTGACCAGCGCCCACCCGCTCGACGGCGATCAGGTGGCGGCGCTCGCCCGCAGCCTGCGCGCGCGCGCCGGCCGCGAGGTTGCGATCGACGCGAAGGTCGATCCCGCGATCCTAGGCGGGCTGGTCGTCAAGATCGGCAGCCAAATGATCGATTCTTCTATCCGTACCTGTTTGAATACGCTCGCCCTGGCGATGAAAGGCTGAACATGGATATCAACGCCGCAGAAATTTCGAAGGTCATTAAGGACCAGATCGCCAATTTCGGCACCGAAGCACAAGTGAGCGAAGTCGGCACCGTGCTGACCGTGGGTGACGGCATCGCCCGCGTCCACGGCCTCGACAATGTCCAGGCCGGCGAGATGGTCGAGTTCGCCAACGGCGTGCAGGGCATGGCGCTGAACCTGGAAGCCGACAATGTCGGCGTCGTGATCTTCGGCTCCGACGCCGAGATCAAGGAAGGCGACACCGTCAAGCGCACCGGCACCATCGTTGACGTGCCGGTGGGCAAGGGCCTGCTCGGCCGCGTCGTGGATGGCCTGGGCAATCCGATCGACGGCAAGGGTCCGATCCAGTACACCGAACGCAAGCGCGTGGAAGTGAAGGCACCGGGCATCATCCCCCGCAAGTCGGTGCACGAGCCCGTGCAGACCGGCCTCAAGGCCATCGACGCCCTGGTGCCCGTTGGCCGTGGCCAGCGCGAACTGATCATCGGCGACCGCCAGACCGGCAAGACCGCCGTCGCGATCGACACCTTCATCAACCAGAAGGGGATCAACGCGGGCGACGACGAGAGCAAGAAGCTCTATTGCATCTACGTCGCGGTCGGCCAGAAGCGCTCGACCGTCGCGCAGATCGTGAAGCAGCTCGAAGAGAATGGCGCGATGGAATATTCCATCGTCGTCGCCGCGACCGCTTCGGAGCCCGCCCCGCTTCAGTATCTCGCGCCCTATACCGGCGTCACGATGGGCGAATATTTCCGCGACAACGGCATGCACGCGGTCATCGTCTATGACGATCTTTCCAAGCAGGCTGTCGCCTATCGCCAGATGTCGCTGCTGCTGCGTCGCCCGCCGGGCCGCGAAGCCTATCCGGGCGACGTTTTCTATCTGCACAGCCGCCTGCTGGAGCGCGCGGCCAAGATGAACGACGCCAACGGCGCGGGCTCGCTGACCGCTCTGCCGATCATCGAGACGCAGGCGGGCGACGTGTCGGCTTACATCCCGACCAACGTGATCTCGATCACCGACGGCCAGATCTTCCTTGAAACCAACCTCTTCTACCAGGGCATCCGCCCGGCCATCAACGTGGGCCTGTCGGTGTCGCGCGTCGGTTCCGCCGCGCAGACGAAGGCGATGAAGAAGGTTTCCGGCTCGATCAAGCTGGAGCTGGCGCAGTATCGCGAAATGGCGGCCTTCGCCCAGTTCGGCTCGGATCTCGACGCCTCGACCCAGAAGCTGCTGAACCGTGGCGCACGGCTCACTGAGCTGCTGAAGCAGGCGCAGTTCTCGCCCCTGCCCTTCGAGGAGCAGACCGCGTCGATCTTCGCGGGCACCAACGGCTATCTCGACTCGGTCGCGGTCAAGGACGTGACCCGTTACGAGGAACTGATGCTGGCCTATCTGCGCCACGATCACCCCGAAGTGCTGGCGGCGATTCGCGACAGCAAGGATCTGGGCGACGACGCGAAGGGCAAGCTCAAGGCCGCGCTCGACGCATTCGGCAAGACTTTCGCTTGATAGACGTTATGCGCCGCTCCGGTTCGTCCGGGGCGACGCCATGAAGGGTGCAATATGCCCAGCCTCAAGGAACTGAAAATTCGGATCGGGTCGGTCAAGTCGACCCAGAAGATCACCAAGGCGAAGCAGATGGTCGCCGCCGCGAAGCTGCGCAAGGCGCAAGCCGCCGCCGAGGCCGCGCGTCCCTATAGCGAGCGCCTCGAAGCGGTGGTGGCGAGCCTCGCCACCAAGATCGCCGGCGGATCGGGCGAAGGCGCGTCTCCGCTGCTGGCGGGCACGGGCAAGGACGACGTGCATCTGCTGGTGGTCGCCAATAGCGACCGCGGCCTTGCCGGCGCGTTCAACGCGAACATCGTCAAGGCTGCACTGGCCAAGGCGCGCGCGCTGGAACTCGACGGCAAGAAGGTCATCTTCTACCTGATCGGCCGCAAGGGCCGCCCGGTCATCAACCGCGCCTATCCCGGCAAGATCGTGGCGCAGTTCGACACCACTGGCGCCAAGGAACCCGGCTTCTCGCAGGCCCAGGCAGTGGCGCAAGAACTGAGCACCATGTTCCTCGACGGCAAGTTCGACGTCGCCCACCTCTTCTATTCCCGCTTCAAATCGGCGCTGGCGCAAATCCCGACCGAGCAGCAGATCATCCCGGTCAAGATTCCGGAGACCGCCGACCGCAACGCCATCGCCGCGACGGTGGAATATGAACCGAGCGAGGAAGCGATCCTGGACGACCTGCTGCCGCGCAACGTGACGGTGCAGATCTTCAAGGCGCTGCTGGAAAACAATGCGTCGGAACAGGGCGCGTCGATGACCGCGATGGACAATGCGACCCGCAACGCCGGCGACCTCATCAACAAGCTGACCATCCAGTATAACCGCAGCCGCCAGGCCGCGATCACCACCGAACTCGTCGAAATCATCTCGGGCGCCGAAGCCCTTTAAGTGCAGGCAAGGACAGCAGTCATGGCAACCACCAACAATGTAGGCCGCATTTCGCAGGTCATCGGCGCCGTCGTCGACGTGACCTTCCCCGATGCGCTCCCGGCAATCCTGTCGGCGCTGGAAACCAGCAACAACGGACAGCGGCTGGTGCTGGAAGTCGCCCAGCATCTCGGCGAAAACACCGTCCGCACCATCGCGATGGACTCGACCGACGGTCTGACCCGAGGTCAGGAAGTGACCGATACCGGCGCGCAGATCAGCGTGCCTGTCGGCCCCGCGACGCTCGGCCGCATCCTGAACGTGGTGGGTGAGCCGATCGACGAGCGCGGCCCGGTCGCCACT
>JACESO010000143.1 GCA_013911745.1 Sphingobium sp. | reverse complement strand
GGGAATGGCGACAGGGCCTGGTATGCCTGGGTGCCGGCAGTCAGCTATGTGGTGGGCATGCCGCTGTTCGTCGTGGGCGTGCTGTCCTCCAGCGTTACCGCCGCCTTCCTCCTCTTCCTGATCCCGCAGGCTTTGGTCTATGTATGGCTGGGGCCGGTGCTGACCGCCGTGCAGCATCTGGTGCCCGCGCATATGCGGGCGAGCGCGGCGGCGAGCTTCCTGCTCATCAACAATCTCGTGGGCCTCGGCCTTGGCAGCTGGGCGGTGGGCAGCCTGTCGGACGCGCTGACGCCGCAGTTCGGGACGGAGGCGCTGCGCTATGCGATCGTCGCGGCGCTGGGATTCTACCTGCTTGCGGGGCTGTTCATGGCGCTGGCGGGCAAGGCGCTGCGGAAGGACTGGGTGGCGCAGTGAGATTGCGGTCCCGACGGTCTGCTTCGTTGGAGAGGGCAGACGGACCGGGAGGCGCGGATGGACAGACGGGCATTTATGAGCAGGGCCACGGGGCTGGCGGCGGCGCTGCCCCTTTCGGCCAGGGCGGGCGCGGCCTTCGATCCCTTTGCTGGCGTGGAACCGGTGCGCGCGACGCCCGACCGCATCTTCCGTACTACCGTCTGCCTGCGGCCCTTCCGCGCTGCAGGGCCACGCATCGAGGTGGAGCAGGTCGGCCGCAAGCGCGTCGTCCATAATTACGGCCATGGCGGCAGCGGCTGGTCGCTGAGCTGGGGATCGGCGGAGGTGGCGGTCGCGCTGGCGCTGGCGGACGGAGTGCGCGACGTAGCGGTGATCGGGGCGGGAGCGCTGGGGCTGACGGCGGCGCTGACGGCGCAGCGCGCGGGCGCGCGCGTCACCATCTATGCGAAGGAGCAATTCCCCTTCGTCCGGTCCGCGCGCGCGACCGGCACCTGGTCGCCCGACAGCCGGGTCGCGATGGAGAAGGCGGTCGATCCGGGCTTCGGCGATCGGTGGGAGAGGATGGCGCGCGCCTCCTTTTCCTATTTCCAGAGCCTGTTGGGGATGCCCGGCGATCCGGTCGAATGGACAGATCGCTACATGCTGTCCGATACGCCTTTCGGCCCACGGCGCGCGGCCGTTACGGGAGCGGAGAGGACAGACGATTTCCTCCATCTGGAAAGCCGGCTTGCCGACATCATGCCGCGCAGCGTCGATCTGGCGCCGGGCACGCATCCCTTTCGGCCGGCCTATGCGCGGCGCAACAGTTCGCTGACCTTCAACGTCGCCGATCTGATGCGCCAGCTTACGACCGATTTTCTCATCGCCGACGGGAGGATCGTGCCGATGGAATTCCATGCGCCGGGTGACGTCACGAAGCTGAAGCAGCCGGCGATCATCCATTGCACCGGCTATGGCGCGCGTGCCCTTTGGCGCGACGAGAGCATCGTGCCGGTGCGCGGCCAGATCGCCTGGCTGATCCCGCAGGCGGGCGTCACCTACGGCGTCTATTACGGGTCGCTCTCAATGCTGGCGCGGCGTGACGGGATCGTCGTGCAGGAGGTCGGGCAAGACGAATGGTTCGGCTATGGCGACGCCAATGAAGCGCCGGACCACGCGGCGGCGCAGGAGTGGGTCAGGCGGCTGGCGACCTTCTGGGCTTAGGCGCGCTACCGCTCTCGCGTGGCGCTGAACTTCACCTTGGGGTGGCGTTCCTGCTGGTAGCCGATGTCCCAGGCGCTGCGGGCCATGAAGACGAGGTTGCCGTCGCGGTCCTTTGCCATGTTCGCGCCGTTATAGGCGACCAGATCCTTGATCGCGGCATCGTCCCCGCTGATCCAGCGGGCGGTGTCGAAGGGGGAGGGTTCGAGACCGGCGGCGACCTTATATTCGGCTTCGAGGCGGGAGATCAGCACTTCAAGCTGGAGTTGCCCCACCACGCCGACGATCCACTGGCTGCCGATTTCGGGGTAGAAGACCTGGATGACGCCTTCTTCGCTAAGGTCGTCCAGCGCCTTGCGGAGCTGCTTGGTCTTGGTCGGGTCTTTGAGCGCCACGCGGCGCAGGATTTCCGGTGCGAAATTGGGAAGGCCGGTGAAACGCAGGCCCGGTTTCTCGCTCAGCGTGTCGCCCACGCGCAGCGCGCCATGATTGGGGATGCCGATGATGTCGCCGGGGAAGGCTTCGTCAGCGAGTTCGCGATCCTGCGCGAAGAAGAGGATCGGCGAGTGGACCGCGAGCGGCTTGCCCGAGCCTGAGGGCGTGAGCTTCATGCCGCGGCGGAACTTGCCCGAGACGAGGCGCATGAAGGCGATGCGGTCGCGGTGCATCGGGTCCATGTTCGCCTGCACCTTGAAGATGAAGCCAGTGACTTCGCTTTGGTCGGGTTCGACGGCGGCGGGTTCGGCCGGCTGGGCGCGCGGCGGCGGGGCATGAGCGGCCAGCGCGTCGATCAGTTCGGTGACGCCGAAGAGCTTCAGCGCCGAGCCGAAATAGACCGGCGTCAGGTCGCCGTCGCGATAGCGGGCGAGGTCGAATTCGGCATAGCCGCCCTGGGCGAGTTCGGCTTCCTCGCGGAGCCGTTCGAGCGCTTGATCCGAGAGGAGGTCGGCCAGCTTCGGGTCGTCCAGGCCGGAGACATGCGCTTCCTTGCCTTCGAACTCGCGCGAGGGGCCGGTGGGCTGGCGCAGGCGGTTCGTGGCGAAATCATAGATGCCCTCGAACTCGCCGCCCATGCCGGCGGGCCAGCTCATCGGGCAGACGTCGAGCTGGAGCTGGTCGGCGACTTCGTCCAGAAGGCCGAAGATTTCGCGGCCCTCGCGATCAACCTTGTTGACGAAGGTGATGATGGGGACGTTGCGCAGGCGGCAGACCTCGAACAGCTTGCGGGTCTGCGGCTCGATGCCCTTGGCCGCGTCGATGACCATGACGGCCGAATCGACGGCGGTGAGGGTGCGATAGGTGTCCTCGCTGAAATCCTCGTGCCCCGGCGTGTCGAGCAGGTTGAAGGTGATCGTCTCACCGTCGCGCGTGCGCTCGAACGTCATGACCGAGGAGGTGACGGAGATGCCGCGCTGCTGCTCGATCTTCATCCAGTCGGAACGGGCGCGGCGGTTCGCACCGCGCGCCTTCACTTCGCCGGCGAGGTGGATCGCGCCGCCTTCCAGCAGCAGCTTTTCGGTGAGCGTGGTCTTGCCAGCGTCCGGGTGCGAGATGATGGCGAAGGTGCGGCGGGAGGGGATGGTCATCTAAACGGTCATTCTATGGCGTCATCCCCGCGCGGGCGGGGAACCATCTCCTGACCTTGTGTCAGGAGGCGGCGTGAGGAGATGGATTCCCGCCTACGCGGGAATGACGGAAAAAAACAGGGGTCAGTTCGCAACCAGCGTCACGTCCATGCGGAAGCTGCGGGCGTCGCCGGGAAGGAGGGCCATGATGCCGGGCTTGTCCCAGACGTCGCCAGTGAAGCCGACCGGATCGGCCATGCCCGCCCAGGGTTCGACGCACAGATAATGGGCGCCGGGCTTCTGCCAGAGGCCGAGCCAGGGCGTGTCGGGGAAGTCTATTTTGAGATGCGGCTTGCCGGGGACGCCCCAGGTGAGGGATCGGCTGGCGAGGTCGTCCCAGATGAGGGCGTCGCCTTCGAACATCGCATGGGTCGGGGCGAGCGTGTCGCCTTCGACCGGTGAGGGGAAGGTCTCATGCGCGATGAGGCCGGGTTCGTGGCCGACCTTCCGAATGGGGGCTGGTTCGGATTTCTCGAAGGCGATGCGGTGGTCCTCCACGCTGCCGCCATAGGGAAGCGGCCAGGCGAAGGCGGGGTGGTAGCCGAAGGCGAAAGGCATTTTCGCCTCGCCCATGTTGCTGACCGTCGCGGTCATGCGGAGCGTCGGCCCGTCCAGCGCGAAGTCCATGTCGAGGCGGAAGTCGAAGGGATAGACGGCGCGGGTTCCCTCATCGGCTTCCAGGCGGAGGGTGACTTGCGCGTCGGACTGGTGGACGAGGGCGAAGGGTTTGCGGCGGGCGAAGCCGTGCTGCGGCATGGCATATTCGCGGCCGTCGAGGCGATAGACGTCTCCGCGTGACCGGCCGACGAAGGGAAAGAGCAAAGGTGCGTGCCCCGTCCACCAGCGCGGATCGGCGTCGGTCAGGAGGTCGCGCCCCTCCGCATCGGCAAGCGACCAGAGTTCCGCGCCTTCGGATGCGATGCTGGCCGAGAGGGCGGGCGAGGCAATGGACAGGCTGCTGGATTCGGACAAGGAAGGCTCCTGAAAGGGAAGGCCGTGGTAGCGCGGCGGCATAGGGCTGTCTGCCCCAAAGATGGTCGTTTCGCAGCGGGAACCGTTGTGCCGGCCAGCGGTTTGGCGGGTAGGGAGAATGATGACATGAAGAAGATCGCCATCGCCGCCACGCTGTCGCTGATGCTGCTGCTTCCGGCCGCCGCGCAGGGGCAGACGCAGGACAAGCAGGACGAGAAGAAAGAGGAGGGGCGGCGGGACGATACGCTCGACAAGGCGGGCAAGATCGCCACCCAGCCGGCCAAGGATGTCGGCATCGACAAGGCGGAGATACCGCCGGTGCTGGCGAAGGCGGTGGAGAACCCCTATGCACCGCCGCGGTCGCGGACGTGCAAGGGGCTGAACGCGTCGATGGCGGAGCTGAACGCGGTGCTGGGCGCGGACTTCACCGTAGGTAAGGAAGCGAACGAGAACCGCACCGGCAAGATCGCGGAGGCGGTGGGCAAGACGGTGATCAATTCGCTGATCCCCTTCCGCGGCCTGGTGCGCGAGATCAGCGGCGCTGCCCCGGCCGAGCGGCGCTTGCAGGCGGCGGTGACCGCGGGCATCGCGCGGCGGGGCTATTTGCGCGGGATGGCGGCGGCCAAAGGTTGCAAGGTGGGATAAGCGCACTGGCGGCGGGGCCGGGCTCCTGCGTTCGCAGGAGCCCATTGGGCGAGGCGAGCGAAAGCGGCTTCCGTCTTGGCCGTTGCGCCCTATATGGCGGGCATGACCGATCTGCCCTCCATCGCCGACCTGCAGGACGAATATGAATTTCTGGACGCGGACGACCGCTATCGGTTGCTGATCGACCTGGGGCGCAGGCTGGAGCCGATGCCCGATGCGCTCAAGACCGACGCGACCCTCGTGCGGGGTTGTTCGGCCGCCGTGTGGGTCTATCCGACCGCGCCGGAGCAGGGGCGGCTGCATTTCCTGGCGGACAGCAATGCCGCCATCACCAAGGGGATCATCGCGCTGGTCCTGCTGACGGTGCAGGACAGGAGCCCGGCGGAGATCGTCAGCGCCGACATAGAGGGCGCGCTAGCGCCCTTCGACCTCAGGAACCAGCTCAGTTCCAACCGGACGCAGGGCATTCCCAACATGATCGCCCTCATTCGCGAGACCGCCGCACGCTACGCCTGACAGGCAACCTATCCAGCCGCCGAACATTGTCCTTGCGTAACCAATGGCAAGGAGACGGGCGATGCGCGCCATCCTGACG
>JACESO010000142.1 GCA_013911745.1 Sphingobium sp. | reverse complement strand
GCCCAGGCCCCGCCCCCGCGCCTGTAACGCACAGCCGCGCGGCCGACGAAGCGACGCTCGTTTGCCGCAGGATAGCTTGGGGGTGTTCCCCTCGGGCTTGCCGCCAGTTCCCGTATGGGCTGAGCGAAACGGGTTTTCATCATGCTCCCAAATTCACGCGGTCGGCCAGCCATGGCTTCACGCATGCGCACCGTGCTGCGGCGGGTCCATATGTGGATCGGCCTAGGCGCCGGACTGTTATTCGTCCTGCTGGGCCTGACCGGATCGGCGCTGGTCTTCTATCAGGAGATCGACGCCCTGCTGCACCCCCAGATCCGGGTGGAGGCCACCACGCCTGCTCTCGGCTGGTCCTCGCCGGTCTGGGATCGGGCGCTCGCCACCGTGCGTGCGCGCTGGCCGGGTGATCAAGGGCAATGGCGGTTCGAGGCCAGCGACGCCCCCGGCCCCATCGCCGCGCGCCATTATCCCGGCGGCCCGTCCAGCGGCCATATCAGCAAGCGCATGATGGTCTGGCTCTCGCCCGACGGCGGCCGGATCCTGCGCCACGATCGCTGGGGCGATTATGCGATGAGCTGGATCTACGAGCTGCACATGGACCTGCTGTCGGGAGAAACTGGGCACAGTATCGTGGGATGGTCTGGCGTCCTGCTCCTGCTGCTGCTGTTCAGCGGCCTTACGGCATGGTGGCCGCGGGGAAGCTGGCGCAAGGCGATCGCCTTCAAGCGCGACGCCGCGCCCATCCGGCGGCTCTACGACATCCATAAGCTCGTGGGCCTTGCCGCGCTGCCGCTGCTGATGCTGTTTGCCGTCACCGGTTTCATGCTCGCGCTGCCGGCGCTGGGCGATCGGATGCTGGCGCGCGTGGCGGGACCGATAGACGTCCAGCCGGTCACGCGATCCACCCCCCGCCCCGGCGCGCCTGTCCCGCTCGCGACTGCCCTCGCGGTAGGGCATCGCGCGCTGCCAGGCGCGCGCCTCGCCTGGATAGAGGTGCCCCCGCCCGGAACCGGCGTCATCCGTCTGCGCGTACAGGTGCTGGGCGACCCCAGCCGCCGTTTCCCGCATAGCTACATCCATGTTGATCAATATAGCGGCGCAGTGCTGGCCGTGTTCGACGCGCGGAGGCACGGCCTTTCGACCCAGGTCAACAATTGGCTCCATCCGCTGCACGACGCCTCGGTCGGGGGTCTCGCGACGCGGCTGATCGCCTTTGTCGCCGGCTTCCTTCCAGCCCTTCTCTTCGTCACCGGATCGCTGCGCTGGGCCGGGCGCAACCGCCGCCGGCCGCACCTTTCTTTTTAGAGAGACCCGATTTGATGCACCCGCCCCTTCTCGCCTTTGCCGCCACCCTCGTTACGAAGGCGAATATTCGGGTATCCGACCACCAACATCTATGTCGGTGCGCAGCGCAGCGTGGAACTGGCGCTCGCCACCTATTTCTGATCGGATCAGCCGTGCATCCCGGTCCACAGGAAGACGAGCAGCGCGCCAGCGATGAAGGCGAACAGCAGGTAGAGGGCAAGGCGCGGCACGGCTTTGCGGGCGGGATTGTCGTTCTGGCGGGGCATGATTGTCCTTTGCGGCGAGGGTTTTGCCCCATCAACGCATCAGAGCCCCGCCGTGTCCGCGGTCCACTCGCGCCGTAGGTCAGGGCGCGGCGGCACCCTTTGTTTCCCGCCCGGCTTCGGCTGCGGCCAAGACGCGCAGCACGTTGCCCGACCAGATTTTCTGCACGTCCGCCTCGCTATAGCCCGCCTTCAGCAGCGCGGCGGTGATCTTGGGCAGGTCGACCACATCCTCCATGCCCACGACGCCGCCGCCGCCGTCCCAGTCCGCGCCGATGCCGACATGATCCGGCCCTACAACCTTCAAGGCATGGAGCATGTGCGCCATGAAATCGTCGAAGGTCGCCCGGTCGGTTTCCGGATAGAGGCGATCGATCTCCTGCCGCTTGGCGAGCAGCGCGGCCCGCGCCTCCGCCGACATTTTCGCGTCCTCTCGCATCTGTCCCATCAGCGCCTGCATCGCCTTCTGCCGCTCGGGGTTCGGCTTCAACGCCTTCAGGTAGCCGCCATAGGCGTTCATCTGGATGACACCGCCCTTGGCCGCCAGCGCCTTCAGATGATCGTCGTCGATGTTGCGGGGATGGTGGTAGATCGCCTTACACCCCGAATGGGTCAGAAGGACCGGCGTGGTGGAGAGCGCCAGCAGATCGTCCAGCACCTGATCGCTGCTGTGCGACGCGTCCGGCACGATGCCGAGGCGGTTCATCTCCTTCAGCAATTCCTTGCCCAGCGGCGAGAGCCCGCCATAGCGCGGCTTCTTCGACGGGTCGGTGGAACTGTCCGCGAACTGATTATGCGCAAAATGCGCAAAGCCTGATACGCGCACGCCCATGTCGTAGAAGGTCTTGAGCAGCGACACGTCCTCGCCCAGCGGATAGGCGTTCTCGATCGACATATAGACGATCCGCTTGCCCGCCGCCGCGATGGGCGCGGCGTCCTTTGCCTCCGTCGCCAAAGCGAAATTGTCCGGGTCCGCCGCCACCATCGACCGGATCGACATGCCGCGCAGCAGCGCGAAGTCGCGCGACTTGCGGAATCCCTCGATGGTCAGCGGCCCTTGCGGCGTGTAGATCGCCCAGAAACCGCCATCCAGCCCGCCCTTCTTCATGCGCGGCAGGTCGACCTGCGTATAGTCGCTATGGACGCCATGCTCGTCCTCGATCGACCAGCCCGGCAGGTCCAGCGAGGCGGGCGTGTCGAGATGGCTGTCGAGCGTCACCAGCCGCTGGTGAAGCTGATAGTCCTTCTTCGACACCACCGGCCCCTGCGCCTGCGCCGTCATAGGAAAGAGCGCGGCCAATGCCACGCTCACCATATATTTGCCCCGCATCAAATCTCGCCCGTGATCGTGAACTGGAAGGTGCGCGGCGACAGCGGCCGGAAGCTGCCGTCGCCGGTCACCGACGAGGAGATGTAGGACAAAGTATCCTTGTCGAACAGATTGTCGACGTTGAGCCGCGCCTTGATGCTCTTGACCGGGCCGAAGCTCCAGCCGTCGCCAATGTCGACATAGGCGCTGAACACGGTGAAGCCCTTCACGCTCGATCCCGGTGCATTGGTGAAGGTCGACCAGCGCTTCGAGGTATATTTGCCCGAGATATTGCCGACGAGCCAGCTCGCTGGCTCCACCGTCACGCCGCCGCTGACGATCCATTTGGCGCTGTCGGGAATATATTTGTCAGCGATCAGGATCGGCGTGGAGGCCGGAATGTCATCCTTGAACTTGGCGTTGTTGTAGGTGACGTTGAGGTTGCCATAGGCAAGGCCGTTCAGGAAAGACGGCTTGTAGGTTCCGGCAAATTCGACGCCGTAGGAACGGACGCGGCCAACATTCTGGAAGAAGGTTTCGGTTGCCGAACCACCGCCTTGCACGAACGTCGTGATCGACTGGATGCGGTTCTTGAACTTCGTATAGAAGCCCGCGAGCGACGCGTAGAGCTGTCCCTGGTTGGTACGGATGCCGACTTCCATGTTGGTGGAGCGTTCGGCATCGGGCTGCGGCACCAGCGCGCCGCCGGGCCGGATCACCGAATAGATGTCATCCATCCCCTTGGGCAACGCCATATTCTCGGCATAGGAAGCAAAGACCTGCGTGCGGCCGTCGATCTTGTAGAGCAGGCCCGCCATCGGCAGGAAGAAATCTCGATACTGCGCCCGGTTCGACTTCGGTCCCCAGCCTGCAATGCCCCTCGTGGCGAGGCCGGTCCCGGTCGTGCGGTAATAATCATCGAAATCCCGATACCCGCGATAGCTATAGTCCAGCATCAGCCCTTTAAAGCCGAGATCGAGCACGAGCCGCTCGTCAGCCAGCTTGAGCGTGTCCTTCAGAAAGACCTGAAGCGTGTCGCGCTTCGACCGGTAGTCACGGCGCAGATATACCAGTTCATCAAGGTTGGGTTGACCAGCCGGCGAGCCATCCAGCGTATTGTAGCGCGCTTGGGTACGATGATATTTGTCCACCTCCGCCCAAAGGCCAG
This sequence comes from Sphingobium sp., assembly GCA_013911745.1. Classification (GTDB taxonomy): domain Bacteria; phylum Pseudomonadota; class Alphaproteobacteria; order Sphingomonadales; family Sphingomonadaceae; genus Sphingobium; species Sphingobium olei. The sequence goes on along the minus strand of JACESO010000142.1, from coordinate 1,624 downwards.
CTTCGATGGCGTTGCTCCCCATTTCCCAGTGCAGCTTGCTGGTAATGCCGTAACGATCGCCGCCTACGCCGGACAGCCCATATTGCACACCCTTCGGGGCGAAAACAGGCAGCCCTGCGTCAGCCTGATAGAGATAGCGCAAATAGCTGTTCAGGGTGGAACCAGTGGTTCCGCGGACGGTGCTGCCATAAGCATCAGGCGACACCCCATAACCGTCCTTGTTCTCCCAGTAGAGCGTCGATTCCGCCCACACGCCTTCGGCAATCCCGGCATGGAAGGTCGCGCCATAGAGCTTGTCCTTGCGCACGTTGATGGCGAGGTTGTAAACGGCGGTGTAAGCGCTGTTAGAATAATAGATTCCTGAAGCCAGAGGGTTGGGCGTGAAGCCCGGCGTCGTGTTCGGCACATTCTCGATATAGGCGAAATCGCGGCCGCACGCGCCGACCACGCTGCGCACGGTGCAGTTGTACTGCGCGCGGCTGATGGTCGGAGAGTCATAGTCGAAAAAGTCGTTCGACACGAACTTGAACCGCGCCCAGCTGTCGCCGCCAAGGTCCGCGTGGATCTGACCTTCCCAATGCTCGCGGTCGACCGATCCGGGGCCGCGCCACAGATCGCTGTCCAGCTTGGTGCGGCTGACATAGGCGCGGAACGGGCCGACTTGGCCCGTGCTTGCGCGGATGAAGGTGCGCTTCATGTTGAAGTCGCCAAAGCTCTGCGACACGAAGAGGCCCATCTCCTCCTGCGGGGCGATGCTGTTATACTGCACCACCGGGCCAAGCGTCGAATAGCTGGGCAGCGACACGTCGCCCGCGCCGATCGCAGCTTCGACCACGCCTAGATTTTCATTATCGACGTAACGGAACACCGGGCTACCGCCGAACGCGTCGCTGCGGCCGGTGGGGATGCCGTCCACGACGAAGCCGATCTGGTCCAGGTTGAAGGCGCGCGTCTGCACGCTGTTGCCGAATTCGTAGAGGCCGAGCGCGCCGTCGGTCTGCACGTTGAAGCCCGGCAGCTGCTCCAGCATCTTTAGGCCCGAAATACCCGACGGCGCAGACAGGAGCGCTTCGCGCGTCACCGCCACGACGTTGGTGACCTTGTCCTCGCCGATCGCTTCGGAAGACTGGGAAATACGCCGCCCCGTAACGGTGATGAGGCCTTCGTCGCCTTCCACCGGCTCCTGCGCATGGGCGATGCCCATGACGGCGGCGGCACACGCGGTCAGCAGCGCGGCGCGGGAGGACAGGCGGACGGTGGAGGATACGAACATCGAAATTTGGCTCCCTGTTTCACAACGAGCCGATCAGGCGGCGCACGGTCGCGCCACACCCCTCCTGCGCGCACGAGCCAAGGCGGCCGGCGCATTATAGTTTTCTTGTGAAACGAGAATGGCGACGGAGTCCGCCACCGACCAATGACGATTTCTCAGCCGTCCGCGCCGCGGCTCATAAGCCGCAGGGCCTCAGCGCCCCTTCCAGACGCCCTGCCGCTTCTCGATAAAGGCGGTCATGCCTTCCTTCCGGTCCTCCGTCGCGGTCAGGATCTGGAACAGGCGGCGTTCGGTCAGGATGCCCTGCCACAGGCCAGTTTCGAACGCGATGTTGACCATTTCCTTGTTCAC
>JACESO010000141.1 GCA_013911745.1 Sphingobium sp. | reverse complement strand
CGCGGCGCGCCGCCCGCCCCCTCCCCGCCCGGATGCTGCCGCTGGGCAAGATCGGCGACGAGCCCGGCTGCGAAGCGCTGCGGACCGGCATGCGCCTCATAGTGCGCCGCCGCCGCGCCGAACGCGTCGCTGATCCGCTGCTTGCGCGTATCGGTCATGGCTGCATCAGGGCGGGTTGGCGGGTCACCTACCCGCCTTGTAAAATGCGGCGATGAAGCACAAGGGCCTTTTCACGCCGGATAAAAAGGCTAGGCGCGTCCGAACACCGCCAGCCCTCCCGGCCGAAGCAGGAAAGCATCGTCGCATGACCGCATCCCCCCGCATAACCGCCATGGACGTGCTGCGCGGCTGCGCGGTGCTCGGTATCCTGTGGATGAACATCACCGCCTTTGCCCTGCCGCAGAGCGCCTATTTCAACCCCGCCGTCGCCGGACCGCTATCGCCGGGCGACATCGCCTTCTGGGCGGCCAGCCTGATCCTGGTGGACGGCAAGATGCGCGGCCTTTTCGCCCTGCTGTTCGGCGCGTCCATGCTGATGCTGATCGACAGGGAGGAAATGGCCGGCCGCGACGGGCGGCGGACCCAGATGATCCGGCTGGCCTGGCTGTTCGTCATCGGCTGCGCGCATGTCTTCCTGCTCTGGTGGGGCGACATCTTGCGCATTTATGCCATTGTCGGCCTGTTCGCGCTGCTCTTTGTGGGCTTGGAACCGCTGGCGCTGGTCAAGCGCGCCTTCCTCTGCTTCCTGATTCAGTTCCTGCTGATGGCCGCCTTCGTCGCGAGCCTCTATCTGCGGGGGAGCGCCGCCGCCGCGCCAGACGCCAGCGCCGCCACGCGCGATGGCTTCCAGGCCTTCATGGATACGCTGAGCGATCCCGCCAGCCCTGCGACGCTGCACGAGATCGCGACCTATCGCGGCGGCTTCACTGGCATCCTCGCCATGAAGGTTGCGGCCTTCCCCGGCGAATGGCTGTGGGGATTCCTGTTCAACGCCTTCGAAACGCTGGGCTTCATGCTGCTGGGCATGGCGATGCTGAAGGGTGGCTTCCTGACCGGCAGCTGGGACGCCGACCAATATCGCCGCACCGCCCGCCATTGCTTCCTGATCGGCCTGCCGCCGATGGCCGCGATGGCGCTTTGGGTCTGGGCGAGCGGCTTTGCCCCCCTGCCAGCCTATGGCGTGGCGCTCGCCTGGTCGCAGCCCTTCCGCATTCCGCTGACGGTCGGCTGGGCGGCGCTGATCCTGTGGCTGCTTGCCCGTCACGCCGGCAGTCCGGTCATGGCGCGACTCGCGGCGGCGGGACGCATGACGCTCAGCAATTATCTCGGCACCAGCCTCGTCATGACCGCGCTGTTCTACGGCTGGGGGCTGGGCCTGTTCGCCCATGTTGGGCCTGCGCTGCTGCCCTTGTTCGTGATCGGTGGCTGGGCGCTGATGCTGCTATGGTCCAAGCCCTGGACGGATCGCTTCGCCTTCGGCCCTGTGGAATGGCTGTGGCGCAGCCTGTCGGCGGGTAAAACGCAAAAGATTCGCAGGAGCAGCTGAATCTACTATTGCGACCCATTATCATCCGCGCTATCTCCTCTCACACAGGAGAAGCACTGCGATGGTCGTCTGCATCTGTAACGCGATTCGGGAAAAAGACCTGCGGGAAGCCGCGCGCAATGGCGCGGACACGCCGTGCAGCGCCTATGCCCAGTTCGGCCGCCGTCCCAAATGCGGCCAGTGCGTCTCCTTTGCGCGCACCATCATCGCGGCTGAACGCGCGTCGGCCTGACAGGATTGCGAAGCATCCGCAGGTAATTGCCGCGATCATCACGCAATAGCGCAGCAAAAAATCGCGGTTTTCCAAGGCTTTTCGGCTTAACAGCCTCGTACCGAAAGGCTATGCTCCGGCCGTTCCCCAAACGCCGGAGTATAACGCCATGAAGGGCGACCCGAAGGTCATCGAATATCTGAACGAGGTGCTCAAGAACGAGCTGACCGCGATCAACCAATATTTCCTCCACTACCGCATGCTTAACCATTGGGGCGTCGAGAAGCTCGCCAAGTTCGAATATGAAGAGTCGATCGACGAGATGAAGCATGCCGACAAGCTGGCAGAGCGCATCCTCTTCCTCGACGGCCTGCCCAATTTCCAGCTGCTCGGCCGCCTCAAGATCGGCGAGACGGTGGAAGAAATTCTGAAGGCCGACCTTGAGCTGGAATATGAGGCGCTGCCGGTGCTCAAGGACGCGATCGCCTATTGCGAATCCATCCGCGACTATGTGAGCCGCGACCTGTTCCAATATATCCTCGAAAGCGAGGAGGAGCATGTCGATGCGCTGGAAACCCAGTTCGAGATGATCGAACGGATGGGCATCCAGAATTATGTGCAGTTGCAGAGCAAGGCCAAGGAAGACTGACCAGGCGTGGTTCGGCAGGAAGGGCGGGCCGCCCGGGCCGCCCTTCCTGCCCTACCGCGCGACGCCGCCTCTCTATAGCAGCGCATCCAGCAAGCCGATCAGCGGCAGGTCGGCGGGAGGCATGTCCAGCGCGTAAAGCTGCGCAGGGCGCACCCATTTGAGCGCCGTCGCATGCCGTGCCTCCGCCACGCCCTGCCATTTGCGGCAGACGTAGAGCAGGAGCAGGAGATGCCTGTCGCCCAGCGGCTCGCTGGCGAAGGTCGCCGGCGCCAGGCAGCTGGCGTGGGTGCGGATGCCCAGTTCCTCCTCCAGTTCGCGCACCAACGCCGCTTCCGGCGTTTCGCCGGCCTCCACCTTGCCGCCCGGAAACTCCCACAGTCCCCCCATGGCCTTGCCCGGCGGCCGCTGCTGAACCAGCACGCGCCCATCCGCATCGACCAAAGCCACCGCGACCACGAGAAGGGGAGGAAAACCGGTCATATCGCTCCAGATGAGAGGGCTTTGTTAACCCTGCTTCCTTTACATGGGCAACGGGGACTGTCTGCAGCGAAACGGGGAAAATGATGCGTGACATTTTACGGTATCTCGCCCGTTCAAGGCTCATGCGATGCAACCGTGGGGGCACCGCCATCGAATATGGCTTGATCGTCGCGTTGATCGTGCTGGCGATGATAGCAGCGCTGAACACGCTCGCCAGCAAGACCGTGGGCATGTGGAACAATGTCGCAAGAGAAGTAAGTTCCCATTAACCATCAAAGTTTGACAATCGGACCGCGGCATTAAGTCTTTTTCAACCGACCTCCTCTAATTCCATCGTTGCTGACCACCAATTTCCAGTCGGGGCGGCCGGGTAATTTTACGCTGTATTTGGTATTTCAAGGAGACATAGCATGAAGTTCGTGCGCAAGATGCTGAAGAATGAAAAGGGTGCCACCGCGATCGAATACGGCCTGATCGCCGCCCTGATCGCCGTCGCCGCCATTGGCGCGATGAGCAACCTCGGCAGCCGCCTGAGCGGCACCTTCAACAACGTCTCGGGCAACCTGAAGTAAGCTCCGCATCGTTGACGAAACAAAAGGGCGGCGGACGAAAGTCCGCCGCCCTTTTCGTGCGTCGGTCACCAGCCGACGATCTTGACCCTTTGCCCCGGCCGCAGCGCGGCGTTGGCGGTGAACGCGTTGATCGTCAGGAACCGCTCCAGCGGATAATCGCTATAGGCCATCCGCTTGGCGAGCGACTGCACGGTGTCGCCCGACTTGACCGTTACTATCTGCACGCGGCGCGGCTTGATGGCGGCGGCATCCTGCGCGGACAGGCGCTGGATCGATTCCACCATCGGCACGAAAGGACCGACCCCACGCCCCGCCGGCGTGATGAGCAGGAAGTGATAGGCCTTCCCCCCGCCGAAATCATAAGCGAAGACGGTCGCATCAACCTGGCTCGACTGGGTGGAGGCGCGCACCGTGCGCCATGCGGCGGGCAGGCCGTTGATCGTGGTGCGCTGCACCTCGCCCTGCGGCACCCCGCCGTTCCCGCCGCCCAGCCTGGCGAACACGCCATTGACGTAAGCGGCGAGGTCGCCGTTATATGCGCCGCCGCTGAACTGCGCCTGCCCGCCAGATCCGGTGATGGACACCGCGTCCGTGCCATTTTCCATGCCGAAGCCGCCGGGCGCGGTGAAGCTGACGCGCAGGTCGGGATGGCGGAAACGGTTGCCGTCGATCACGCCCTGCTTGGGATCGTCGCCATAGAGCACGCCGTCCAGCGCGTTGAGGAAGGCGTCGCGATTGCGGGTTTTCCCGGTCGCCCTCGTCGCATCAGCCGCGCGCGCCGCGCGCGTCACGCGGGACGCGGGGTCAGGGTGGGTGCTCGCCCATTCCGGCATCGACCGGGCGCTGCCCGCCACTCGCGCGTCGAGACTGCTTTGCGCGGCGAGCGACGCAAGCATGCTCGACAACGCGCGCGGATCGTAGCCGGCGGATGCCAGATAGCGGATGCCCAGATCGTCCGCCTCATATTCCTGCGTGCGCGAAAATTTGAGCGTCAGCAGCTGGCTGCCCGTGCCGATGCCCTTCTGCACAATGCCCGCTAGCCCTGAATCGCCCAGAAATGCGCCAGCCAGTGCCCCCAGCAACGCGCCGCCGATGGCGTTGCGCTGCGCTGCCTTCTGCCGCCGCTGGCCATGTTCCGCCGCGACATGGCCGACCTCATGGCCCAGCACGCCCGCGAGCTCCGCCTCGTCGTTCATCAACGCCATCAGCTGCCGCGTCACATAGACATAGCCGCCGGGGATCGCGAAGGCGTTGTTGACCGGGCTGTTGAGCAGGGTGACGGTGAAGTCGCCCTGCGCGTTGGAAAGGCCGGACTGGACGGCGATGCGCCGCCCGACCCCTTCCACATATTTCGCCTGCGGGCCGGCATAGGCGCCGCCAAATTCCTTCAGCAGCTCAGGATGCTGCTTCGCCCCGCTCGCCTTGTCCTGCGCGCTGATCGACGATGTGGTGCGAATCGCACGTTGCTGCCCGATCACGGCCGGCGCAGTCATGGCGACGACCAACGCCGCGCCCACGCCACCCAGTGCCCATTTACCTTTCATGGCTCCTCACCCTTTCCCGTTACCCCTACGTAACGAGCGACAGTGGCGGGGCGTTCCCGGAAAATGAAGTGGGTTCAGGCCCCTATGGCGAGAAATTTGTCGGCCCGGTCGGTGCGCAGCGCGTCGGCGGCCATGCCGTCGAGCGCGTCCAGTTCCGCCTCGATCGCCGTCCCCAGGCTGGCGATCGCCTGCACCGGCTCGCGATGCGCGCCGCCGACCGGCTCCGGCACGATTCGATCGATCACGCCCAGGCTTTTAAGGTGCTGCGCCGTCACCTGCATGGCGGTGGCGGCATCGCTCGCCTTGTCGGCCGTGCGCCACAGGATCGACGCGCAGCCTTCGGGCGAGATGACCGAATAGACCGCATGTTCGAACATGATCACGCGATTGGCGGCGGCCAGCGCGATTGCGCCTCCCGATCCGCCCTCGCCCACCACGGCGGCCACCATCGGCACGCCCAGCTTCAGGCAGGCTTCGGTCGACCGCGCGATGGCTTCCGCCTGTCCGCGCTCTTCCGCCTGCACGCCGGGAAAGGCGCCCGACGTATCGACGAGGGTCACGACCGGCAGGCCGAACCGGTCCGCCAGTTCCATCAGGCGGATCGCCTTGCGATAGCCTTCGGGCTTGGCCATGCCGAAATTGTGCCGCACCCGGCTGGCGGTATCGTCGCCCTTCTCATGGCCGATCACCATCACCCGCCGCTCGCCCAGCGTGGCAAAGCCGCCCAGTATCGCCTGATCGTCGGC
>JACESO010000140.1 GCA_013911745.1 Sphingobium sp. | reverse complement strand
TCGTCGATCAGGCCGCTTTCGGTAATCTCTACCGTCAAACGGCCGCGCGGAAAGCCGCTGGCATCAACCAGCCCCAGCAGCCCCGGCAGAAATCCGGGCTGGGCGATGTCGGCAGCGGTCAGGTTGATCGACAGCCGCAGGTCGGACAGCGCGCGCGGCCAGGCCACCGCCTGCCGCAGCGCCTCGGCCTGGATATGGGCCGACAGCGGCAGCATGTAATCGGACCGTTCGGCCGTCGCGAACAGGATGCCCGCGCCGAGCGGCCCGTAATGCGGATGGTTCCAGCGGGCGAGCGCCTCCACGCCGCTGATCCGGTCGCTGTCGACGGGATATTGCGGCTGGAACACGATGCCGATCTCGCCCCGGTCCAGGGCGAGCCGCAGGTCGGTTTCCAGTCGGTCGGCGTCCACCTGCCGGCTGTGGCGTTCGGCGGAAAGGATGCGGATGCCCTCCCCGCCGGCCTGCCGTGCGTCGGAGAGCGCGGTCCCCGCGCGGCGCAGCAGCAGCGTGGCGTCATCCTCCGCCCGGGCCTGCGCGATGCCGCAGCGGGTGGTCAGGCGGATCAGATGATCCCCCGCGCTGAACGGCCGTCCGATCACGCCGATCAACTGCCGCGCGATGAAGGTGGCGCGGTCGGAACCCGCGACCTCGCCCGTCAGCCCGACCAGAAATTCGGTGCCGGCGATCCTGGAAACCATCGCGCCGGGCGCGACATCGTCGATGATCCGCTCGATCCGCCGCGCGATCCGTCCCAGCAGCGCGTCGCCCACCACCTGCCCATAGGCGGCGTTCATGCGGTCGAACTGGCTGATCGACAGCAGCAGGATCGTGGTCGCCAGCCCCTTGCGCCGGTCGAGCCAGTCCAGCGCCGCCTGGCGGGACCGCAGGCCGGTAAGGACGTCACGACTGGCCGCGTCCTGATCCTGCCCATCGGACAGCCATTCGACATCCGCCGCGATCGCGCCGTCGCTGATCCTCAGATGGTGCACCAGCCGCTGGTCCGGCCGGCCGGGCAGCGCGTGCGCCAACGCGGCCAGGTGGCCCGATTGCCGCATGGTCCGCAGCGCCGCCAGCACGCTGCGCCGCCCCGCGCGCGGGAGTCGGCGCAGCAGCGCCGCCGGCGCGATACGCCGTCCTTCCACGCCCAGATGACGGGCAAGGCTTTCGCTCAGCAGCAACTCGCCGCCCCCCTGCGGCAAGTCCCAGTAAAGCGCGTCACCCCGACGGATGCGTTGCGCCCGCCGATTATGTTGCGCGCCGCCGCCCAGCCGCTCGACCAGCCGATGGGCCGAAGCCAGCGCCGCCTGCAGGCCAAGATCATCGACCGGAGCGACCAGATAATGCGTAGCCCCCGCGGCCAGCAGCGCGGGAAGATGCCTCTGCTCGTCGGGGTCGATCAGCACCAGCAAAGCACCGCCGCCCGCTTCCATCGGCGGCACGAGGGGCGAAAGAAGGTCTCCGGCACTCGCCCCGCCTCGCAGATCGACGAGCGCAACCTGCGCTTCGCTGTGCAGGTAGCGTTGCGGCGCATCCTTCGCGCGGCGTGCGCCGATGGCACGCCAGCCGACGCGCTGCGCCGCCTGGCACAGCCCATCGCGGTCTCCCGGCGACAGGATGAACAGGCTGCGCTGCCCGTCTCCGCTTTGATCCCCGCTCGCTTGCATGCCTTCCTTGTCGCCGATCATCCGGCCTTACCACCAAGGCGTTACTGACCTCTTGCGCTCGCCGCAACCGGGGCGCTTGCACGGCGCATGTGCATGGCCTAGCTAACGGACATGGCCTCGGCTGATCCTTCGCCTGCGTTGATGACCGACGGTCTTGGCCGCCGGATAAGCTATCTTCGCATCTCCGTGACGGATCGGTGCGACCTGCGGTGCCGCTATTGCATGGCGGAAAAGATGCAGTTCCTGCCGAAAAGCCAGGTTTTAACGCTCGAAGAGATCGCGCTGCTCGCCGATATGTTCATCGCGCGTGGCATCCGACGCATTCGGCTGACCGGCGGCGAACCGCTGGTGCGGCGCGACATCGGCGACCTTGTTCGACGGATCGGACGACGGCTGGGCGATGGCCTCGACGAATTGACGCTGACGACCAACGGCACGCGGCTTGCCGAGCATGCCACGATGCTGGCGGACGCTGGCGTCAGGCGGATCAACGTCAGCCTCGACACGCGCGACCCCGGACGGTTCGCGCATGTCACGCGCGGCGGGCGGCTCGATCAGGTGCTGGTAGGACTGGCCGCCGCGAAGGATGCCGGCCTCTCCATCAAGATCAACATGGTGGCCCTGACGGGGGTCAATGACGACGAAATCCTCCCTATGCTGCGCTGGTGCGACGATCAGGGGTTCGACCTGACGCTGATCGAAACCATGCCGCTCGGCGAAACCGGCGAGGATCGCACAAACCATTATCTGCCGCTCAATACCATCGCGAAGGAGATCGACGGCCATCATCCGATGACCTCGATCGATTACCGGACTGGCGGACCGGCGCGCTATTACCAAGTCGACGGCCTGGGCGTGAAGCTCGGCCTCATCACCCCGCTCACCCGCAATTTCTGCGCCGATTGCAATCGAATCCGCATGACGTGCGAAGGCAAGATCTTCATGTGCCTGGGCCATGAGGATCATGTGGATTTCAAGGCTGCGTTGCGCGACGGCGGTCTTGCTGCCGTAGAACCGCTGATCGACCGGGCGCTGCGGTTGAAGCCTGCCGCCCATGGTTTCCGGATCGGGTCCGGGCTGCAGCCGGCGACCAGCCGCCACATGAGTGTCACCGGCGGATGAGCAGCGAGACCCGGCGGGCCTTGCTCGCGTCGCCCACCCAGGCCGCCCGCGCGGCAGAAGACAGGTTGCGCGCGACCTACGACTTCGTACCGCTCGAAGAGGCGGACATGGTCGTGGCGCTGGGCGGCGACGGCTTCATGCTGCAAACGCTTCATTCGATGCTGGAAGCGCGCCGTATCCTGCCCGTGTTCGGCATGAATCTGGGTACGGTCGGCTTTCTGATGAACGAATGGCGGCTGGAGCGGCTGGACCAGCGGCTGGAGCGGGCCAAGAGCTTCAAGGTCAATCCGCTGCGCATGACGGTGGACACGGTCGATGGCGAGCGTTTCTCCATCCCGGCCATCAACGAAGTATCCCTGCTGCGTGAAACGCGCCAGACGGCCAAGCTGGAAGTGCATGTGAACGATCGCGCGGTCCTGCCCGAACTGGTGTGCGATGGCGTGCTGGTCGCCACGCCGGCGGGATCGACTGCCTATAATCTGTCCGCCCACGGCCCCATCCTGCCGCTGGGATCGGGGCTCGTTGCCCTCACGCCCATTAGTCCTTTCCGTCCCCGTCGCTGGCGCGGCGCGATCCTGCCAGAATCGACCGCCATACGCTTCATCGTTCTTGATCCCGTCAAGCGCCCGGTCAGCGCCGTAGCGGACCAGAGGGAAGTGCGCGATGTCGCGCAGGTGGATGTCGGCATCGACCGGGCGACGCCTTTGACCCTGTTGTTCGACCCCGAGCATACGCTGGACGATCGCATCGCGGCCGAGCAGTTCATCGCATAAATTTCCGACATTTGCCGCTTGCCATTCTCGGAAAGGCGCTGCTATAGGCGCGGCCTGCCCAGCGGAAGCCGGGTCGCTCCCCGATAGCTCAGCGGTAGAGCATTCGACTGTTAATCGAATGGCCGTAGGTTCGAATCCTACTCGGGGAGCCAATCCGTTCACAGCGGAGTTCGACGGTCCCGGACGGGGTGGATTCCCGCCCCCTCCGGTCGGAAAATCCACAAGACATTCAAAGGGCTTCCGGAACTCAACCGATAGCTCCCCGCCCGCATAGGTGGCGTTCGATAATAGCAAATTCGGGGTCCGTTGTTTGATGGCCAAAGGCTGTCTGGGAAAGCCCCCTCGGGCATCCCGAGCGATATCCATCAGAGCAATCCCGTCATCGATCAGGTCGTCCTCGGCCATATTCAGGCTGTCCATGTCGCGAAGAACGCGGTTTCGCTCATCACGCCATTGGCGTAACACCCGGTTGTCGAACTCGTCTGTCACGCGCCTATCGAGCTTGTCGATATACGGCGTGTCGAGCCTCTGAAGGAGGCGGTCAGGCGCGGCACTGTTTGCACGTCCGCGGGTCAGCCGGTTCGACGGGCTCGTTCAACGGTCGAGGTCATGACCTTGCCCATGTTGGGATGCCTCCTTTCCTCTCTGGACTGTTTGCCAGTAGTCGTTCGAGGATGGTCGCGCGGCGTTTGCTCGCGCACCCGCTCAAGAAAGTGACCCAGCATCTGGCCACAAATCGCGCGCCGGTCGCGAGACGCTGCGGGATCCCCGATGAGCTGCTCCGGCAAGAGGCGGGGAGTGATGTTGCCGCATGGCTGGTTGTTCCCCGATCGCAGCGGCACGGATCCGGTCTCTGCGCGCCAGTTGCATCGCGTCGTGCAGGAAGCGGCGGAGCGTGCCGAGATCCGCAAGCGGGTTAGCCCTCACACATTGCGTCATTCGTTCGCCACTCACCTGCTTGAGCAGGGCGCATATCCGCGTCATCCAGATCCTGCTGGGACATGTGAACATCAACACGGCCGGCATCTATACTCAAGTGTCGAGCAAGACCATACGAGCGGTGGCCAGTCCGCTCGACCAGATCGTTGCCGTGATGGAAGGCAGGGGCCCTCCCCGTTGAACCGGTGCGCACCGGCCACGAGGTCGCCGATATCTTTCGTAGCGCCGGGTCCGCCTATCGCAGCCCATGCCGGGCATCTCAGCCTCGGCCAGCTCAAGGTCATGACGGCCATCGAGAACTGCCGCACCGCCGCGCTGGGCGGCCACGTCGAGGCCTGCGACGACTGTGGGCATGGCGGATCGCCTACAACTCCTGCCGCAACCGGCCCCAAGTGTCAGGGCGCCGTGCGCGCACGAGGCTGGCCGCACGCGAGGCCGACCTGTTGCCGATCGGCTACTTCCATGTCGTGTTTACCGTGCCCGCCAAAATCGCGGATATCGCGTGGCAGAACAAGGCGGTGGTCTATGATCTGCTGTTCCGCACAGCTGCGGATACCATTCTGACCATCGCCGCCGATCCCAACCACCTCGACGCGCGGATCGGGATCACCGCCGTGCTGCACACATGGCGATCGGCACTGACCACCGCCCTCATGTGCACATGATCGTAACCGGCGGAGGCATCGCGCTTGACGGCACGCGCTGAATCTCGTCGCGCCCGGCCTTCCTGCTGCCGGTGCGCATATTGGACGCCTTGTTCCGCCGGCTGTTCCTCACGCGCTTGCTGGCATTGTTCGATGCCGGCAAGCTCGCCTTTTCAACGCGTTGGCGGGCCTGATCTCGCGTAAGGTGTTCCTGCGGCATCTGTCGCCTATCGTAAGAAGCGCGGTCTATGCCAAGCCGCCCTTGGCTGGGCCGCAGGCGGTGCTGACCTATCTCTCGCGCTACACGCACCGCGTTGCCATCTCGAACCGGCGGCTCATCAGCTTCGACCAGGCTAGCGTGACGTTCCGCTACAAGGACTGCCGCCGCGCTGCTGCTGAACGCCAACAGGTCATGACAGTGGCGACGCATGAGTTCATCCGGCGCTTCCTGATCCATGTCCTGCCGCGCGGCTTCCACCGTATCCGGCATTGCGGCCTGCTCCCCAGTTCAGCGCACAAGGACGCCATGGCGTTGGCTCGCAGGCTGCTGGTGTCGCTGCAAGGGTCGAGGAGCCTGAAGCCGACGAGCCGCTCGATCATCGCCCGCCATGCCCATGTTGCGGCGGGCACATGACTATCGTCGAAACCTTCGTCCGCTGGTACAAACCGCGCGGTCCGCCGCAGCCAGCGCCGCCCGCCCGGAGACATGCGCCATGATCCGGCATGGCTCGCCTTGCATGACGGTCACGCCCATGGTGTCCTGGCCGATGACCCAGTGCATGCCCATCATAGAATTACGCCGGGCCCAGGGCACGCCGGCCAGCAAAACAAACGCACCTAGCAATCTGACGCTGCACGAAATCACGTTGATCGGACCAGCAGCGGCACTTCTGGATCGGCAGCGCTTACCCGCCAGGACCATCCCAAAGCCTATTTACCCATAGATCAGTGCGTGTGGCCCGCGGGTTCCTGCACTGTCGCGCGACATTCTGGTTGAGAAAGCGCGACAAACAAGATGAGAATCCTGCGTTCCGG
>JACESO010000014.1 GCA_013911745.1 Sphingobium sp. | reverse complement strand
TTCGAATGTCGACCGGCGGTTCGACCGGGCGGCGCTGCGCGCGGCGCTGGCGGGGGTGGACTGGATCGATGCGGAGGCGGCGGGGCGCAGTGCGGCGGCGCTGGCCGAAGCGGAGGGGGCGCTGGCCTGGAGCGTCGAAGCGCTGGCGGCGGCGCATGTGCGGCAGGAAGGCGCGGGCTGGCGGCTGGAGCCTACCGATCTGCCGCGCGAATATCTGCGCCGCCTGCTGCTGCACATGCTGGCGGTTGCGGATCCCGGGTCGCCTGCGCCGCGTGGCGAGGCCATCGATCGTGCGATCGCGCAGGCCTTGGCGGGCGGCAAAAGCAGCCTGGGCGGGTGGCTGCTGACCGGCGGCGAAAGCTGGACACTGATGCCTGCACCAGTCCGGCGGTAACGAGCTATACCTGCCGTAAGCGGTCGTTACGATATGGTTCCACGGATAATCGCGCGAGCCGAACGGTCTGCCGTTTTTGTGCGGTGCAGTGACCTTTCCTTAACGGCCCTTTGCCCTATCCTGCGCCCGCACAAGCGGGGAATTTGTAGATGATGGAATTTGCAGCGCTGACCTATGGCCTGTTGGCAAGCGTTATCCTTTCGGCGGCGCAACGGAACCGGAAAATGGCGCGGCCGCACCCGCCGCTGCTGCTCTATGTCGGTTATCTGCTGTGCGGCCTGTCCGCCGGCGTGGCGATCGCGCTGGCCTGGGTCGCCGCGCGGCTGTTTCTGGAGGCTTGACGCCGGTCATCGGACGTAAAGATGTCGGGCCATAAAGCGGGCGGGGGAGGACGCCCGTCCGCTTGCGCTTTTGCAGGCGCGCCCTATCTTGGCCGGTGAAAGAGAGTGATGATGAACGACGAGAAAGACCCGCAGGGCAACCCCTGGATCAAGAGCGCCATGATATGGGCGGGCGTGATCGTCGCCCTGCTGCTGTTCGTGTCGATGTTCGGCAACACCACCGCCACCGGCGGCGGGACGGGCATCGCCTATTCCGAATTCCGCTCCAAGGTGCAGGAAGGCCAGGTCAAGGACGTCGCCATCGCGCCCGACAAGATCAGCGGCACATTGTCGAGCGGGCAGAAATTCTCGACCGTTCCGGTGAACGATCCGGGCCTCACCGGCTTGCTGGACGATTATAACGTCAAATATTCGGGCCAGGCGCAGGAGCAGCCGAGCTTCTGGCAATATCTGCTGTTCCAGTCGCTGCCGTTCCTGCTGATCCTCGGCATCGCCTTCTTCGTGCTGCGCCAGATGCAGAAGGGCGGCGGCGCTGGCGGGGCGATGGGTTTCGGCAAGTCGAAGGCCAAGCTGCTGACCGAAAAGCACGGCAAGGTGACGTTCGATGACGTTGCCGGCATCGACGAAGCGCGCGAGGAATTGCAGGAGATCGTCGAGTTCCTGAAGGATCCGAGCAAGTTCGCGCGGCTGGGCGGCAAGATCCCCAAGGGTGCGCTGCTGGTCGGCTCGCCCGGCACCGGCAAGACGCTGCTGGCGCGAGCGATCGCTGGCGAGGCGGGCGTGCCCTTCTTCACCATCTCCGGCTCCGACTTCGTCGAGATGTTCGTGGGCGTGGGCGCAAGCCGTGTGCGCGACATGTTCGAGCAGGCGAAGAAGAACGCGCCCTGCATCGTCTTCATTGACGAAATCGACGCGGTCGGCCGTCATCGCGGCGCGGGCCTGGGCAACGGCAATGACGAGCGCGAGCAGACGCTGAACCAGCTGCTGGTCGAGATGGACGGGTTCGAGGCGAACGAGGGCATCATCATCGTCGCGGCGACCAACCGCCCCGACGTGCTGGACCCCGCGCTGCTGCGTCCGGGCCGCTTTGACCGGCAGGTCGTGGTGCCGCGCCCCGACATCGAGGGCCGCGAGAAGATCCTGGCCGTCCATATGAAGAAGGTGCCGCTGGCGCCCGACGTCAATCCGCGCACCATCGCGCGCGGCACGCCGGGCTTTTCGGGCGCGGACCTCGCCAACCTCGTCAACGAAGCTGCTTTGATGGCCGCCCGCCGGGGCAAGCGCCTGGTCGCCATGGACGAGTTCGAGGCGGCCAAGGACAAGGTCATGATGGGCAGCGAGCGCCGCTCCATGGTCATGACCGACGATGAAAAGAAGATGACCGCCTATCATGAGGCGGGCCATGCCATCGTCGCGGTCCATGAGCCGGCATCCGACCCGATCCACAAGGCGACGATCATCCCGCGCGGCCGCGCGCTGGGCATGGTGATGCGTCTGCCGGAGCGGGACAGCTACAGCTATCATCGCGACAAGATGCACGCCAACATGGCCGTCGCCATGGGCGGACGCGTGGCCGAGGAGATCATCTTCGGATACGACAAGGTGTCGAGCGGCGCGTCGGGCGACATCCAGTACGCCACCAAGCTGGCGCGCGACATGGTCACGCAGTGGGGCATGTCCGACAAGCTGGGGCCGCTGCAATATGAAGAGCAGCAGGGCGAAACTTTCCTTGGCTATTCGCAGAGCCAGCGCGTCCATATGTCGGACGAGACGGCCAAGCTGATCGACAAGGAAATCCGCGGCCTGGTGGAGCAGGGCTATGCCCGGGCGCAGGAATTGCTGAAGGGCCATGAGGACCAGCTGCACCTGCTGGCCAATGCGATGCTGGAATATGAGACGCTGTCGGGCGACGAGATCAAGGCGCTGCTGGAGAAGGGCGAGATCACCCGCGACGACGGCACGACGATCAAACCGTCGGTGATCCCGGCGGCGGGCAGCTCCATCCCCCGCACGCGCAAGCGCAAGGGGCCGTTCGGAGACCCTACGCCGCTGGGTGCCTGAGGCGCAGCGAAATGGGATGAAAAAGCGGGCGGGGTCGATGACCTCGCCCTTTTTGTGGTGTGGGAGGTCCGCTACCGACCCAAAAATGGACGCTGAAAACCGCGTGTGAACGGCCCGCTAGCTGCCGCTATGTCGGTCCCCAAGCGACAGGAGGGGATACCGTTCAAGCCAGCGTTTCGAGTTTACGCGATCCATGAAAATCGGGTGCTTTGTCGTCAGGAAGTTCGGCGTTGGCTGCAATCGTAGCGCGAACAAATCACGCAAACCAAAAGGCGCATTGACCTCAACTGCCCCCGAACGCCCAAGCCGAACCGCAACAGCTGTCGCTGTCTCGGGCCAGTGCTGCATGGCGTCGGACACGGACGCATAAGGATCGTCACCGTTGCGATGGTGCATCCTAGCTTGATTCTTCACCGACCACGACAGGCAAGGCATTTTGATGCGCAGGCTCTGCTCAATCGAGCGGTCACGGCTTTCTTCCGGCTGAGCGGTGTTATACCAGATGACATCCACATCACCCCTTGGCACGGTCACGTCATTGCCGTGAAGATGCGCCCACAACGCATCGCGAACGAAGCCTGCGCCGATCCAACAATCAGGCAGGTCGAGTTCCGCTACCGCTTCAAGAGCTTGGCGGCGCAGCGGATCGCTCATCATGAGGGTCTGGAGGATAGCGGTTTGATCCATGCACATCTTTTTACCGACTGCAGCTAGCGACCGCTTTTCTTATTTATATGTTGTAAGCCGCCTGTCCGCTTCCCACCCCAAAGCGCTCTCAAAATTCCTCGGCTATGTCCATCAGGCCGAGCAGCTTCTTGGGCGCGATCTGGCGCCAGCTGGCGCGGAGGCGGGTGGTGATGTGGTCCCAGTCGGTGTCGCCCAGGTCCAGGCGGATGCCGATCCAGTCGTTGCCGAAATAGGCCGGGCGATAATAGCGGACGGGGTCGGCCTCTATCAGGGTCGCCTGTTCGTCGGGCGCGCTGGTCTTGACCAGCAGGGCGATGATGCCGTCGCCATGATGGTCGCGCGTGAACCAGCCGAACTTCTTGCCCTTGGCGACGCCGAAGCAGGGCATGCCGTGCGACAGCGTCTCTTCCGCCTGCGGCATGGCGAGCGCAATTTCGCGCACCTTGTTGAGCAGCCAGTCGGGCTGCCGCTCGCGCGTCACGAAATCCGCTAGGGTGCGCGAATAAAGCTGATGCTCGGCGATCAGGATGCGGGCGGCAAGGCTGTCGGCGGTGTCGCCCGGCAGGATCGCGACCGGCGTCTGGCCGAGCACCGGCCCGTCGTCCAGTTCCGCCGTCACGATATGGACGGAGCAGCCGGCATGGCTGTCACCCGCGTCGATCGCGCGCTGGTGCGTGTCCAGCCCCTTATATTTGGGGAGCAGGCTGGGGTGGATGTTGAGCATCCGGTTTTCCCATGCGCCGACGAATTCGGGCGAGAGCAGACGCATATAGCCTGCGAGCGCGACATAGTCCGCGCCCGCCGCGCGCAGTTGCGCGTCGATGATGCGGTCGAACTCGGCGCGCTTCAGCCCCTTGTGGCTGTGGCCGAAGGTCGTGATCCCTTCCGCGGCGGCGAGGGCGAGACCCGGTGCGTCGGGATCGTTGGCGGCGACCAGCACGATCTCATAGGGGCAGCTTTCCGCCTTTGCCGCGTAGAGCAGGGCCGCCATGTTCGACCCGCGACCGGAAATCAGGACGCCGACTTTTGCCCGTTGCATGACGAACTTCCCTCCCGCTTGTAGGAGAGGTCGGGGGAGGGCCAGTTAGGCCGGCTCCTTCGACATGCCCTCCCCTAACCCCTCCCGCAAGCGGGAGGGGGATTGGCATTGTTCAACCCAGATGCGTCGCAGACCAGTCGGCCCGCGCGCTCCATGTTTCGGCGCTGCCACGGACGGTGCAGCCCTTGTCGCCTTCCTCCACCGCGCCGACGGTGAAGACGGTTTCGCCCGCATCCTCCAGCGCCTTGGCGACGGCGGCGACATGCGCTTCGTCCACGGCCAGCACCATGCCGATGCCGCAGTTGAAGGTGCGCGCCATTTCCTCCGGCTCGATATGGCCCTGCGCCTGGAGGAAGGCCATCAGGCGCGGCTGTTCCCAGGCGTCGGCGTTCACCACGGCGTGCGCACCGTCCGGCAGAACGCGCGGGATGTTTTCAAGGAGGCCGCCGCCAGTGACGTGGGCGAGCGCGTTGATCATGCCCGCGCGCACCAGCGGCAGCAGGCTCTTCACATAGATGCGGGTCGGCGCCATCAGCGCGTCGATCAGCAGCACTTCGTTATCGAACAAGGCGGGGCGATCGAGCTTCCATCCCTTGTCGGCGGCGAGGCGGCGGACCAGCGAATAGCCGTTGGAATGCACGCCCGAAGAGGCGAGGCCGAGCAGTATGTCGCCCGGCTTCACCCGGTTGCCGGTCAGCGCCTTGGCCCGTTCCACCGCGCCGACGCAGAAGCCGGCGAGGTCATAGTCGCCATCGGCATACATGCCAGGCATTTCGGCGGTTTCGCCGCCGATCAGCGCGCAGCCCGCCTGGCGGCAGCCTTCGGCGATGCCGGCGATCACCCGTTCGGCAACGCCGCTTTCCAGCCGGCCGGTGGCGTAATAATCGAGGAAGAAGAGCGGTTCGGCCCCCTGCACGATCAGGTCGTTGGCGCACATGGCGACAAGGTCGATGCCGACGCCATCGTGCCGGTCATGATCGATGGCGAGCTTGAGCTTCGTGCCCACGCCGTCATTGGCGGCGACCAGCAAAGGATCGTCATAGCCCGCCGCCTTCAGGTCGAAGAAGCCGCCGAAGCCGCCCAGTTCGGCGTCGGCGCCGGGGCGGCGGGTGGCTTTCGCCAGCGGCGCGATGGCGCGGACGAGGGCGTTGCCGGCGGCGATGTCGACGCCAGCCTTGGCGTAGCTGTAGGATTCGGTGTCGCTCATGTCTGCGCGCCCTAGAGCATTTTCGAGGTGGATGGAAACATCGCGCGACCCGAAAATGCGATCAGCGCCGGAACGCGCAGGGCGGGGCAAAAGGGAAGGCTTGGCAGGGCGGCCAAATCCCGCCAAAAGGACGCGCGTGAGCCTGAGCCAGACCCTTTTCCGCCCGCCGGCCTTCCTGCGCCTGCTGTCGCGGCCGCTGCAGATCATCCTCGCCATCGCGATCGGCCTCGCCGCCGCTGCGCTGTTCGCGCAGATGGAGGGGGAACGCGGCGTGCCGCCGATCGCCAGCGGCGGCGATTTCGAGGTGCGCGGTGTCAAGGTGGACGTGATGGCCAAGGATGCCGACAGCGCCCGCTATGCCGGGTGGCGCATCGCCCAGCGGCAGGCGTGGCGGATGCTGTGGACCCGCACCCATGGCGGGACCGGCGCGCCAGCGCTGTCCGATTCGCAGCTGGAAGGCATGATTTCCGGCATGGAGATCGAGCAGGAGCAGGTCGGCCCCAACCGCTATGTCGCGACGCTGGGCGTGCTGTTCGACCGGGCGCGCACCGGCGGGCTGCTGGGCGTGAGCGGCAATGTGATGCGGTCGCCGCCGCTGCTGGTCATCCCGGTGCTGTGGGATGGCGGATCGGCCGTGTCCTACGAGCGTACCAACGAATGGCAGAAGGCGTGGGCGCGCTATCGCACCGGCGACAGCGCGATCGACTATGTCCGCGTCGCCGGTTCCATCGCCGACCCGATCCTGCTGAACGCGGGGCAGGTGGGGCGGCGTGGGCGACTGTGGTGGCGCGTGCTGCTCGACCAATATGGCGCGGCCGACGTGGTGGTCCCGATTGCGCGGCTGGACCGCGCCTGGCCGGGCGGTCCGGTGACGGGCACTTTCACCGCGCGCTATGGCCCGGACGACCGGCTGATCGGCAGCTTCCAGCTGCGCGCGTCCAACGACAGCGGCATCGCGCAGATGATGGACGAAGGCGCGCGGCGGATCGACGAGCTTTACATCCGTGCGCTGAACGACGGGCGCTTGCGGCCCGACCCGTCGCTGATCATCGAGGAGCCGGTCGATCCCGACGCGCTCGCCATCGAAAATGCGAGCGAGCAGCCGATCGATATCGGCGAGCTGCCGGTGGTGGCGGCGCCGGGCGTCTCCAGCTTCTCCATCCAGTTCGATACGCCCGACGTGGCGTCGGTCGGCGCGGGCGAGGCGGCGGTGCGGGGCGTTCCGGGCGTGCGGTCCGCCGCCACCAGCAGCCTGGCGCTGGGCGGCACGTCCGTCATGCAGGTGAGCTTCGAGGGCACGGCCGACGCGCTGCGCGCCGGGCTGACCGCCCGCGGCTTCACCGTCGCGGTGTCGGGCAACACGCTGCGCATCAGCCGCCGGGCAGCGCCGACGGGGCAATGAGCCAGATCAGCCTGCCCTTCGAGTGGCAAGGGGAAAGCGACGGCGGCGATTTCCTGGTCAGCGAGGCGAACCGGATCGCCGTCGCGCATCTGGAGCGCTGGCGCGAATGGCCGCTGTCGGTGAGCGTGCTGACAGGGCCGCCGCGGTCGGGCCGATCGACACTCGCCCGGCTGTTCGCGGCGATGAGCGGCGGCGACGTGATCGACGAGGCGGAAGGGGGCGACGAGCATCGGCTGTTCCACGCCTGGAACGCGGCGCAGACCGCGCGCCGGCCTTTGCTGATGGTCGGCAGCACCTCGCCTGCCAGCTGGACGGTGGCGCTGCCCGACCTGCGATCGCGGCTTGCCGCCGTGCCCCATGTCGCCATAGCCGAGCCGGACGAGGCGCTGGCCCGCGCGCTGATCCAGCGCCATTTCGAGCGGGCGGGGGCGGCCTATGCCGCCGATGTGCCGGACTGGCTGGTCCGCCGGGTGGAGCGGACCTATGGCGCAATTGCCGAGCTCACGCGGCTGCTGGACCGGGAGGCGCTGTCATCCGGGCGTAAGATTTCCATCGCAATGGCGAAATCCGTTCTGCAATCGGCGGCGTTTCTGCCTATAGTCCCGCCCGATCCTTCCAACGACCAGCGCGAGTAATCCGTGGCCGAAGCCGATCCCATCGCCAGCCTGTCGCCCACCGGCGAGCGCTATTTCAATCGCGAACTGTCCTGGCTCGCCTTCAACCAGCGCGTGCTGGAGGAGGCGATGAACCGCGCCCATCCGTTGCTGGAGCGGCTGCGCTTCCTGTCGATCTCCGGCGCGAACCTGGACGAATTCTTTTCCGTGCGAGTGGCGGGCCTGAAGGGCCAGCAACTGCAGGATGTCGACCTGCGCTCCGCCGACGGGCTGACCCCGGCGCAGCAGCTGGGCGCGATCACCGACGCTACCGCCACCCTGATGCGGGCGCAGCAGAAGGTGTGGGGCGCGCTGCACGACGAGTTGGGGGAAGTCGGGATCGAGGTGATCGGCCCGTCCGCGCAGATGGATGGCGCGTGCGCGCAATGGCTGCGCGAACATTTCCTGACGCAGATCTTCCCCATCCTGACGCCGCAGGCGCTGGACCCGGCGCATCCCTTTCCCTTCATCCCTAATCAGGGGCTGTCGATCGTCTTCGACCTGGAGCGCCTGTCGGACCAGCAGCCGATCCGCGAGCTGGTGATGATTCCGTCCTCGCTCGCCCGGTTCGTGCGGGTGCCGGGCGAACCGGCGCGCTACATCGCGCTGGAAGCGGTCATCCGCCGCTTTTCCGCCGATCTCTTCCCCGGATACAGGGTGCGCAACAGCGGCGTGTTCCGCATCATTCGCGACAGCGACATCGAGATCGAGGAAGAGGCGGAGGATCTGGTCCGCTATTTCCGCAGCGCCATCAAGCGCCGTCGCCGGGGCCGCGTGATCCGCATGGAGATTGAGGAGCGCATCCCCGAGCCGGTCGAGGAGATGCTGCAGGACATGCTTCAGGGGCATGAGGCGATCGTGGTCGAGGTGGAGGGCTTCATCGGCATCGGCGACCTTTCCGGCATTGTCGATGCCGACCGGCCCGACCTGAAGTTCGAGCCCTATGCCCCACGCTTCCCCGAGCGCATCCGCGAATATGGCGGCGACTGTTTCGCCGCGATCCGGGCGAAGGACATCGTCGTCCATCATCCCTATGAGGCGTTCGACGTCGTCATATCCTTCCTGAAGCAGGCGGCGTCCGACCCGGACGTGGTCGCGATCAAGCAGACGCTCTACCGCGCGGGCAAGCAGTCCGCGGTTATCCGCGCACTGATCGACGCGGCGGAGGCGGGCAAGTCCGTCACCGCCGTCGTGGAGCTGAAGGCGCGGTTCGACGAAGAGCAGAATCTCCTCTGGGCCGACGCGCTGGAGCGGGCGGGGGTGCAGGTGGTCTATGGTTTCATCGACTGGAAGACGCATGCCAAGGTGTCGATGGTGGTGCGGCGCGAAGGCGACCAGTTCCGCACCTACTGCCATTTCGGCACCGGCAACTATCATCCGGTGACCGCGCGCATCTATACCGATTTGAGCTTCTTCACCGCCGATCCGGCCTATGGCCGCGACGCGGCGGCGCTGTTCAACTATATCACCGGCTATGTCGAGCCGGAGCGGCTGGAGAAGCTGGTGATGAGCCCGCGCGACCTGCGCAACACGCTCTGCCAGTGCATCGAGGCGGAGATCGAGCATGTTCGCGCGGGGAGGCCGGGAACCATCTGGGCCAAGATGAATAGTCTGGTCGACCCGGCCATCATCGAGAAACTCTATGCGGCGAGCAATGCAGGCGTTCAGATCGACCTCATCGTGCGCGGCATATGCTGCCTGCGGCCGGGCGTGCCGGGCATGTCGGAAAATATCCGGGTGAAGTCGGTCGTCGGCCGGTTCCTGGAGCATAGTCGCATCACCGTGTTCGGCAACGGCAAGGCGCTGCCGAACAATGGCGCGAAGGTGTTCATCAGCTCCGCCGACTGGATGCCGCGCAATTTCGACCGGCGCGTGGAATTCCTGGCGCCGGTGGAGACGGAAACCGTCCATGACCAGATATTGGACCAGGTGATGGTGGCGAACCTGATCGACACCGAGCAAAGCTGGTCGCTGGACAAGGACGGCGTGTATCATCGGCTGGAGGCTGGGGACCGGCCGTTCAACCTGCACCGTTACTTCATGACCAACCCGTCGCTGTCCGGCCGGGGCGCGGCGTTCGACAATGAAGCGGTGCCGACGCTGCGCCTGCGCGGGCGGGGCTGAAGCGCGATGAATTCCATGCTGCGCCGCGTCCGGGCCGTCGCTGAACAGATGGCGACATCGCCCGAGCCCGCACATGCCCGCACCGCCATCATCGACATCGGATCGAACAGCGTCCGGCTGGTCGTCTATGACGGGCCGAGGCGCATCCCCTTCATCCTCTTCAACGAAAAGGTGATGGCAGGGCTGGGCGCGTCGCTGGCGAAGACCGGCGCGATCGAGCCGCAAGCGATGGAGCGGGGCCTGAGCGCCGTCGCGCGCTTCGCCCATCTGTGCCGCGCGATGAAGGTGGCGGACATACGCTGCGTCGCGACGGCAGCGGTGCGGGACGCGACCAACGGCGGCGACTTCATCGCCCGCGCGGCGGAGATGGGCCTGACCGTCGAATTGCTGACCGGAGGGCAGGAGGCGATCGGCGCGGCGATGGGCGTGCTGTCGGGCATACCGGGCGCGGACGGCATCGTCGGCGATCTGGGCGGCGGCAGTCTGGAGCTGGCGCGGGTGCGAGACGGGGCGGTGGAGCAGACGATATCGCTGCCGCTGGGCGTACTGCGCCTGCCGCAGATACGCGAGAAGGGACCACGCGCGCTGGAGCGGCAGGTCGTCAAGATGCTGGACAAGGCGGGCTGGCGGCCGGAGCCGGGCCTGCCCTTTTACCTGGTCGGCGGATCGTGGCGCGCGCTTGCCCGGTTCGACATGCAGCTGACCGAGTTTCCGCTGCCCGTCGTCCACCAATATGAGATGACTGCCGCGCGGGCGGAGCAGCTGACCCGCATCGTCAGCCATGTGGACAAGGCGCGGCTGAAGCAGATTCCGGCCATGACCGGATCGCGCGTGCCCACATTGCCGGACGCTGCGGCACTGCTGTCCGTCGTCGTGCGGCAGCTGAAATCCAGCCGGCTGGTCGTGTCCGCCTACGGATTACGGGAAGGATTGTTGTACGAGGCATTGCCGCAGGATATTCGCGGGCACGATCCGCTGTTGGTCGCGGCGGAGGCGGAAGGGGAGGCGCAGGCGCGCTTTCGCGGCCATGGCGACCGGATCGACAAGTGGATCGCGCCGCTCTTCCCCGACGATGCCGCGCCCATGCGCCGCATCCGCCGGGCCGCGTGCCTGCTGGCGGATGTCGGCTGGCGCGCGAACCCCGATTTCCGCGCGGAGCGGGGCGTGGAGATCGCGCTGCACAGCAATTGGGTGGGCATCACCGCCTGCGAGCGGGCGATGCTGGGCCAGGCGCTGCATACCCATTTCGGCGGGGGGCTGTCCGCGCCCGCGGGGGTCGAGCGGCTCGCCACGGCCGATGCGCTGCGCCGCGCGACGCTCTGGGGCCTTGCCATTCGCCTTGCCCAGCGGCTGTCGGGCGGGGTGGAGGTGCCGCTGACCCATTCGCGGCTGGAGCGGCATGATGACCGGGTCGATCTCTATCTGCGCGGCGACGATGCGGAACTCTATGGCGAGGTGGTCGAACGCCGGCTGCGCGCCATCGCCCAGGCGCTGGGTGTGCGGTATCAGCTGATCGCCGCCGACTGAGGCAGCCATCCGCCGTGCCCAAAGAAAAGGGGCGGTCGCCATGCGGCGCCGCCCCTTTTCTGTTTCCGGCTGGACCGGATCGGTTCGCCCCGAAGCATGACGCCCCGGGGCAGGTCCGATTACTTCAGCTCGACGGTCGCGCCGGCTTCTTCCAGCTGCTTCTTCAGCTTTTCGGCTTCTTCCTTGTTCACGCCTTCCTTGACGGCCTTCGGCGCGCCTTCGACCAGCGCCTTGGCTTCGGTCAGGCCCAGGCCGGTGATGGCGCGGACTTCCTTGATGACGTTGATCTTCTTGCCGCCGTCGCCGGTCAGGATGACGTCGAATTCGTCCTTCACTTCTTCAGCGGCAGCAGCCGGGGCGCCACCGGCGGGGGCGGCAACGGCCACAGCGGCGGCGGCCGAAACGCCCCACTTTTCTTCCAGAGCCTTGGAGAGCTCGGCGGCTTCGAGGACGGTGAGGGCCGAAAGCTGATCGACCAGAGCGTTGATGTCTGCCATGTGTACTATTCCTTGTTTGGGGCGGAATGCCCCGTCAGATGAGGGTCAAAAAATCGGGTCGGGAAAGGCTTACGCCGCTTCCTTTTCCGCATAGGCGTTGAAGACGCGCGCAAGCTGCGCAGCCGGTGCCTGGGTGACGGTTGCGAGCTTGGTAGCCGGGGCGACCAGAAGGCCGACCAGCTTCGCACGCAGTTCATCCAGCGACGGCATCGACGCCAGGGCCTTCACGCCCTCCGCGTCGAGCAGCACTTCGCCCATCGCGCCGCCAACGATCTCAAGCTTGTCGTTGGTCTTGGCGAAATCGATCGCAACCTTGGCGGCGGCGACCGGATCGGCCGAGGTGGCGAGGCCGACCGGACCGGTGAGCAGGTCGCTCAGGCCGGTATAGGCGGTGCCATCAAGGGCGATGCGGGCGAGGCGGTTCTTCGTAACCTTGTAGGTCGCGCCGGCTTCGCGCATCTTCTGGCGCAGGACGGTCGACTGGGCGACCGTCATGCCGAGGTTGCGGGTCACGACGACCACACCGACCTGTGCCAGCTCTGCGTTCAGCGCGGAAACGACCTCAGCTTTCTGATTACGATCCATGCCATTACTCCACTTCAGGTCCGCATGGGGCATGAAAGCCTTGCGCGGACGACTAAACCCACGCCAGATGGCATGGGGCACTTGGGTCCGAAGGGGAGAGATCGACTGGCCCGGTCCTCAAGCAGGAAACAGGCAGACCCGAACCGGCGCGAAGGCCGACCCGGCAAAGAACTTTTCCCCGTCTAGGCCGGACATTAAGAAGGGCAGATTCCCTTCACCGACTGTCTCGGACGGAAGACCGGAAGCGGTTGGCCGCCGGTCTGCTGGCGCGCCCTTAGGGGAAATGAGCGGCATTGTCACGCGGAAAGTGGATATTGTGTTCCCGGGCCGGCGGCGAGGGCAGGAGGACGCTTTGGCATCCCCCTGCCGCCCGTCCCTGGGATCGCTGGTCGATCAATAGGCCGCTGACAGGGTGAGGAACCACTGGCGCGGCGGGATTGGATAGGCCGAATAGCTGTTCGTGGCCGATCCGATCGAAAGGGTCGATACGCCCTTCTTGTCCGTGAGGTTCGTCACATTGAGCGAAAGCTCCACCTTCTGCAGCGGCAGGATATTATCTGGCACCCGCGCCGCAACGCGCAGCGAGGTCAGGAAGTAGGAGGACACGCTGGCATCGTTGGTGAAGGTGGCGAAGCGGCGGCCGACATAATCGCCGATCGCCTGCACCTCGACGGGGCCGAGGTTCAGCGTCGCGACCGTCTTGTTCATCCATTTGGGCGTGCCGGGCAGCTGCTTGCCGCAGGTGGGCACGACGCCGCCTGTGACGATATAGCCGCCGATGCAGCTGTCGGTCGCTGCGCCGATCCCCTGCGCCGTAGACGTATAGTCGTTGCGATATTTGGACAGATTGTAGGACACGGCATTGTAGAGCGAGGCCAGATTGCCGAAGCGAAGGGTGAAGGCGGCATCGACGCCGTCCGTCTTCACGTCGCCGACATTGACCAGCGTCGACGTGCCGCCGGTGATGCCGCTGCCCGCGATGCCGCCGGGATTGGTCGGGATCGCCAGCAGGCGGTTGCTGAAATCGACATGATAATAGTTGACCTGCCCCTGAAGCGTCACGCCGTTGCCGAGGCTGCGGTTGGTGCGAAGCCCGGCTTCGTAGGTCCAGCTGGTTTCAGGCTTGCCCTGATCGGCGAAGGCATCGAATGCGGCCTGGCTGCCGGTGAACCAGGGGCCGCCGCCGCCCGCCAGATAGGCCTGATACTGCCGCAGATTCTTCTGGACGTTGGCGTAGACCTGCTCATGCCCGTTGAAGTCATAAGTGGCGCCAAGAGCCGGCAGGAACCAGTTCTTCGTGTCGATCTTGCCTTCGGGCAGCGCGGTGGTCCCGCCCAGCGAGCCGAGCCGCGGTTGCACGGGGTAGCGGCCGCTCGCCCACTGGGCGCTGGTCTTGAAGCCGCCCTGGACGAGCAGGCGATCGGTGACCTGCCACGTATCCTGGATATGGAGTTGCAGCTGGTTGATCCGCGCTTCGCCCTGATATTGGGTGAACAGCGGCTCCAGCACGTCGCGCGGACGGATATAGGGCGTGCTGATCGCGGGATTGCCGACCGGCACCGCATACCAGCGCCGCCACTGGGTCGTGCTGTTATGTTCAAACCATCCGCCGAATTCGATTTTGTGGGGACCAGCGTCCACGCTGACCGACGAGATCACCCCTTCGCGGTCGATGCGATATTCGGTGGTGCGGGTGATGAGGCCCGAACCGCCGGTCGCCGCGACCAGAGCTGTGCCGGCCGCCGCCGCCTGCGCGTCGGTAAGGGCGGTGCAGGCGGCCGGCCGGACGCCGTTGTTGTTCGCCGTGAAACGGCAATTGGTGGGCAGGCTGGCATAGTTAGGATCGAGATAGGGCTGCGCGGTCGTGATCGACTGGCCGAGCGGACCGGCGACGACTCCCGCGCCGTCATTATGATGATAATAGCCGGTGGTCGACCAGGTGACCTTGTCCGACAGGCGGGCGTCGTACCGCGCATAGGCGAGGTAGTCGGTGCGCTGGGCATCGGAATAATAGTTGCGATAGTTGCTGCCTGCCGCCGCCGGGCTGTTGCCGAGTGCCGTCAGGTAGCTGGAACGATAGCCGTCGAAGTCGGGATAGAAGAAGGGCTTGGTATAGGGCGTGAAGAGCTGAACAGCGGTCGCCGTACCGCCGGCCGACGGCTTGAAGAAGACCGTCGCGTCCTCATTGGGCTGCGTCATGTCGTTATAGTCGAAATAGAGCGTCAGCTTGCCCGTGCTATCGTCATGCACGAACTTGGCGTTGGCCTGCCACCCCTTCTGGATGCCGTTGAAGTCCCATGCGCGCGCCCGCTGCCGCACGCCGGAAATATAGGCGGTGTTGCCGCCGCCGATGTCGCCGCTGTCGATGCGCAGATAGGTGCGCGACGCGTCGTAGCTGCCGACGGTCTGGGCGGCGCGCACGCCGAAGGCCTGTTCGGGATCGGAGGAGAAGGTTTCCACCGTTCCGCCCAGATTGCTGTTAGACGGCGTGGCGAGATCGCCCGCGCCCGTCGCCACGACGACCCGGGCGACATTTTCGGAGATCACCGCACGCTGCGGCGACAGGCCGTTATAATTGCCGTAGCTCTGATCGCCCAATGGGAGGCCGTCCATCGTGTAGCCGAGCTGATTGCCGGCGAAGCCATGGACGAATATCTGCGCGTTCTGCTCGTTATTCCCCCAGGGATCGGCCGTGATGTAAAGGACGCCGGGCAGCGTCTGGATCGCCTTCAGCGGCGCGACGCCGGGCAGGATCTTCTGAATTTCGCTGGATACGATCGCCGTGGCGGAACGGGTCGTCTTGGCGCCGGTCACGATGATCGAGCCCATATCCGGGGTGGCGTCCGGGGCCGGCGCGGCCTCAGGCGCGGCCGCTTCATCCCGCGCCATCGCCTGCGTCATTGTGCCGAGCGAAAGTGCGGAGCCCGCGAGCAATGCCCAGCGAACGGTCCTGGCCGAAAAACGAGTCGCCATCATGTGTGAAGATCCCCCAACATCCGTGATGCGCACGATGCGCGCAGCCGGCCGGGTAGCGTCATGTCATGGCAGTTTAAGTCGATTTCGATGACAGGATGGCGTCACTCAAATGACCTGCGTTGTCATGTGCGCCGCCTTATCGAGGAGGAGTGCAAACACATCGGCAAACTGCCCATCGACCGGCTAGCGCATCTGCTTCGGCGGCGCTTGCTTTGGTGATGCCGCCTGATAGGCATGCATGCCGATGACAGCGCTATCACAGCAGGGGAGGGGAGCAGCAAACATGACTTGGTTCGCGCGTAAGGCGATGGCGCATATTGGCATGGCGATGGCTGCCCTGACGTTCGCCGTGTCGCCGATCGTCCATGCGGGCGACGGAGCGATCGACACCCCGGCGGCCCCCTATCAGTGGCGCAACGTCAAGGTGGGCGGAGGCGGCTTTGCGCCCGGTATCGTCTTTAGCCCGGCGGAGCGGGGGCTTGCCTATCTGCGGACCGATATGGGCGGCGCTTACCGCTGGGACGCCAGGATGGGGCAATGGGTGCCGTTGCAGGACGGGGAAGCGGAATCCAGCTATATGGGCGTCGAAAGCATCGCCCCTGACCCGGTGGATGCGGCCGTGGTCTATATGGCGGCAGGCATGAACGCACGCGGACCGGCCGCCATCTTCCGGTCCGCCGATCGTGGCGCGCATTGGAAGAGGACGGACGTGCCTTTCTCCATGGGCGGCAATGAGGATGGCCGTGGCCTTGGCGAGCGACTGGCGGTCGATCCGCACGACAACCGCCGGCTTTTCTTTGGGTCTCGTCATGACGGGCTGTGGCGCAGTCTGGATGCCGGCGCGCATTGGCACAAGGTCGATGGGTTCCCTCTTGCCGGGCTCGGGCTTCCCGACCGGCCGAGGATGACCCATGGGGGCCTGTCGTTCATTCTGTTCGATACCGCGCGCCGCGGCACGATCTTCGTCGCCAGTGCCGATCCGGGGCGATCCCATCTGTTCCGGTCGCGCGACGGCGGCGATACATGGCAGGCCCTGTCGGGCGGCCCATCGGCCGATATGTTGCCCGTCAAGGCCGCGCTGGGAAGCGACGGCGTCCTGACCATCAGCTATTGCGACGCGATCGGCCCGAACGGCATCACGCGCGGAGCGGTATGGCGGTTCGATACTCAGTCGGATATCTGGACCGATGTGACGCCTCTGAAGGGCGCGGCGGTCGTGGCCGGCGGCTATATGGGCGTCGCCGTGTCGCGGCGCGACCCGAACGTCATCGCCGTCAGCACGGTCAATCGCTACACGCCCGGCGACACCGTGTGGCGGTCGGCCGATGCCGGGCGGACCTGGAGCGAACTGGCGCCGCGCAGCGTGCGGGACGTGAGCGAAACGCCCTTCCTGAATTTTGAGAAGAAGGCTGATTTCGGCCACTGGATCGCGGGGCTGGCGATCGATCCCTTCGATGCCGATCATGCCGCCTATGTCACCGGCGCGACGCTCTATGCCACCCATGAATTTGGCAAGGTGGGCCAGATGCAATGGGCGCCATGGACGCGCGGCATCGAACAGACGGCGATCATCACCCTGATAAGCCCGACCGGCGGGGCGCCGCTGGTGTCCGGCTTCGGCGATCTCGGCGGGTTTCGGCATGATGATCTGACGGTGTCGCCCGATCATGTGCACCATGATCCCATGCTGACCAATAGCAACACGCTCGATTATGCCGGCCTTGCGCCCGACATCATGGTGCGGAGCGGCAATACCCATGCGGCGGTGGTGCCGGACACGTCGCTGGCATGGTCGCGCGATGGCGCTCGCACCTGGATGCCGCTCCGTGTCCCGGTGCGACCGTCCGATCCCGCTGCGCCGCCGCCGCCGGAGCGTACGGGCGATGCGGCGATCACCGTTTCAGCGGACGGGCGCGTTTTCCTCGTCGAAACCGACAAGCCGATCCGAACCAGCGACCGGGGGCAAAGCTGGACGGCGGTCGAAGGCCTGCCTTCGCGCGTCAGGGTGACGGCGGACAAGGCAGATCCCAATCGCTTCTACGCCATCGATTTCGCTGCCGACCGGATCGTGCGCAGCGACGATGGCGGCAGACATTTTCGGCAGGTCGCGAGCGAAGGCCTGCCCGCAGACCTGTCCGCCGCGCGCGTGCGTGGACGCGAAGCGCCCAATCCGCTGCTCGCGGTGCCCGGTCGAGCGGGCGCGCTATGGCTGTTGCTGGGCACGTCGCTCTATTCCACGACCGATGCGGGGGAGCATTGGACGAAGGCGGGCGGGGACATCGCGGTACAGCGCTTCGGATTGGGGAAAGGCGCACCGGGCAAATCGTCGCCGGCGCTCTACGCCATCGGCACCGATCAGGGCAGGCGAGGCGTCTTTCGTTCGATCGACGGCGGAACGCAGTGGCAAAGGATCAACGACGATGCCCATCAATGGGGCGGACGCCTGCGCATGATAAGCGGCGATCCGCGGCGCTTCGGCCGCGTCTATCTTGCCACCGACGGCCGGGGCATCATGGCCGGCGATCCCCAAGGGGTAAAGCCGTGAAGTCGCCCGATTTCGTCGTGGGGCAGGGACGATCTCGCTGGCTTCACCCAAATCGTCAGTAGCCCGGGCCAGTGTCGCCGCCGGCTTCGAGGTGGGCCGATTCTGCGTTGCGGTGCGCAACAACACTGCCACTCGACTGGGGCCTGCGCGCGTCGTTCAGTGACTGATCGGAGCGATCGTTGCGACAGCGCTGGCGGAGTCATCATCCCCCTTCGCCAGCGCTCTGATCCTTGCCGCGCCAAAACGCACCATCGGCGCGATGCTCGCACCGATAGCGGTGCTTCTGACGCCCGGCGTGGCGAAAAGCACAAGGACTTTTGTGCGCGTGGCCGTGGATCAATCCCGGATTTGTGCAGTGCCGTTCCGCTTGACCTCCCTCTCCAGCAGAGCGACGGCTCGCTGGAACGGAATCATCGAGGCAGCTTTTGCTCGTGCCGAAGGGCGGCCGAACGAATCCGACCGGCATCGTCCTACTCCACGCCGCAGGCTTTCGATCCGGGTTCCGCGACGCCGCGATCGGAAAAGTCCATGATCCCGCCCTCACCCTTCGCAGCGAGCTTTTGCCATTCCGGGAGACCGGATCCGTTTGGATTCCCGTTCTTGACGAAATTGGCGACATATCTGGAGATGGTCGCACCCATGGCCTGATCGCGCGACGTGACGGCGTTTCCATATTTGATGTCTTGCGTGTTGAAAAAGAAGGGAATGTCACTGGCGTGCGAGGCGCCCTTGGCTGACAAGGACTGCGCGACATAGGAGAAGCAATAGGGATAGACGGCCGCTCCCTGGCGGGCCAGGAGCCCGCCCAATTCGCTGGCGCCGGCAATCATGAATCCCGACGGACCGCCGATATCCGCGCTCGTCGCACCGATCATGACACTCGTTCCCCGGAGCTGCGACGCCTGGAGAACGGGGCGGGGTTCATTGACCACAATGCCGTCCACATAGGGACCGGAGTAGGTCGGGCTGGGCCCGCCGAGCGTCGCGAGGTTCAGCTTGTCGATCACCGCGTCCGGCGTAAGCCGGCGCAGCTTGTCCGCATCGGCAGAGGCACCATGCGCCTCTGCGAACGCTCGCGCCTTCTGCTCGGCGGTCGTCAGGGCGGCATCCTGTCCCATGCGGCCGTCCCCGCCCGACATGATGATGGCTCTGGCAAACTTGCCCTTGGTGAGCGGGGACGTGAGCAGCATGTTGACGGACATGCCGCCGGCGCTTTCGCCCATCAGCGTGATGTCGTCGGGGTTACCGCCGAAAGCGGCGATGTTGCGCTTCGTCCATTCCAGCGCCGCGACCTGGTCCAGTAATGCATAGTTGCCGGAATAGGGCTGGCGCTCGTCCCCTTGGCCCAAGGCGGGATTGGCCATGAAGCCGAAGCGACCCAGCCGATAGTTGATGCTGACGACGATTATGCCCTGCTCCGCAAGGCGGGCGCCCGAATAGGTCGGCGGAGACGAGCCGCCATTCACGAATCCGCCGCCGTGGATCCAGAACAGCACCGGCAGGCGTCGAGCGCCTGCCGCCTTGGGCCGCCAGATATTTGCGAACAGGCAATTTTCAGATGGCGTCGTTCCCAGCGGCGCGGCGTCGCTGGGGAAGGGAAGTTGCATGCAGTCGGCACCGTAGTGGGTGGCATCGCGTATGCCGTCCCACCTGGGCGCGGGCTGTGGGGCTTTCCAGCGATTTTGCCCGGCGGTGCTGGCGGCATAGGGGATGCCTTTCCAGGCGATCGACCCTCCCTCGCTCGCACCCCGCACCATGCCCGATTCGGTTCGAGCGGTAGGCGCCACAGGCTGCGCCGCGGCGAGCGCCGGCGCGAGACATGCGGCGATCACCGATGAGAAGATAGTCGGGCGTGATCTCATGGTCGGTCCTCTCCTGTGTGGTGCAACATGCGATAGCAACGAAGCGGCTACGATATCGGGTTCGTCGCGGTCGCCATGATGGGTTGAAGATAGGGGAAAGGCGGCGCGGGCGGCAAGGACATGAGGACGCTGTCGGAGCGGTCGGGTTCCGGTCGACCTGCGTTCATTTGGATCGATGTCAAAGGCATTTGCCGCATCGGCCAACTCGGACCTTGAGCGCCAGACCCTCGAATTTCGGTCGGTTCTCACGGCCGCCGCAAGGCCAGCCCATTACCGGCAGGATCGGCGCTCAAGCGTCGCGACTGCGATCGACCTCCTGACGGCAGGCGCACGGCCTTGCCGCTCCCCTGAATACGTATGCTGGATTCTGTGCAGAGCGACAGGGGCGACGGTATTGGAAGCGGACCGACACATGTCGGCAAGAAACGCTCAAGATGCGTCCTGGGGAGGATAACCGTCATGCATCAATTCCGTCACACCGTCCTGCGCGCCGCGCTGCTGGCAGGGGTTTCCTTCTCCGTCGCACAGGTCGCCCATGCGCAGACCGGACCTGAAACCGCAGCCCCCGCTGCCGACGAGCCCGACGCCATCGTCGTCACCGGCATCCGCGCCTCGCTTGCCTCCGCCGCCAAGGTGAAGCGCGATTCCGTGCTGATCGTCGATTCCATCTCGGCCGAAGATGTCGGCAAGCTGCCGGACGTGTCGATCGCGGACTCGCTCGCCCGTCTTCCCGGCGTCACCGCGCAGCGCCTCGAAGGCCGTGACCAGCGCCTGTCGATCCGCGGCCTTGGCCCGGATTTCTCGACCACCCTGCTCAACGGCCGCGAACAGGTGACCGTCGGCGACAATCGCGGCGTCGAATATGACCAATATCCGTCCGAATTCTTCCAGAACGTCAATGTTTACAAGAGTGCCGATGCCGCGCTGATCGCCGCCGGCATATCCGGCACAGTCGACCTGCGGATGCTGCGTCCGCTCGACAAGAACGACCGCATCCTGGCCGTGTCGCTGCGCGGCCAGATGAACGGCATGGACAAGCTCAATCCCGATGGCGAGCGCTATGGCTATCGTGCGTCTGCCACCTATGTCGATCAGTTCGCCAACGACACGCTGGGCCTGTCGCTGGGCTTTGCCGCTTCCCAGACCCCGTCGCAAAATGAGCGGTTCAATGCCTGGGGCTATCCCACCGATGCCAACGGCAACCTGATCATCGGCGGCGCCAAGCCCTATGTGCAGTCGAACCTCCTGAAGCGCTACGGCGTGGTCGGCACGCTGGAATGGCAGCCGAGCGACACTTTCCATTCGACCTTCGACGTCCTGGCGTCGCATTTCGAGGAAGTGCAGCGCCTGCGCGGCATCGAATTTCCGCTCGTCTGGGGCAGCAATGTCGGCGTGAGCAATGTGATGGTCGACAATGGCTTCGTCACCGGCGCCACCTTCTCCAACGTCTACGGCGTCCAGCGCAACGACTATAACAAGCGCAAGGCCGACACCATCTCGCTCGGCTGGAACAACGCCATACGCCTGAACGATAGTCTCAAGCTCAACGTCGATGCCAGCTGGTCGCGCGCCAAGCGCACCGACTTCCTGCTCGAAACCTATTCGGGCACTGGCTATCTGCGTTCCGGCGTGCCGGACACCGTGCGCGTCGAGCGCCAGTCGAACGGCCTGTTCAGCATCGTGCCGACGCTCGATTATACCAATACCAACATCATCAGCCTGACCGATCCCAATGGTTGGGGCTATAACGGCACCAGCGCCGTTGTGCAGGCGGGCTTCCTCAACCGGCCCAAGTTCACCGACGACCTGAAGTCGTTCCGCGCGAACCTGATCGGCGATATTTCCGGCAGCATCTTCAGCAATTGGGAAGTCGGCGGCAATTACAGCCGGCGCAAGAAGACCAGCGCCTATACCAGCTATTTCCTCTGCCCCACCGGCGGCACGGATTGCACCATAGCCAACGGCACGCCCGGTTCGGCCGCGGTGCCGCAGCAGGCGCTGCTCGGCAAGAATGTCTCGCTCGACTATCTGGGCGTGCCGGCGATGCTGACGCTCGACCCGCTCTATCTCTACGACAATGTCCTTGATGCGGTCTTCGACAACCGGCCGTCCTCCTTGGTGCGTGACAATGTGGTGAAGGAGGATGTCTTCACCGGCTATGCGAAGATGACGCTGGACGGCGATCTGGGCGGCAAGCCGCTGAAGGGCGCGATCGGCCTGCAGGTGATCCACACCCGCCAGGCGTCGACCGGCACCATTTCCAACTTCGCCAATGGCGTCGTCACGGTCGTTCCGGCTTCGGGCAAGGAGAGCTTCACCGATTTCCTGCCCAGCGCCCAGCTGTCGGTCGAGCTGGAACCCGGCTTCTTCGTGAAGATCGGCGCGGCGCAGACGATGGTGCGCCCACGCATGGACCAGGAACGCGTCAACCAGGAGTATAATTTCAACCTGGCCAATGTGGGCCTGGGTTCCGATCCGCAATATAGCCCGTTCAGCTCGAACGGCGGCAACATCGCGCTGCGCCCCTATCAGTCGACCAACATCGACCTGTCGATCGAGAAATATTTCCCGGGCGGCGGCTATCTCTCGCTTGCGGGGTTCTTCAAGAACCTGACCGACTTCGTCGATCCCAACAACAATATCGCCTATGATTTTTCGGGCGTGCTGCCGTCCCTGCCTGCCCCCATTCGCGACCAGATCGTCGCCGACGGCAGCTTCATCGGCCTGCTGAAGGCCCCGGCCAACACCGGCAAGGGCACGATCATGGGCGTGGAGGGCACTGCGTCACTGCCGTTCAAGGTGTTCAGCGAAACGCTCGACGGCTTCGGCATCTTCGCCAGCGGTTCCTACACCCACAGCGCAGTCAAATATGGCAGCAATCCGACCGACGTCGTCACCCTGCCGGGCCTGTCCAAATGGGTCGCCAGCGGCACCGCCTATTATGAAAAGAGCGGTTTCCAGGCGCGCGTCTCCTATCGTTATCGCTCTTCCTTCCTGGGCGAAGTCGCTGGGCTCTCGGCCGCGCCGACCTTCCGCACGGCCAAGGCGGAGGGCATTCTGGACGCGCAGATCGGCTATGAATTCCAGTCCGGTCCGCTCACCGGCCTGTCGATCCTGTTGCAGGGCAAGAACCTTACCGACCAGCCGTTCGTCACCTACCAGAATGACGATAAGCGCCAGGTCATCGACTATCAGCGCTATGGCCGCGATTATTATCTGGGCCTGACCTATAAATTCTGACCCAGCCTTCCCCCGGGTTGCCCGACTGCACGCGGGCAATCCTCCTCCCCGGACCGCCACCCCTTTGAGGGGAGGGCGGTCCGCTTTTCCTTGGGGCGAGAGGGAAGCGCATGGTTTGCCGTTCGTAGGCTTTGAAAATCCCTAGGCCGTCATCCGCATGACCAGCCGGGGAGCCAACAGGGTGGGCGTCCCAGGCTTGCCGTCGATCTGGCCGATCAGGGCATCGACCAGCACTTCGCCCGCGCGCAGATAGTCCTGCGCCACGGTGGTCAGCGGCTGTCGCGTCAGGCTGGCGGCGGGGATGTCGTCGAAACCGATCAGCGCGACATCGTCGGGGACCGACAGCCCATGTTCGTCCAGCGCCCGCATCGCGCCGATCGCGATCAGGTCCGATCCGGCGAAGATCGCATCGAACGGCACGCCGCGCGCGATCAGGCGGCTGGCCGCCTCATAGCCCGACTGCTCGGTTGACAGCGCATCGACATGCAGGCCCGGATCGACCGGATGCCCGGCCTCGCGCAGCACTTCGGACAGGCCGGCATACCGATCGCGAAACTCGGGATAATGGCTCGACGCGTCGCCCAGGAAGGCGATCCGGCTGCGTCCCCGCGCGATCAGATGCGCGCCCGCATCGCGCCCGCCAAGCCGATTGTCGCAACCGATCGTCATCCCAAGCGCATGCTGGTCCACCGATCCCCAGCGGACGAAATGCGTGCCCTGCGCCACCAGTTGCTCCAGCCGCCTGCGGTAGATTTCATAATCGCCATAGCCCAGCAGGATGATGCCGTCGGCCTTGCGGCTGTCCTCATAATCGACATGCCAGTCGGTCGACAACTGCTGGAAACTGGTGAGCAGGTCATAGCCGCGCTTGGCGCATGTCTGCAGGATCGGCCCCAGCATCGACAGGAAGAAGGGGTTGATCCAGCTTTCGTCGGGCAGCAGATCCTCGAAGAACAGCAGAGCCAGCGTGTTGCTCTTGCCCCGCCGCAGCGACGACGCATTCTTGTCCACCGTATAGTTGAGCTGCCGGGCGATCGCCTCGACCCGCAGCCGTGTCCCCTCGCTTACCGTTTTGTCGCCGCGCAGCGCGCGCGACACGGTCGGCTGGGACACGCCGGCCAGCGTGGCGATGTCGAAGGATGTCACTTTGTCGTTGCCGGCCATCGCCGAACTTTACGCCTCCGCGCTCGGATTGGGAAGGCGGCGGCTTTGAATACGTATGCCGGCCCCTTGGCCCGGCCGGTAACCGCCGACTAAGAAGGAGCCAAGTCGCGGCAATCAGGCACAAGCGGCAGGGGAGGGGTGAAGGCCATGCGCGGACGAACGGCGATGCTGCTGGCCGCGCTTTGCGCGCTTCCTGCTCCGGCCTTCGCGCAGGAGGGTGGCTTCCGCACCCGTCTGCCCGAAGATGAAGTCATCTATTTCGTCCTGCCCGACCGGTTCGACAATGCCGACCCCGCCAACGACCAGGGCGGGCTGAAGGGCGACCGGCTCCAGACCGGCTTTGACCCCGTGTCCAAGGGCTTCTACCACGGCGGCGACCTCAAAGGGCTGATCCGCCGGCTCGATTATATTCAGGGGCTGGGCGCCACCGCCATCTGGGTCGGCCCGATTTTCCGCAACAAGCCGGTGCAAGGTCCAAAGGGGCAGGAAAGCGCGGGTTATCACGGCTATTGGATCACCGATTTCGAGCATGTCGATCCGCATTTCGGCACCGACGCCGATTTCGCCGCGCTGGTGAAGGCGGCCCATGGCCGGGGGATGAAGGTCTATATGGACATCATCGCCAATCACACGGCGGACGTGATCCGCTATCGCGAATGCGCCGACCGGTCCTGTCCCTATCGCTCGCGCGCCGACTATCCCTATCAGCGGCGCGGCGGCGTGGCCGGCGCGGCGATCAATCCCGGCTTTTCCGGCGACACGGACCATGGCGACGCCAATTTCGCGAGGCTCACCGACCCGGCCTATGCCTATACGCCCTTCGTGCCCAAGGGCGAGCGAACGGTGAAGAACCCGGCCTGGCTCAACGACGTGCGCTATTACCATAATCGTGGCGAAACGACCTATTCGGGCGAGAGCGCGACCATGGGCGATTTTGCCGGGCTCGACGATCTGATGACCGAGCATCCCCGCGTGATCGCGGGCATGATCGACATTTTCGGTGGCTGGATCGACCGCTTCGGCATCGACGGCTTCCGCATCGACACTGCCCGCCATGTCGATCCGCATTTCTGGCAGCAGTTCGTGCCGGCCATGCAGGCGCGGGCCAGGGCGCGCGGCATCCCCAATTTCCACATCTTCGGCGAAGTCTATATCGAGACGGTCGATGCCGGCCCGCTTGCCTGGCACACCCGCGAAGGGGGCTTGCCTGCCGTGCTCGATTTCGCCTTCCGCCAGGCGGCGCTGGAAACCGTGGCGGGGAAGGCGGCGACCGCCACCTGGGAACGGATGTTGAGCGGTGACGCCCTCTATCAGGGGGGAGCCGCCACCGCGCGCCAGTTGCCGACTTTCGTCAGCAATCATGATGCCGGGCGCTTCGCCACCTTCGTCCGCCGCGCTTTTCCGCAGGCCAGCGAGGATGAGGTGCTGCGCCGCGTGATGCTCGCCAACGCCATGCTGCTGACGCTGCGTGGCGTACCGACCATCTATTATGGCGACGAGCAGGGCTTCGTCGGCGACGGCGGCGATCAGGACGCCCGCGAGGACATGTTCGGCAGCAAGGTGGCGAGCTACAACGACAATCGCCTGCTGGGCAGCGATGCGACCACCGCCACGCCGCGCTTCGATCCGGCCCATCCTCTCTATCGGCAGATCGCGGCGCTTGCCCGCCTGCGCAGCGGCCATGCGGCGCTGCGCCGGGGCAGCGAGACGATCCGTGCGCGCGGTGACGAACCGGGCCTGTTCGCCGTCTCGCGCTTCGATCCCGAAACGGGCGCCGAATATCTGATCGCCTTCAACACATCGACCGTGTCCGTCCGGGCGCAGGTTCAGGTGGACAGCGCGTCGACCGCCTTCGTTACCCTTGTCGGCGCGGACTGCGCCCCGCAGGTCTCCGCACCCGGCAGTCTCGCCATCGACCTTCCTCCCCTTGGCTACAGCGTCTGCGCTGTACGGAGCGCTCATTCACAATGACGGATAAAGCTCCCTGGTGGCGCGGTGCCACCATCTACCAGATCTACCCGCGCAGCTTTGCCGACTCCAATGGCGATGGCATCGGCGATCTCGCCGGTATTACGGCGCATCTCCCCTATGTCGCCTCGCTTGGCGTCGATGCCATCTGGCTCTCGCCTTTCTTCAGAAGCCCGATGCGCGACTTCGGCTATGACGTGTCCGACTATTGCGATGTCGATCCGATCTTCGGCACGCTCGCCGATTTCGACGCGCTGGTCGCCCGCGCCCATGATCTTGGCCTGCGCATCATCGTGGATCAGGTGTGGGCGCATACATCCGACCAGCATCCCTGGTTCATCGAAAGCCGCTCCAGTCGCGGCAACGACCATGCCGACTGGTATGTCTGGGCCGATGCAAAGCCGGACGGATCCCCGCCCAACAATTGGCAGTCCGTGTTCGGCGGCCCGGCCTGGACCTGGGACGCGCGCCGCCGCCAATATTATATGCACAATTTCCTGAAGGAGCAGCCGCAGATCAACCTGCACAATGAAAAGGTGCAGGCAGCGGTGCTGGACATCGTGCGTTTCTGGCTCGACCGCGGGGTCGATGGCTTCCGCATCGACGCGATCAACCATTCGATGCCCGACCCGCAATTGCGCGACAATCCGCCCGCGCCGGAGGACGGCCGCATCCGCACGCGGCCCTATGATTTCCAGATCAGGCGCTACAGCCAAAGCCATCCGGACATTCCGCTGTTCCTGGAAAAGGTCCGCGCCGTGTTCGATGAATATCCCGACCGCTTCACAGTCGCCGAAGTGGGCGGCGACAATAGCGACGCGGAGATGAAGGCGTTCACGCAGGGCGATCATCGCCTCAACACCGCCTATGGCTTCGACTTTCTCTATGCACCAAAGCTGTCGGCGCCGTTCCTGAAAAGCGTGCTGTCGCGCTGGCCGGCGGAGCAGGGGATTGGCTGGCCAAGCTGGGCTTTCGAAAATCATGATGCGCCGCGCGCCGTTTCGCGCTGGGCCGGCGACATCGACCCCCATGCCTATTGCCGGATGAAGATGCTGCTGCTCGGTTGCCTGCGCGGCAACATCTTCCTTTATTATGGCGAGGAACTGGGCCTGCCGCAGGTCGAGATCGCGTTCGAGGATTTGCAGGATCCCGAAGCGATCGCCAACTGGCCGCTAACCCTGTCGCGCGACGGCGCCCGGACGCCGATGCCGTGGACCAGCGCGGCACCCTGGTTCGGCTTCTCCGACGCCAAGCCCTGGCTGCCAGTGGGGGAGGCGCACCGCCCGCTTGCCGTCGATGCGCAGGAAGCCGATCCTGCCTCGCTGCTGCATTGGACGCGCAAGGTGCTGGCGCTGCGCAATGCCACGCCGCCGCTGCGCAGAGGTACTATCGATTTCCTCGATACGCCCGGCGACCTGCTCGCCTTCGAACGGACGCAAGACGGGCAGCAATGCCTCTGCGTCTTCAACCTGGGTGACAGCTCCGTCGCCTGGCAACCGGCAGATGCCGAGCGCTGGCAGGTCACGCTGTCGACCGGGATCATTGCCGACTGGAATTTCGCTCCCGCATCCGGCTTCGTCGCCGCCTTCCAAGTTTAAGGACGTTCCCATGAAGCGACTGACCGCGCTCGCCCTGCCTCTCATAGCCCTGGCGCTCGCCCCCGCAGCCGCCCGGGCCGATGTGGTGGCCCAGGCATCCTCGCCCGATGGCCATATCACCCTCTCCATCAGCCTCGATGGGGAGGGCCGCCCGAGCTAT
The DNA here is from genome assembly GCA_013911745.1 of Sphingobium sp. Taxonomy (GTDB): domain Bacteria; phylum Pseudomonadota; class Alphaproteobacteria; order Sphingomonadales; family Sphingomonadaceae; genus Sphingobium; species Sphingobium olei. The sequence continues at coordinate 15,301 of JACESO010000014.1, read as the reverse complement.
GCCGTGCAGCGCAACGGCAAGCCGCTGATCGTCGACAGCCGCCTGGGCTTCATGTTCACCGACGCGCCCAAGATCGAGCGCAACCTGACGCTTGCGGATAGCAAGCAGGCCAGCAGCGACACAAGCTGGAGCCAGCCCTGGGGCGAATGGGCCACGATCCGCGACCATCATAATGAGCTGAAGCTCAGCTTCCGCGAGAAGGGGGATCTCAAGCGCGAGATGGACGTGACCTTCCGCCTGTTCGACGATGGCGTCGCCTTCCGCTACACGCTGCCGGACCAGGCCAATCTCCATCACGCCAACATCGCCGAGGAGCTGACCCAGTTCGCCTTCGCGCAGGGCGGCACCGCCTGGTGGAAGCCAGCCTATGAATGGAATCGCGAGGAATATCTCTACAACCGCACCCCGCTCGACGCGGTCGGCACCGCGCAGACGGTGATGACGGTGAAGCTGGCCGATGGCACCCATGTCGCCCTGCATGAGGCGGCGCTGGTCGACTATTCGGCCATGAATCTCGCCCGTGCCGAAGGCACCGTCTTCCGCGCTTCGCTGACGCCCGGTTCGGGCGGGCCGAAGGTGTCGCGCGACGCCGGCTTCTCCACCCCCTGGCGCACCATCGCCATCGCGGACGATGCCGCCGGCCTCTACATGAACCACATGATCCTGAACTTGAACGAGCCGAACAAGCTCGGTGACGTGTCCAGCTGGATCAAGCCGGGCAAGTTCGTCGGCGTGTGGTGGAACATGATCAAGGGCGACTGGACCTGGGCGCGCGGCCCCAAACATGGCGCCACAACCGCCAATGTCCGCCGCTACATCGATTTCGCCGCGGCCAGCGGCATCCCTGCCGTGCTGGTCGAAGGCTGGAATGTCGGCTGGGACGGCAACTGGTTCGGCAACGGCAACGACATGAACTTCTCGCGACCCACCGAGGACTTTGATGCCGATGGACTTGCCGCCTATGCAAAGTCGAAAGGCGTCACGCTGATCGGCCATCATGAAACCGGCGGATCGGCCAGCCATTATGACGGGCAACTCGATACCGCCTTCAACTGGGCGGCTGACCATGGCGAGCAGGTGGTGAAGACCGGCTATGTCACCGATGCGGGGCAGATCGAACGGGTCGATGCCGATGGATCGAAGCATCGCGAATGGCATGAAGGCCAGTGGATGGTGAACCATTATCTGCGCGTTGTGCAGACCGCCGCCAAATATCATGTCAGCATCGACAGTCATGAACCGGTCAAGGATACGGGCCTGCGCCGCACCTATCCCAACTGGGTCGCGCGCGAAGGCGGGCGGGGCATGGAATATAATGCCTGGGTCGGCGGCAAGAACCCGCCCGAGCATGAGGCGAACCTGGTCTTCACCCAGCTGCTGGGCGGGCCGATGGACTTCACCCCCGGCGTGCTCAGCCTGTCGGGTTCGGAAGGCAGCACGATCCATTCGACCATCGCCAAGCAGCTTGCCCTCTACGTCGTCCTCTATTCGCCTGTGGTGATGGCCGCCGATACGCCGGAAAATTACGCCAGATATCCCGGCCCCTTCCAGTTCATCAAGGATGTGCCGACCGACTGGTCCGACACGCGGGCGCTCAATGGCGAGGTGGGCGACTATGTCACCATCGCGCGCAAGGCCAGGGGGAGCGACGACTGGTATCTGGGCGCGGTGGGCGATGAGCAGTCCCGCTCGTCGAAGGTGACGCTCGACTTCCTCGATGCCGGCCGCAGCTATACGGCCGAAATCTATCGCGACGGCCCCGGTGCCGACTATCGTACCGAAGGGCGGCACGCGATCGTCATCGAAAAAAAGCAGGTGAAGAAGGGCGATGTCCTGAGCCTCGACTTGGCGCCGGGTGGCGGTCAGGCGATCCGCTTCGTCGCCAGCGGGAGCAAGCGCAAACGCTAGGCCGGATCGGTGCGGGAGACGCCCCGGCTGTCCTATCCCGCCCGGTCCCGTCAGGCTGCGTAACCGCATACAGGTGGACATTCCGATAGGATCAGGCGCTCGCAACAAAATGACGAAATCTGCGGGAAATATGGGAAGTTAAGGCGAAGGATGGGAATGGCCGGGATGAACGACACAGGGCTGGCAAGCGGGCTGGAAGCAGGCCCCACGATGTCCGACGGCCGACCGCGCCAGGGCTTTTGGGGGCTGTGGAATATCAGCTTCGGCTTCTTCGGCATCCAGATCGGCTTCGCGCTGCAGAACGCCAATATGTCGCGCATCTTCCAGTCGCTGGGGGAAAGTCTCGACAATCTTGCCCTGCTGTGGATCGCCGCGCCGCTGACCGGCCTTCTGGTCCAGCCGGTGATCGGCCATTATAGCGACCGCACATGGTGCCGCTTCGGTCGGCGCAGGCCCTATTTTTTCGCTGGTGCGTTGTTTGCGGCGCTCGCCCTGTTCGGCATGCCCAATGCGCCGGGCCTGCTCGCCGCCGCCTTGATGCTCTGGATCCTCGACGCCTCGCTCAACGTCTCGATGGAGCCGTTCCGCGCCTTTGTCGGCGATATGCTGGCGAAGGAACAGCATATGGCGGGCTATGCGATCCAGACCGCCTTCATCGGCGCCGGTGCGGTGATCGGCTCTTCGACTCCGTGGCTGCTCGACCGGATGGGCGTCTCCAACGTCGCGCCCGCCGGCATGATCCCCGACACCGTGCGGGTCAGCTTCTACATCGGCGGCGCGGCGCTGTTCCTGGCCGTGCTCTGGACGGTCCTCACCACCCGCGAATATTCGCCCGGACAAATGGCGGATTTTACCCAGGCCAACGAAGCTGCACCGCAAGAGGAGGCCCCGCCGGTCCCCGCCGGCGGCCCCATGTGGATGATCGCCGGCCTTGCCATCATTGCCGCGGTCTGGGGCTGGGCATTGGAGAAGGAACTCTATCTGCTCGGCGGCCTGATCGCCGCTTATGGACTGGCCCGCATGATGGCACGCGGCCAGACTGACACTTTGCTTGGGCATATAGTCGGCAATTTCGCGACCATGCCGCCCATGATGAAGAAGCTGGCGCTGGTCCAGTTCTTCACCTGGTCGGCTCTCTTCATCATGTGGATCTATACCACGCCGGTCGTCGCTCAATATGTCTTCGGCTCAGCGGATCCGACCAGTGCTGCCTATAATGCGGGGGGCAATTGGGTCGGCATCCTCTTTGCCACCTATAATGGCGTCGCCGCCTTCGCTGCGCCCTTCCTGCTCCAGCCGCTCGCCCGCCGCATCGGACAGGCGCAGACCCATGCGCTGGCGCTGACGCTCGGCGCGCTCGGCTTCCTGTCCTTCCTTGTCCTGCGCGATGCGCACGCGCTGCTCCTGTCGGAAGTGGCGATCGGGATCGCATGGGCGTCCACCCTCGCCATGCCCTATGCGATGCTCGCGTCCAGCGTGCCGCAGAGCAAGCTTGGCATCTATATGGGGCTGTTCAATGCCTTCGTCGTCATTCCGCAATTGCTGGTGGCAACGGTAATGGGCACGATCATGCACCAGTTTTTCCCGACTGAGCCGATCTGGACCATGGCCTTTGCCGGCGCGGTCATGTTTCTGGCTGCGCTCGCCACTCTGCGCTGCCGGACCTGACAGAGGGCATAGGGGCAACGTCGCAATCATGCCGCCCCTCCGACGTGACGCCAGGCACCAGCAGAGTGATCAGCCGCGCATTCTCCCGGTGCAACCTCGTCACTTCGTTGTGAAGTCTGTCCACTTGCGCCGCAATATCCGCAATTTCGACATACTCGCTGCCATCGCATGATCCCATGAAAGCAAGAAACTTGTTGAACCAGATGTCAATCCGACCTGAGATCGGCATCAAACCTCCTCCCATGTCGCCAAGGCGAGGTCCGCGCGCTGACGGATGCCGATCGCTTCTCCGACCAGGATCAACATGGGCTGGCCCTCATCCATCGCCCCTGCCGACAGGGGCAGCAAATCCAGGCGGGTATAGAGCAACCGTTCCGTGGGCAGGCTTATGTCGCAGGCGATCATGACCGGGGTGGCTCCGGAAAGACCCATCTTGATCAGATTGGAACTGATATCGCGGGCGGCGGAACGTCCCATGTAGAATATGGTCGTCGCCTTGGGGTCCGCCAGGCCAGCCCAGTCCAAATCCAGGCTTTCGCCTTTGCGCACATGGGCGGTCGCAAATTGCACGCGCCGGGAAACGCCGCGCAGCGACAGGGATAACCGAGCACTTGCCGCGGCAGCCGTGGCGGCCGTGATGCCGGGACAGAGGAAGCAGGCGATGCCCGCATCGGCCAAGGCCTCCATTTCCTCCGTGGCGCGTCCGAATAGGGTGGGGTCGCCGCCCTTGAGCCGCACGACCCGCTTGCCCACCCGCGCCGCTGCGACGAGCAGGTCGTTGATGCTCTCCTGCGCCTTGGAATGGCGGCCGGAGCGCTTGCCCACACTCACCATCTGAGTGGACGGCCGGACCAGATCCAGCACGCCCGGTCCGACCAGCGCATCGTAGAAAACCACGTCCGCCGCGCCGATCAACCGTTCCGCCTTGCGGGTCAGGAGATCGGGATCGCCCGGCCCCGCGCCTACCAGCCAAACCGTTCCGGGCGTGATGAGATCATTCGGCTGCATGGAGCGTCTCCTGCGAAGTCTGGATCAGGATGTTGGCAAGGGCGGGGCGGCACGATCCGCAATTGGTTCCTGCGCCGATAGCCTTGCCGATGGCGGGCACGTCGATAAGCTGCTGGGACCGGATGGCGGCCACGATCTGGTTGAGGCCGATGTCGAAACAGACGCAGATGGTCGCGCCCTTGTCCGTCTGCCGCCCCGGCCCCCGCGCGGCCAGAACGGCCGGTCCGACATCATCGGCAGCCAACTGGGCAATCAGCCAGTCGCGCGATGGCAAGAGGCCGCTGCGCGTCACGAACAACACCGCTGACAGCTTGCCGTCCCTGATGATCGCCAACCGTCGCGTCCCGCGCGCCGGATCGATCGCTTCGACCCTGTCCCCCTTGGGCAGGGCGGCTTCCAACCGCGCCGGATCGCCGTTGCCCGCAATTTCATAGAGCGCGCCGCCTGGCACCGTGACCCGCGTCGCCCACAGACAGGGAAGGCCGACCGGATCGTCGCCCCGCCGGATCAGAAAGCCTTTCCATTCGGTCGCCACCTTCTGCACGGCGGCAGGCGTGGACTTGAAACCCGGCTGGCCTGAATGCGGGTCGGTCAGCGGACGGGGCAGCAGGCCGGTGCGGCCCCCGCTTGAAATCTGGTCGGTCCAGTGGATCGGCGTGAAGATGTCGCCCCGGCGCTGACCCTCGTTCAACGCGGCGCGGAAGATGCTGTCCCCCTGCGGCGTGGATATGCGGGCGAGATCGCCGTCCGCTATGCCAAGCGCCTGAGCATCTGCGGGATGAATCTCGACCAGCGGCTCTTCGCGATGGCGGGCAAGTTTGGGCGACAAGCCGGTGCGCGTCATCGTGTGCCATTGATCGCGATAGCGCCCGGTGTTGAGCGTCATCGGCCAGTCGCGCAGGGGCGCCTGCACGTCCATCTGCCTGACGGTGACGAGCCGCGCCTTGCGATCCGGGGTGCTGAAACCTCCATCCGCAAAAGGATGCGCGCCGCCCCAGCGGAACGGTTCCATCGCGTCATAGGCGTGGTTGCCGATGGTCGCATGCGACCGCAGGTCGAGCAGGCGCTTTCCGTCATTCTGATAGGCCGTCAACCGAGCATGTTCGCGCCAGATGTCCGCAGGCCGGTCATAGGCAAAGGCGCCCTGCCAGCCCATCCGGCGAGCGACCTGCGTGACGATCCACCAGTCCGGTTTCGCTTCGCCGGGCAGCGCCATGAAGGGGCGCTGGCGGCTGATCGTGCGGTCGGAGTTGGTAACGGTGCCGTCCTTCTCTCCCCAGGCGGCGGCGGGAAGGCGGACATGGGCGTGAGCGCCGGTGTCTGTGTCAGTGATCACGTCCGACATGACGACGAACGGGCAGGCAGCCAGCGCGTCCCGCACCCGGCCTGCGTCCGGCAAGGACACGGCGGGGTTGGTCGCCATCACCCACAGCGCCTTGACGCGGCCCTCTCCGATCGCGCGGAACAGATCGACGGCTTTCAGTCCCGGCTTCGTCGCCATGGCGGGCGCGGCCCAGAAGCGTCCGACCCGTGCGACATTCTCCGGCGCGAAATCCATATGCGCGGCCAGCGTCGAGGCGAGGCCGCCAACTTCGCGCCCGCCCATCGCATTGGGCTGGCCGGTGATGGAGAAGGGCGCTGCACCCGGCTTTCCGATGCGCCCTGTCGCCAGATGCAGATTGAGGATCGCGTTGACCTGATCGGTGCCGCGGATCGACTGGTTGATGCCCTGGCTGAACAGCGTGACGGTGCGCGGCGTGGCGGCGAACAGCTCGAAAAATTGCTGGAGCGATGCGGGCGGCAGATCGCACGTCTTCGCGGTCGTCCAGAGGTCGTGCCCGGCGCGGATATGGCCCCAGAAGTCATCGGGTGCGGCGACATGATCGGCCAGATAGGCGGCGTCCGTCAGCCCCTTCGCGTCCATCCAGGCGAGCAGCCCGTTCATCAGCGCGACGTCGGTGCCCGGCTTTACCGGCAGATGCAGGTCCGCGCCTTCGCAGGTCTCGGTGCGGCGCGGATCGATCACTACCAGCTTCGTGCCGCGCGCGGCGCGGGCGGCCTGGATGCGCTGGTAAACGATGGGGTGGCACCAGGCCGTGTTCGATCCGACGAGGATGACGAGATCGGCTTCGTCGAGATCGGCATAGGTGGCGGGCACGATATCCTCGCCGAAGGCGCGATTATGCCCTGCGACCGCGCTAGACATGCAAAGGCGGCTGTTGGTGTCGATATTGGCCGATCCGATGAAGCCCTTCATCAGCTTGTTGGCGACATAATAATCTTCGGTCAGCAATTGGCCGGAGACGTAGAAGGCGACGCTGTCGGGGCCGTACCGCTCGATCGTTTCGGCAAAGCGCCTGGCCACGAGGTCGAGCGCCTTGTCCCAGCTTGCCCGCCTGTTGCCGATCATCGGGTGGAGGAGGCGGCCGGTGAGGCCCACCGTCTCGCCCAGATGCGTACCCTTCGAGCACAGGCGGCCGGCATTCGCCGGGTGCGCCTCATCCCCCTTGATCGTGACTGCACGCGGGCCGGTCGGCGCCGCGGAAATGCCGCAGCCGACGCCGCAATAGGCGCAGGTGGTGCGGACCGCGTTCCCCATCAGGCAGCGGCCCGCACGGTGGCGGGACGCGCGATCAGGATGCGGCCTGCATCCTGTCTGACCGCGATCGTCGGCGTGCAGCCTTCGTCATTGCCCTGCGCCTCGCCCGTCTTCAGGGCAATGTTCCAGTTGTGCAACGGGCAGGCGACGCTGTGGCCATGGACGATGCCTTGGCTGAGCGGTCCCTTCTTGTGCGGACATTCGTTCACGAGAGCGAAGAGCTGATCGTCGCCGGTGCGGAATATGGCGATCTCCTTTTCACCCGGCAGTTGCACCGTGCGCGCGCCGCGCTGGGGAATGTCGTCCAGCGTGCCGATATCGATCCAGTCGGTCATGTCTTTTACTCCGCGGCGATGGCAATAGGGGCGAGGGGCTGGTGCAGTTCGGCGTTGCCGCCCGCCGCGCGCTCGGCCCAGGGGTCGTCCTGGCTGAAGCTCTGCGAATAGAGGAAGCGCGCGCGCAGCGCCTCGCGACCCGCATCATCCTCGACGATCCGGCTCTTGATGTACTCGACGCCGACTCGCTCGATCCAAGGCGCGGTCCGCTCCAGGTAGCGGGCCTCCTCGCGGTAGAGCTGGATGAAGGCGGCGCAGTAATCGAGCGCTTCCTGCTCGGTGGATACCTTGCACAGCAAGTCAGTGGCGCGGACATGGATGCCGCCATTGCCGCCGACATGCAGCTCATAGCCGGAGTCGACGCAGACGATGCCGAAATCCTTTATCGTCGCTTCGGCGCAGTTGCGCGGGCAGCCCGACACCGCAATCTTGAACTTGTGGGGCATCCACGATCCCCAGGTCATCCGCTCGGTCTTGACGCCGAGGCCGGTCGAATCCTGCGTGCCGAAGCGGCACCATTCGGACCCGACGCAGGTCTTCACCGTGCGGAGCGATTTGCCATAGGCGTGGCCCGAGACCATGCCGGCGGCGTTCAGGTCCGCCCAGACGGCGGGCAGATCCTCGCCCTTGATCCCGAAAATGTCGAGCCGCTGGCCGCCCGTCACCTTGACCATCGGGGCGTTATACTTCTCGACCACATCGGCGATCGCGCGCAGTTCGCGCGGATTGGTGAGGCCGCCCCACATGCGCGGAACGACCGAATAGGTGCCGTCCTTCTGGATGTTGGCGTGCATCCGTTCGTTCACGAAGCGGCTCTGCTGGTCGTCCTGATATTCGCCCGGCAGCGCGCAGAGGAGGTAATAGTTGAGCGCGGGACGGCAGGAGGAACAGCCATCAGGAGTGGTCCAGTGGAGACGCTGCATGACTTCGGGGATGGAGCGCATGTTCTGCGCCACGATTTCCCGCCGCACATCGTCATGGGTGAAGCTGGTGCATTTGCACATCGTCTTGGGGCCGGATTGCACATCCTCGCCCAGCACAGCGGCCAGCAGATTTTCAACGAGGCCCGTGCAACTGCCGCAGCTGGCCGACGCCTTGCAGGTGGCGCGCACGGCGTCGAGGCTGCACGCGCCCTTTTCGATGCAGGCCACGACCTGGCCCTTGGTGACGCCGTTGCAGCCGCAAATCTCGGCATCGTCCGAGAGCGCCGCAACGGCCGCCTTAGGGTCCAGCGCGCCTCCTCCCGAGGCGTAACCCTGGCCGAAGATCAACAGGTCGCGAATGTCGGCGATATTCTCGCTTTTTTTCAGCAGGTCGAAATACCAGCCGCCGTCGGCCGTATCGCCATAAAGCACCGCGCCGACGATGCGGTCGTCCTTGACGACGACGCGCTTGTAGACGCCCCGGGAGGCGTCGCGCAGAACGATGTCCTCGCACCCGTCGCCGCCGGAAAAGTCGCCTGCGGAGAAGACGTCCAGGCCTGCAACCTTGAGCTTGGTCGAGGTCACCGAGCCGCGATAGCCCGTGTGCCGGTCGGTCAGGCCGTCGGCCAGGCTGCGGCACATGTCCCACAGCGGTGCGACGAGGCCATAGACATTGCCGTCATGCTCGACGCACTCACCGACCGCGAGCACATTGGGGTCGCTGGTGACCATATGATCGTCGACCAGGATGCCGCGATTGACCGCCAGTCCGGCTTCCTTCGCCAGCGCCGTTGCGGGGCGGATGCCGACCGCCATGACGACGAGGCTGGCGGGAATCTCGCGCCCATCCTTGAGCCGCACGCCCTCGACCTTGCCCTCGCCGTAAATCTCGGCCGTGTCGGCACCGGTCAGGATGGTCTGCCCGCGCGCCTCCAGCGCGGTCTTGAGCAGCCAGCCGGCCGCTTCATCCAGCTGCCGCTCCATCAGCGTGTCCATCAGGTGGATCACCGTCACCTTCATGCCGCGCAGCGTCAGGCCATGCGCTGCTTCCAGACCGAGCAGCCCGCCGCCGATCACGACCGCGCTGCCGCCGGTCGCGGCGGCATCCAGCATCGTGTCGACATCCTTCATGTCGCGGAAGCTGATGACGCCGGGCAAATCCTTGCCGGGCACGGGGATGATGAAGGGATCGGACCCGGTTGCGATCAGCAGCCGGTCATAATGGACCGTCCGCCCGCTGCGGGCGGTGACGCTCTTGGCGGCGCGGTCGATCGTGACGATCGGATCGGAGACGATCAGGTCGATGCCATTGTCGTCATACCAGGCGCGGGGATTGATGACGATGTCCTCGAAGCTCTTTTCGCCCGCCAGGACGGGGGAGAGCATGATGCGGTTATAGTTCACATGCGGTTCGGCACCGAAGATGGTGACGCGATAGCGGCCCGCATCGCGTGCCAGCAATTCCTCCACCGCGCGGCAGCCGGCCATGCCGTTGCCGACGACGACCAGATGCTCGCGGACATCCTCGAACGGGACCAGCGCATCCTCGACATCTTCCGTGCGATCGTCATTCCTGACTTGAAGTTCCATCCCCGGTCCTTTCGGAAACAAAAAAGGCCGCCATCCGGACCCTTGGACATGAAATCCAAAAGTCTGAATGGCGGCCTTGCCATCATGAGCGCATCGGCGGTTCTACCCTGAACCGCGTCCGCTATGTCGGTGGGACATCCTTGTCCCTTGCAGTGCAGCATATGGCGATTCGCGCCGCCGCTCAACCCTTAAAACGTCAGAGCGTCCAGTCGGCCTGGAGCCACAGCTTTTCGGTATCGGTCGCGAATGCCTTCGCGTCATAATGGGCGTAGCGCGCGGACAGCATGGTCTTCCCTGCCTTCGCCGATGCCAGCAGGTTCCATTCATTGCCATAATGCTGGTCGAGCCGGTCGCTGTCGAACCGGTGCCATGTCGCCAGCAAGGAGACACCCGTCAGCGGCCCCAATCGCTTCCAGCCATAGCCGCCGCCTGCGTAGAGATCGCGCACGCCGTTGGCGGGCGTGGTCAGGAACTTGTCGGCCCAGCCCTGGAATTTGAAGTTGGTGCCAAGCGGCGTCTGGAAGCTGGTGAGCGCCGCCCCCCGATCCGCACCGAGCACCTCATAGCCGGCATTCAGCTTCCAGCCTTTGACGTCCAGTGTCGCGTCCGCCAGCCAATAGTCGGCCCGATAATCGTTCGGGTTGCGATGATAGTCCGACTGACGCGCATGGCTGAGCTGGTATGAAATTTTGGCGATGCGAGAAATCGGCAAGGCTCCAGCCAGCCGCGCGCCATAGGTCTGGCTCGACAGGCGATAGCCCTGAACCGCCGCCTCGTCCTGATCGACCAGATAGGCAAAGCCCGTCAGCGTGCCGACCGGCGTCGCGTAGGACAGGTTGGCGAAAATGTTGTCGCCGCTGACGGCCTGCTGCCGCGCACCGCGCCCCTGAAAGCCCCAGATGGTCCGCGCGCTCCAGGCATAGGCGATGTCGATCTTCAGCGCCTTCGCCGGAACCAGTTCCAGCCGGGCGGCAGAAGATCGCGCTGGACGACGAGCGGTTCGTCGGCAACGTCGCCTTTCGCGACAACGGGCAGACCTATGATGCCGCCCGCCGGTCAGCGTCAGCGCCTTGCTGCGATATTGAAGTTGCGCGATGTAGAGCGCGACATTCTCCGGATCGGCGATCAGGGGTCGGGTCGCCGCGCCATTGAGGCCGTCATAACGCCGATCCAGGATCGACAGGGTGCCTTGTCCGACGACCGTGGCAGACAGCGCGCCGCTGCTCGCCATCGCGCCGGCGCGGACGCGGGCCGTGACAGCGTCCGACGTGTCTATCGGCAAGCCCGCCTGATCGGCATGTTCGTAGCGCAGGCGCGCTTCGGCTACGGGCTTCAGCAGAATTTCCTGCGCGCAGGCAGGTCCGGCGACGGCCATCATGGCCGCCGTCGCAAACAGATATTTCATGAATTCATCCCCCCTCGGATGCGTGATGGTTTCGGGGCGGCGATGATCATGTCGATCCCGCCGCCCTCCTCTCCGTTCAGATACGCGCGCCGCTGGTCCAGTTGGCGCGCCATTTGCCTTTGACCAGCGTGAGGCCGATCAGCGCGACGATGGCCAGCGCGGCGAAGATCAGGAAGCCGGGCGCGAAGCTGCCGGTCCACTGCTTGGCGAGGCCCAGCGAACTGGCGAGATAGAAGCCGCCAATGCCGCCAGCCATTCCGACAAGGCCAGTCATCACGCCGATCTCCGCCTGGAAGCGCTGGGGCACCAACTGGAACACCGATCCGTTGCCGGTGCCGAGTGCCAGCATGGCGAGGACGAACAGGCCAAGCGCCCCTGCCAGGCTCGTCGCGAAGCCGACGCCTGCCAGCGCCACCGCCGCGACGGCGTAGACGATCATCAGCGCCTTCGACCCGCCGATCCTGTCGGCGAGCGCGCCGCCCATCGGCCGCACCAGCGATCCGGCGAAGACGCAGGCGGCGGTGCAGTAGCCCGCGATCACCGGGGTAAGGCCGAACTGGTCGGTGAAGTAGATGGGCAGGCTGGCGGCCAGGCCCACGAAGCCGCCGAAGGTGACGGCGTAGAAGGCCATCAGCCACCAGGCGTCTGCCTGCTTCAAAGGCTCGAAATAGTCGATCATGCGCTTGGGCGCTGGCGCGTTGGGCGCATCCTTCGCCATCAGCATATAGGCGACGAACACGATCGAGAGCGGAATGCAGGCAAGCCCCAGCACCGCGTTCCAGCCGAACAGCTTCGCCAGACCGGGCGCGAAGAGGGAGGCCAGCACGGTTCCCGAATTGCCCATGCCGGCAAGACCCATCGCCTTGCCCTGATGCTCGGGCGGATACCAGCGGCTGGCGAGCGGCAGCGCGATCGCGAAGCTCGCGCCGGCAAAGCCCAGGATAACGCCCAGCGCCAGCGTTCCGCCAAAGCTGTTGACGCCCATCACCCAGGCGGTGAACAGGCCCGCGATGACGATCAACTGGCTGATCGCGCCCGACGATTTGGGGCCGATGCGATCCACCAGCAAGCCGTTCACGACCCGCAGCAGCGCACCGGCCAGGGTCGGCGTCGCGACCATCAGCCCCTTTTCCGCCGGGGTCAGCGCCAAAGTCTTGGAAATGGCGGGCGCCAGCGGCCCCAACAGCACCCACACCATGAAGGCGAGGTCGAAATAGAGAAAGGCGGCGATCAAGGTCGGCATATGGCCGGCCTTCCAGAAGCTGGTCGCGCCGGACGCCGAAGCATCCTGTCCTTCGCGGTCCCAATAAGCGGTTGCCATAGTATGTCCCCCATATTCTGACGAAAAATGGACACGAAAAAAGCCGCAGCCCGAATGTCGTCCTTGACGGACGAACCCGGTCAGCGGCTTTGCTGCGAAACTGGTGAGGAGGCACGATCCCCACCCTGGGACGGCGCATCCGAATGCGTCACGCTTCGTCGCGCGACTCGATAATCATCCCGCAATATGCGTCATGTTGCAAGGCACAAAATGTCAGCGGGAGAAGCCAGCCAGAAATTCGTCCATGCGTTCGGGATCGAACGTCCGTCCGTCGAAAAAGCGATCCGGCCCCAGCGTCAGTTCTCCCTTGCGTGAACCCACGGCCAGTGGATGGGCGACCGCGCCTTCCACCTTCATGCTGGCACCAGGCATCGGCATGTCGCTATCGGCGAGTGCCCGGCGGAAGATATCGGGGCGGAAGACCGCGCCTGCCTTCGCCATCGTCGCGGCATCGTGCGGCACCATTTTCCAGCGCACCATTTGCGAGTAGATCCAGAGCGCCTGGCTACGCCAGGGGAAGGGGGTAGCCTCGCGACTGAACAGCATGAAGTCGGGATTGGCGATGGGCGCATCCCCGGCTCGCGCCACGATACGCCCTTCCAATGCACGGGCGATCAGGTCGGCGGGCTGATCGACATAGCGCGGGTCGGCCAGCAGTTCGGCCAAGGCGGGATGGTTGGCCGGATCGTCGCACCAGGCCGCGGCCCGCGCCAGCGCTCGCAATAGCCGATCAACGATGTCGGAATGCTCCTCCAGCCATGCTTCGCGGAAGGCCAGCACCTTCTCCACGCCGCGCCGCCAGATGCGCTCGCCGATCGCGACCGCTTCGGCCAAGCCTGCCTCGACCGCCGCGCTGCCCCACGGCTCGCCCGCAATGAAGCCGTCAATTTCGCCGGCTCGCAACGCCTCGACCGTCAGGGAAGGCGGCAGCACGCGCAGCAGCACATCGCGGTCAGGATCGACACCTGCGCTCGCCAGCCAGTAGCGCAACATGATGGCGTGGCTTGAAAAGCGATGGACGACGCCGATCACCGGCTTGCGCCGCCACAATCCGATGGCGGCAGCGAAATCATGCGCGGTGCCGAGCGGGTCGGACACGCGTGCAGCGAGATCCGGCTCCAGCGCCTTGGCGAAATCGCTCGCCATCACCAGCATGTTGCCGTTGACGCCCAGCTTGTAGGGGGCGGCGAGCGCGGCAGGTTGCTGGCTCAGCCCCAAGGTCACGGCGACGGCGAGCGGGGCCAGCATCTGCGCGGCATGGACCTGCCCGAACACCAGCCGGTCGCGCAGCGTCGCCCAACTCGTCGTGCGGACGAGGTCGATGCTCAGCCCTTCGCCTTCTGCAAAGCCCTTCTCGCGTGCCGCCACCAGCACCGCCGCGTCGTTGAGCGGCAGAAAGGCGATTTTGAGGTGCGTCGTCATAGTCCCCCTCCGAGCAGGTCGCTCGCCGTTATCAGCGCCTGCGCCACATCCACGATCTTCTTGCCCTGGTTCATGGCGCTCGACCGCAACAGCGCATAGGCATCCTGTTCCGACAGGCCGCGCTGATTCATCAGGATCGACTTGGCACGGTCGATGATCTTGCGGTCCGAAAGAGCGGTGCGCGCTTCGTCCAGTTCGGCCTGCATCTTCGAAAAGGCATTGAAGCGGCGGACGGCGAGTTCGAGCACCGGCTTCACCCGCTCCTTGCGCAGCCCGTCCACGACATAGGCGGAGACGCCCGCGTCGATCGCCGCGCCAATCATCGCCTCGTCCGACTGATCGACGAACATGGCGATGGGGCGGGCCAGCGCGCGGCTGACGGTCAGCATTTCCTCCAGCGTATCCCGGCTCGGACTGCCTAGGTCCATGAGCACGACGTCGGGCGCCATGCGCTCCAGCCGGGCGACGAACGCGCCACGCGGCGGGACGATGTGGATATCGTGATAGCCCGCGTCACGAAGGCCTTCTTCGAGGACCGTTGCGCGCAAACCGCTATCATCGATAATGACAATCCGCATCGCCGCCCCCTTATGCGGTCCATAGCAGGAAATTCCGTACAACATCTACCGCAAGCACAAGGTGGGATTCTGACGGGCGGGGGCTCCATTCGTGACCAGCTTTGGACCCACCCGTCATTCTGCTCCAGCATCAGTGCGCCGACGAGGCGGACGACGGCGGCATCGTTGGGGAAGATGCCGATGACATCGGCCCTGCGCTTGATCTCTTCGTTTCACCCTTTTCAGTGGGTTGGTGGACGCGTTCTGCCCAGTGGTCCTTCGGGAAGGTCATCTAAGCGAGCGCGTCCTCGCGCGATCATTCCATCATGTCGGCCAGTTCGGGAACTTCTCGCGCAAGGCATCGGCCACCTGCTGCCACCGCTGGTGAGCCGCTTCGGCGGTTTCCTGC
Source organism: Sphingobium sp. (assembly GCA_013911745.1). Classification (GTDB taxonomy): domain Bacteria; phylum Pseudomonadota; class Alphaproteobacteria; order Sphingomonadales; family Sphingomonadaceae; genus Sphingobium; species Sphingobium olei. Next base: position 156 of record JACESO010000014.1, on the reverse strand, counting down.
GCAAAGATGGTCTTGATCATGGCAATGACGGCCGGTCGCTATCAGCCGAAGCCGAACTGGCGAACTAAGCGTTGGTACTCATGGAGAAAAAGTCGAGATCGGCGGACTGTTGCGGACCCCCGAAAACTGAGTCTGGCGGTGCTGTCAGTCTAATGC
>JACESO010000139.1 GCA_013911745.1 Sphingobium sp. | reverse complement strand
CACCGCCCGCACGCTCGGCTGATACGCGTTAGGAGATAGAAAATATGAGCATCCTTCCCGAAGCGCAGGCCAAGGCGATTTTGACCAAGGTCGTGGGCTTTTCCAAGGCGGACGAATGCACTGCCCAGCTGACCGGCAGCACGCGTGGCAACGTCCGCTTCGCGCGCAACGACGTGTCGACCGCCGGCCTGACCGACGACATCCAGCTTCAGGTGCAGGTGGCGTTCGGCAAGCGTGTCGGCATCGCCACCATCAACCAGTTCGATGACGCCGCTCTCGAACGCGCGGTCCGCCGCGCGGAGGAGCTGGCGAAGCTGGCGCCGGAAAATCCGGAATTCATGCCCGCGGTGCCCAAGCAGAGCTACATGAAGACCGACACGTTCAGCGCGTCGACGGCCGGCATCACGCCCGCCTATCGCGCCAAGGTCGCGTCCGATTCGATCGCACCCTGCCGCGCGGAAAAGCTGGTCGCGGCCGGCTATCTCGAGGATCAGGCCGGCTTCGTCGCCTTCCTCAACAGCAAGGGTAATTACGGGTATCAGACATCGACCAGCTCCGACTATACCTGCACCGTCCGAACCGAGGACGGGCGCGGGTCGGGCTGGGTCGGCCATAATGTGCAGGACGTCGCGCAGTTCAACGCGGGCGAGGACATCCGCATCGCCATGCGCAAGGCCAGCGCTTCAGCCGGCGCGCAAGCGCTGGAGCCGGGCAAATATACCGTGATCCTGGAACCGGCCGCAGCCGCCGGTCTCATCACGTTCATGATGTATTTCTTCGACGCCCGATCGGCCGACGAAGGGCGCAGCTTCCTGTCCAAGAAAGGCGGCGGCAACAAGCTGGGCGAGCAGGTCTATGGACCGCAGGTCAACATGTTCACCGACCCCGCCTATCCCGGCGCGGCGGTCTATCCCTGGGACGAGGAAGGCCTGCCCCGCAAGAAGATGCCGATCATCCAGAACGGCAAGCTGATGACGATGAACTACAGCCGCTACTGGGCGCAGAAGCAGGGCAAGCCCGAACAGGCGCAGTTCGGCAACATCATCATGGAAGGCGGCACGAAATCGACCGCCGACCTCATTCGCTCGACCGAACGCGGCATATTGGTATCGCGCACCTGGTACATCCGCATGGTCGATCCGCAGACGGTTCTGCTGACTGGCCTGACCCGCGACGGCACCTTCTATATCGAGAACGGGCAGCTGAAATATCCGATCAAGAATTTCCGCTTCAACGAAAGCCCGGTCATCATGCTCAACAATGTCGAGGAATTCGGCAAGCCGGTGCGGGTGAAGAGCGACGAAGGCGACACGGCAATGGTCGTCCCGCCGATGAAGCTGCGCGATTTCACCTTCACCTCGCTTTCCGACGCGGTGTGAGGCCGATCGCGACAGAATGACACGGGGCGAATTTCTTCGGCTGATGGCGGGTGGTCTGGCGGGCGCGATGCTCCCCCGGCCACTCTCCGCAGCCGAAGGCTACGACTTCCGGTTTACGCGCCTGCGCTATGACTCGGGCGACTGGGACGTCGATCAGCGCGCGCCGTCCAACATCATCACCTCGCTGATCGACTACACCACGCTGCGGGTCGATCCGAAGGAGCATGTCGTCCCCCTGTCAGACCCGAAAATGTTGACCGCTCCCTTCTGCTACATGGCGGGGCATAAGCTGGTGGAGTTTTCCCCGGCCGAGCGGCGCAACTTCGAACGCTATGTGCGAAACGGCGGGTTCGTCATGGTGGACGATTGCAACCATGACATCGACGGCCTGTTCGCCCGATCCTTCGAGGCGCAGATGGCGAAGATATTCGGCCCCAGGGCGCTGAAGGCACTGCCCAAGACCCACGGCATCTATCGCAGCTTCTTCAAATTCGACGGGCCGCCCAACACCGCGCTGGAACTGAACGGCTGGGGCGACGATCTCGTCCACGAATATCTCAAGGGGATAGAGGTGAACGGACGGCTGGGCGTTCTCTACAGCAACAAGGATTATGGCTGCGAGTGGGATTATGACTGGCGCAACAAGCGCTTCCTGGCCGAGGACAATACGAAGTTCGCGGTCAATATCGTGATGTATGCGCTGTCGGTCTGACGGCGTTCCCATCTCCGCATTCGCCCAGCAAGGGACCAGCACATGACCGATCTTACCGAAGCCGACATCCAGAGCCGCCTTGCGCGCCTTGGCGACCTGAAAGCCGCGATCAGACAGGCGATCGTCGGACAGGCCGATGTGGTCGAGCAACTGTTGATCGGACTGCTGGCCGGCGGCCATTGCCTGCTGGAAGGCGTGCCGGGCCTTGGCAAGACGTTGCTGGTCCGATCGCTTGGCGAGGCGCTGAAGCTCGATTTCCATCGCGTCCAGTTCACCCCCGACCTGATGCCCAGCGACATATTGGGCACCGAATTGCTGGAGGAGGATCATGGCACCGGCCACCGCAGCTTCCGGTTCCAGCAAGGCCCGGTCTTCACCAACCTGCTGCTGGCGGACGAACTTAACCGCACCCCGCCCAAGACGCAGGCCGCGCTGCTCGAAGCCATGCAGGAAAAGACGGTCAGCTATGGCGGCGTGACCCATCGCCTGCCCGCGCCTTTCTTCGTGCTGGCGACGCAGAACCCGCTGGAGCAGGCAGGCACCTATCCGCTGCCCGAAGCCCAGCTCGACCGCTTCCTGCTGCACGTCCGCGTCGATTATCCGACCGAGGAAGAGGAGCGCGCGATCCTGGGGCAGACGACCGGCGCCAGCGCGGGCGCCGTTCCCGCCGTGATGGGCGGGGAGGAAGTGCTGGCGCTGCAAAAACTGGTCCGCGACGTGCATCTGAGCGACGATCTGCTTGCCTGGGTCACGCGCATCGTGCGGGCCAGCCGGCCGGGCGACGGCGCGCCGGACGACATCCGCAAATATGTGAAATGGGGCGCGGGGCCGCGCGCGGGACAGGCGCTGATCCTCTGTGCCAAGGCGCGCGCTCTGCTGCACGGCCGTCTTGCCGCCACCCGCGAAGACATAGCCGCGCTCGCCGCCCCTGTCATGCGGCACCGCCTGCTGCTGTCCTTTGCCGCCGAAGCGGAGGGCCGCAGTGCGGACGACGTCGTTGCGGCCCTGGTCTGCGCGGTTCCGCTGGCCTGATCGCGGCGCGATGGTCGACCTGCTCCCTCCTGACGTACGCAGTCGCCTTCGCGGGCTGAGCCTCGTCACGCGGCGGGCGGTGGGGTCGCATGGCCTGGGCCTGCATCGAAGCCATAGCCGGGGCGCCGGCCTGGAGTTCGCCCAGTATCGCGCCTATGAACCCGGCGACGAACTGCGCCAGATCGACTGGAAGCTCTACGCCCGGTCGGACAAATTCTTCGTCCGTGAGGCGGAACGCGAAAGTCCTGTCGCCGTGTGGGTGCTGATCGACCTCAGCGCGTCCATGGGCCAGTCGGACGCGGCGCGGCCCGATTATAGCAGGCTCGACGCTGCCCGGTCGATCGCGACTGCGCTAGCAGAACTGGCGACGCGGCAAGGCGACCGGTTCGGCTTCATGGGGTTGGGATCGGATGGCCTTGCCCTCCTTCCCCCGGCCGCGGGTTCGCGGCAGCGTGATCGGCTGCTGCTCGAACTCCTGTCGCTGCGCGTCGCGCAAGGGTTCGCGGCGGAGGACCATCTCGGGCCGGTGTGGGAGCGCGTCGGGGCGCAGGACCTGGTCATTGTGCTGAGCGACTGTTTCGACGGGGGCGTGATCGCCCTGGCCGAAAAACTCTCGGCCGCAGGGCGCGAAACTCTGGTCGTGGAGATGCTCACCGTCGCCGAACGCGACTTCCCGTTCGATGGCGGCTATCGCTTCCGTGATCCCGAAACAGGCGAGCAGCTGCTGGCGGACGGCGGTTCGCTGCGCGACGAATTCCTGGTGCGGTTCGGGGAAGCGCGGGCGGCGCTGCATCGCAGGCTGGACGCATTGGGCATCCGTCACGCCGCCCATATGCTCGACGAACCGGTCGACCTTCCCCTGCGTCGCCTGTTCGGCAGGCCGCACGATGCAGACGCGGCATGAGCTTCGGCCTGCTTTTCCCTGCCGCGCTGGCGGCGTTGGCGGCGCTTATCCTGCCGCTCATCATCCACATCGCGCGCAAAAGCGAGCAGCGGCCGACCGACTTCGCTGCGCTCCGCTGGCTCCGGCAGAAGCCGAAACCCCGTTCCCGCTTTCGCTTCGACGAATGGCTGTTGTTGCTGCTCCGCCTGCTGCTCTTCACGCTGGCTGCATTGTGGCTGGCGCAACCCGTACTGTTCGGCAGCGGCAACAGCAAACGCTATGTGGCGGTGATTGCCGGTGCGCAGGTCGACGCCACCAGCCTGGAAGGCCAGCGTGCCCACTGGCTCGCGCCCGGCTTTCCGGGGTTCGATGAGACGCAGCCTGCCGGGCCGCTGCCGGTCGCCAGCCTGATCCGGGAACTGGATGCAAGCCTGCCCGCCGGCACGCCGCTGACGATCATTGCGCCGTCGATATTGGAAGGCGCGGATGCAGCTCGCGTCCGCCTCTCGCGGCCAGTGACATGGCGCATTACACCGGGGCGAATGCCCGTACCAACTACGGCTCTTCCTGCCCTGCCCCGCCTCACCATCCGCTATGACGCCGCGCATCGGCCCGCCTTGCGTTATCTCAGCGCGGCTGCATCGGCATGGCAACCGACTGGAAAAGCGGCGGACATCGATGTCGCGTCTGCTGGGACGGCGCTACCGAAGCGGGATCGCGCCTTGTTCTGGCTCGTCGGCGGCACGGTGCCGGCCGATGTCATGCAATGGGCGCGGTCGGGCGGCACGCTGGTTGTGCCGAACGACGCGTTCTTGCCGGGTGATCGACAGAAGGTGGTGACGTGGCGCGATCCGCTGGGAGAAGGCCTCGCAGAAGCATCGCGGATCGGTAAAGGCCGCCTGCTGCGTTTTTTCCGTCCACTCGAACCGGCTCATATGCCGATATTGCTGGAACCGGATTTTCCGGACAGGCTACGCGACATGCTCGCCCAAACGCCTACGCCGCGCACGGTGCGGGCAGCGGACTATGTGCCGCTCGCAGGAGCGCGGCCCTACGACCAGCCTGCCAGGCCGCTGCGTTCGTGGGTCGCCATCCTGATCGCGCTCGTTCTGTGCATCGAGCGATGGCTGGCGACAAGCCGCCGCCGGAGCGTAGCGCCGTGAACGCCGACCCACTCTATGCCCGCTGGGTCGGCCCTGCCCGGCGTCAGCGCGCCATGGAAACCGCAGCCTTCGCCGCGCCCATGCTGCTGGCGATCATCGTAGTCGCATGGCGCGTCGTCGGGCCGGTCCTGGCAGGTGGCATCGCGATCATCGGTATCGGGGTGGCCCTTGCGATAGCGCGTCGACGCGCGGCGACGTTCGATCTGGCATGGCTGGTGCGCATCCTTGACCGCACGCGCCCGGAACTGGAGGACAGCAGCGCGCTGCTTTTTACCGATACTGCGCCCTCCTCGCCGCTCCAGGCCCTTCAGCGCCGCCGCATTGCGGCACGGCTCGATCAGGGCAGCCCCGGCGATCTGCGTCCGCCATGGCCGGTCAAGATGCTCGCAGCGGTGACGGTTGTCGCCATGCTATGCATCATTGCGGCTTTGGTCTGGCCGCGGTCCCCTGCCTCAGCGCCGTCGCTGTCGCCTAGTCAGGAGGGGACGCCCGTCGTCCCCGGCATCCCCCGGCTGGTGGCCCAGAATATGCGGATCATCCCCCCGGCCTATACCAGCCTTCCGGTCCGCGACTCCGCTTCGCTCGACACGCGCGCGCCGCACGGCTCGCGCATCGAGTGGACTCTTCGTTTCGATCCTGCGGCCCCGGCCCCTCGCCTCCTCCTGCTGGGCGGTGCGTCCGTAGCGCTTCGCCGCAGCGGTGCCGACTGGGTCGCCAGCCGGATGCTGGACACAGCTTTCCTCTATCGCGTCGATCCGGGAGGCCGGCAGCGCAGAACGCCCCCGCTCCACCGCATCGACGCCATCGCTGACGCGCCGCCGCAGATCAAGGTTGTGAATCCCGCGCAATCGCTGACCTTCGTGCGGCCGGGACAGCGCGGCTGGAGCCCGGTCTTCAAAGCAACCGACGATTATGGCGTCGCCCCGGTGGCGCGGCTGCGGATCACGCTGGCGATGGGTGAAGGCGAAAATGTGCGTTTCACCGAACGGGAAATCCCGATCAACGGCATTGGTTCGGCAAAGGAACGCCGCTTCGCGCCCTCGCTCACTTTCGACCGGTTCGGT
>JACESO010000138.1 GCA_013911745.1 Sphingobium sp. | reverse complement strand
CCCCTAACCCCTCCCGCAAGCGGGAGGGGGATTTTGGAAGGGGGGACCAGCCCCGCCCACCGCTTCGCCAACCCCCGCGCCGCATCCGCGCGCTTGCCGCTTTCGCGCCGCCAGCGCTGGCGGCGCAGCGTCAGGTCGGTGTCCTGCCCGCCGATGCCGCGCTCGCCCAGCAGCACCGCGACCTCGGCGGCGACCTCCGCCAGCCCCATCCCGCCCGCGCGCACCAGCATGTGCGACAGGCGCGGCGCGAGGGGCAGCTTCGCCAGCGCCTTCCCATGCGGCGTGATCCGCCCGTCCGCGTCCAGCGCCTCCAGCACCGTCAGCCGCCGCCGCGCTTCGTCGACTGCTGCGGCGGGCGGCGGGTCGAGCCAGCGCAGGGTCGCCGGATCGCCTACGCCCCACAGCGCGCAGTCCAGCAGCAGGCTCGACAGGTCGCTCTCCAATATCTCGGGCGGATCGAACGGCGGCATCCCGGCCGTTGCCGCCGCTTCCCACAGGCGATAGGCGACACCGGGCCGCTGCCGCGCGGCGCGTCCCGCCCGCTGCGTCGCCGCCGCCTGGCTCGCTCGTTCCGTGACCAGCCGCGTGACGCCCGCCGCCCGGTCGTAACGCGGCCGCCGCGCCAGCCCCGAGTCCACCACGATCCGCACCCCATCGATGGTCAGGCTGGTTTCCGCGATCGACGTCGCCAGGATCACCTTGCGCCGTCCTTCGCGCGAGGGCCGGATCGCCGCCCGCTGCGCCGCCGGGTCCAGGCTGCCGTGCAGCTTGTGCACCTCCGCCACGCCGTCGATCCGCTCTGCCGTTCGTTCGATCTCCGCCACGCCGGGCAGGAAGGCGAGCAGGTCGCCTTCCGCTTCCTCGCTCATCGCGCGGCGGATCGTGGCGGCCATCTCATCCTCGATCCGCTTCTCGCTCGCGCGGCCGATATGGCGCAGTTCCAAGGGCTGGATGCGCCCCTCGCTCTCGATCACCGGCGCGCCGTTCAACAGGGATGCGAAGCGCGCGCCGTCCAGCGTCGCGGACATCGGCACGATGCGCAGGTCCGGCCGCAGCGCCGCCTGCGCATCCAGCGCCAACGCCAGCCCGAAATCGCTATCCAGGCTGCGCTCATGCACTTCGTCGAACAGCACGGCCGACACGCCCGCCAGTTCCGGATCATCCTGTATCCGCCGCACGAAAATGCCTTCCGTGAGCACCAGCAGCCGCGTGCGCGCGCTCGCCTTGCTGTCCATGCGCGTCGCATAACCGACCGTGCCGCCCGGCTGCTCGCCCATCAGTTCGGCAATCCGTTCGGCCGCCGCACGCGCCGCCAGCCGGCGGGGCGACAGCAGCAGCACCTGTCCCTCGCACCATGGCTCGTGCAGCAGAGCGGGCGCGACGGCAGTCGTCTTGCCCGCGCCGGGCGGCGCCACCAGCACGGCGCTGCTGCTATCGCGCAGCGCTGCGAGCAGTCGGGGCAGTACGGCATGGATGGGCAGATCGCTCATCCCATTCTCTTTGCGACAAAATCCGGCGGCCGCAAGGGCGGGAAATTTCCTTTGCGCGGAAACAGTTGGCCGCCCATACGTTCGGCCGCCTAATGATCCAGGTTAATCCCGCGGGACAGCCGCGGCGTCTAAGGGGCTAGGAATAATGGCAACTCTGCCGGGAGATGCGGCGCGATATCGCACTCTTTTCGAGACGATGGACGAGGGCTTCTGCATCATCGAGTTTCTCGATGGCCCCCATGGCCCCTTGAGCGACTATATCCATGTCGAAGCCAACGCCGCCTATGAAAGGCATGCCGGCATCCCCAATGTCGTGGGGCAGAAGGTGCGCGAGATGGTGCCGGACGAGGCGGAGGGCTGGGTCCAGCTCTATGGCGGGGTGCTGCATACCGGCAAGCCGATCCGCTTCCAGCGCGAACTGGAAGCGACCGGTCATCATCTCGACATCTCCTCCTTCCGGGTCGGCCCCTTCGAAAATCGCCAGGTCGCCGTGCTGTTCAAGGACATCAGCGAACAGGTCCGGGCGCAACAGGCACTGCATGAACTAAACGAGACGCTGGAGGCGCGCATCGCCGCTGCGCTCGCGGAGCGGGAGGAGGCAGAGACCGCGCTGCGCCAGGCGCAGAAGATGGAGGCGGTGGGCCAGCTGACCGGCGGCCTCGCCCATGATTTCAACAATCTGCTTGCCGGCATCAGCGGGGCGTTCGAAATGATCGGCGTGCGGCTGGCGCAGGGACGAACCGCCGATGTCGACCGCTATCTGGCGGCGGGGCAGGGGGCGACCCGCCGCGCGTCCGCGCTTACCCACCGGCTGCTCGCCTTCTCCCGCCGCCAGACGCTTTCGCCCCGGCCGATCGTGGTCAATCGGCTGCTCGGCGACTTCTCCGAGCTGGTGCGGCGGACGGTCGGACCGCAGATCACGGTGGAAACGATCGCTGCGTCGGGCCTCTGGCCCGCGATGGTCGATGCCAACCAGCTGGAAAACGCTCTGCTGAACCTGTGTATCAACGCGCGCGACGCCATGCCACATGGCGGGCGGATCACGGTCGAGACCGCCAATCGCTGGCTCGACGATCGCACCGCGCGCGAGCATGGGCTGACCCCCGGCCAATATGTCACCGTCTGCACCAGCGACACCGGCACCGGCATCGACAAATCGATCATCGACCGGGTGTTCGACCCCTTCTTCACCACCAAGCCGATCGGGCAGGGCACAGGGCTGGGCCTGTCGATGGTGTACGGCTTCGCGCGCCAGAGCAACGGCCATGTCCGCATCTATTCCGAAGCGGGTCAGGGCACGATGGTCTGCATCTACCTGCCCCGATACCGGGGCGAGGAGGAAGCGGAGGAGGTCGTGCCCGCCGGCGACCTGCCGGTCGGCGCGGACGCGGGCGAGACCGTGCTGGTGATCGACGACGAACCGTCGGTGCGTATGCTGGTCTGCGACGCGCTGGGCGACCTTGGTTATCATTGCGTGGAGGCCGGCGACGGCCCCGCAGGACTGCGCATCCTGGAATCGCGCGCGCGTATCGACTTGCTCATCACCGACGTCGGCCTGCCCGGCGGCCTTAACGGGCGGCAGGTGGCGGACGCCGCGCGCGCGCTGCGCCCGGACCTGCGCATCCTCTTCGTCACCGGCTATGCCGAAAATGCTGTGCTGAACCACGGCCATATCGAACATGGCATGGAAGTGCTGACGAAGCCATTCGCGGTGGACGAACTGCGGCGCCGCGTGGCGATCCTGCTCCAGTCCGACTGACCTAGGGCGTTTTCGCTATGAGCGAAAATGCCCTATTTCTTCGATGCCGCATTTTCCGAGCCGTTGACCGTAAACGGTCAACTTGAAAATGCTTTAGCCGAACAGATAGAGGTGGATCGGGTTCTTGGGGTCCAGCAGCATCTTGGTCGTCAGCGCCAGCGACATGACGATCAGCAGCGGCTTGATGAGGCGCGATCCGAACCGCATGGCAAGGTGCGAACCAATCTGCCCGCCCAGGATGCTGCCCGCCGCCATCGCAATGCCCGCTATCCAGATCACATGGCCGCCCGCCAGCATGGTGAGCAGCCCGGCGATGTTGCTGGCGAAATTGGCCGCCTTGGTCTGTGCCGTCGCCCGCAGGATGGACAGCCCGCCCAGCGCCAGGAAGATCGTGGTGTAGAAGGCACCCGCGCCTGGCCCGAAGAAGCCATCATAGAAGCCTACCACGCCGATCAGCCCGGACAGGCCGCCCATGCCGACGCGCGCGTGACTGTCGGCGTCGCCCAGCTTGGGCGAGAAGGTGAAATAGGCCGCCATCGCCACCAGCAGCGCCGGCATCAACCCGGCCAGGATCGATGGATCGACCCGCTGCAACAGCCATGCGCCGCCCACGGATCCCACGAACGCCGCGATCACCGGCCCCTTGTAGGTGGCAAGGTCCATATGCCCGCGTCGCGCATAGGCGATGCACGCCCCGAACGTGCCGAAACAGCTTTGCAGCTTGTTGGTCGCCACCGCCTGGACCGGGGGAATGCCCGCCGCCATCAGCGCGGGCAGGGTGATGAGGCCCCCGCCGCCCGCCATCGCGTCGATGCACCCCGCCATCAGCGCGGCGGCCATGAGGAAGGCGATGGTTTCAGGGGTCAGGATCATCGGCGAACTGGCTTCACCCCTCGTCCCGTTCGGGCCGAGCCAGTCGAAGCCCCTGGCTTTCTTGAAAGGGAAGAACAGCCCTTCGACAAGCTCAGGGCGAACGGAACTGGTTTGAAGAACGGACGAACCAGCCGTTTTCCTCAATAGGCGCGCGCTATAGCGAACTCGACAGCTTCTGTTAGGGCCGCTTTCGCCCGGCCGGCATCGAACATGCCCAGCGCGTCGATCGCCCGCTGGCCATAATGGCGCGCCCGCGCCAGCGTGTCCGCGATCGCGCCGGTCCGACGCAGCAATCCGGTGGCATGGGCCAGATCCTCGTCGCTGATCCGGTGTCCGGCGATCGCGGCCTTCCAGAAGGCGCGATCCTCATCCGACCCGCGCGCATAGGCCAGGATCACCGGCAGCGTCACCTTGCCGTCGCGGAAATCGTCGCCCGCATCCTTGCCCATCGTCGCGCCGTCCGATTCATAATCGATGGCGTCGTCGATCAACTGGAACGCGATGCCGAGATTGCGGCCATAGACGTCCAGCGCCTGTTCCTCCGCCTCGCTGCGGTCCGCGACGACGGCGGAAATGCGGCAGGCGGCGGCGAACAGCGCGGCGGTCTTCGCACCGATGATGTCGAGATACTGCTCCTCGCTCGTGTCGATCTTGCGCTGGGCGGTCAGCTGGTTGACCTCGCCCTCTGCGATCACCGCCGACGCGCTGGACAGGATCTTCAGCACCTTCAAGGATTCCGCTTCCACCATCAGCTCGAAGGAGCGGGAGAAGAGGAAGTCGCCCACCAGCACGCTGGCGCTGTTGCCCCAGATGATGTTGGCGGTCTTGCGGCCCCGGCGCATCCCCGATCCGTCTACCACATCATCGTGCAGCAGCGTCGCTGTGTGGATGAATTCGACGGCGGCGGCCAGCTTGTAATGGCGGCTGCCGGCATAGCCCACCAGATCGGCGCAGGCGAGCGTCAGCATCGGGCGCAGCCGCTTGCCGCCGCCCGCGATCAGATGCCCGGCCAGTTCGGGGATCAGCGGGATCCGCGACTGCATCCGGTCGAGGATGACGGCGTTGACCTGGTTCATGCCGTCGGCGACCAGGCTCATGATGGGCGAAAGGGACGGTTCCGCGTTCGCGCGACCGATCGGATGGACGTTACCGGGGGCGGGGGCTGTCATGACCCGGCTCATGTGGCGGCGCAAAGGGCGAAAGGCAAGCGGTATTGCCTTGCGCGATCGGCGGGAAGCGGCAAAAAGCGCCCAAACCGAACCGACCTTACCGAATAGCCCGACCGACACGGAGCCCTGCATGGACGAGACACTCAAGCGCTATCGCGAAAGCATCGACAATATCGACGCCGCGCTGGTGTTCATGCTGGCCGAACGGTTCAAGATCACGCAGGCTGTGGGCGAGCATAAGGCGACGCACGACCTGCCGCCCGCCGATCCGGGCCGGGAGGAACGGCAGGTCGCCCGCCTGCGGCAACTCGCCGCCGACGCCCATCTCGATCCCGATTTCACGGAAAAATTCCTGCGCTTCATCATCGACGAAGTGATCCGCCACCATGAAAGGCTGCGCGAAGGCTGACGGGTCAGGCGGGTTCCGCCGCCGCTTCCCTGCGCCCCTGCGCGCGGCCGATCAGCACGCCGCCCAGCGCCAGCGCGAAGCCAGCCAGTTGCAGCGCGCCCAGCCGTTCGCCGAACAGCAGCCACGCCTCGATCGCGGCGAGCGGCGGCACCAGCAGCAACAGCATCGACATGCGCGTTGCCCCCTGGTGCCGCACCAGCCAGACCAGCAGGCTCAGCCCCGCCGCCGACAGCCCCAGCACCGACCAGGCAAGCCCGATCCATAATATCGGCGTCCCATCCCACCGATATTCGCCGCTCAGCAGGGTGGCGGCGATCGTCACCAGTGCGCCGCCCATATTCTGCACCGCGCCTGACACCAGGATGGGATCGTCGGCCAGCCCGCTCCGCTGGATCAGCGTGCCGGCCGCCATCGCCATGATGGCGATCACGCCGCCGACGGCGGGCAGCAGGCCGATGCCCGCCGTGCCGCCCCGCGCGATCGCCGGTTCCAGCACGCAGGCGACGCCCAGGATCGCGATGCCCAGCCCGCCCCACGCCCGCGCCGGCAGTCTTTCTACTGGGCGAAAGACTGCCGGCGCGGGCGTGGGGCGGGCTGGGCA
>JACESO010000137.1 GCA_013911745.1 Sphingobium sp. | reverse complement strand
GCCTGGAACTGGGCAGCGTCTGGAAGCGCCTGGGCGCCAAGGTCACGGTGGTCGAATATCTCGACCAGATCCTGCCCGGAATGGATGGCGAAGTCCGCAAGGAAGCCAACAAGATCTTCAAGAAGCAGGGCTTTGAGTACAAGCTCGGCACGAAGGTCACGAGCGCGGAAGTCGTGGGCGAGGGCGTGAGGCTGACCGTCGAGCCTGCTGCCGGTGGCGAGGCCGAGACGATCGAGGCCGATGTCGTGTTGGTGTCGATCGGTCGCCGTCCGAACACGGAAGGCCTTGGCCTCGACAAGATCGGGCTGGCGGTGAACCAGCGCGGCCAGATCGAGATCGATCACGACTTCGCGACCAAGGTGCCGGGCGTATGGGCGATCGGTGACGTGGTGCCCGGTCCGATGCTGGCGCACAAGGCCGAGGATGAGGGCATCGCCGTCGCGGAGAATATCGCGGGCCTGACCGGCATCGTGAACCATGATGTGATCCCGAGTGTCGTCTACACCAAGCCTGAAATCGCGGGCGTGGGCCTGACCGAGGAAGCGGCCAAGGAAAAGGGCGCGATCAAGGTCGGCAAGTTCCCGATGCTGGCGAACAGCCGCGCCAAGACTAATCACGAGCCGGACGGTTTCGTGAAGATCATCGCCGACGCGGAAACCGACAAGGTGCTGGGCGTGTGGATCATCGCCACCGTGGCCGGCACGATGATCGCCCAGGCGGCGCAGGCCATGGAGTTCGGCGCGTCGAGCGAGGACATCGCCTATACATGCCACGCGCACCCGACGCACAGCGAAGCGATCAAGGAAGCGGCGATGGCCGTGACGGGCAAGCCGATCCATATGTGATCGCGTCCTTCGCCGAGCGCGAAAAGAAGGGGCCTCCGCAATGCGGGGGCCTTTTTGCGTTTGGGGCGAGAGGATTGAGCCCGTCCGGCTTCCATGGCAGAATGGACGGATAGAGAGGTTCATGATGCAAGCTTCAACCGTTCAAGGGTCGGATGCCTCCTGGCGTCGGTGGATGTGGGTCGGGTTGGCGGGGCTGCTGCTGCTGCCGGCCGTCGCCATGCGGTTCACAGCCGAGGTCAACTGGGGTCTGGAGGATTTTGCCGCCGCCGCATTGCTGCTGGGGATGATGGGCGGCGGGGTCGAGCTGGCGAGCCGGATGGCCGTGCGGCCGATCTGGCGCATGATGACGGGTGTTGCGGTCGTCGCGGCCGTCGCGCTGATCTGGGTCGACGCCGCCGTGGGCATCGGCTAACGCAAACGCGCCTAGCGCCAGTTTTCCAGCGTCGGCACCAGTTCGTCGAAATGGTGGATCACCGCGTCCGCCGCCAGATTTTCGACCGGGCCATCGAGGAAGCCGAAGCTGACCGCGACATTGGCGATGCCGGCATTGCGCGCGCCGGCGATGTCATTGATCGTGTCGCCGACGAACACCGTTCGTCCGCCACCCGCCCGTTCGATCATGGCGCGGATGGGCGCGGGGTCGGGCTTGGCGACGCCCACCGTGTCGCCGCCCACGATCGCGGCGAACCGATCGGACAGGCCAAGCTGGTGCATCAGCGGAATGGTGAAGCGTTCCGCCTTGTTGGTGCAGATGGCGAGCTTCACCCCGCGCGCACTCAGCGCATTCATGGCCTCGATCAATCCCGGATAGGGGACGGAGTGGATGGCGAGATTCTGCTCATAATAGTCCAGCAGGATCGGCAGAAGTTCGTCGAGCAGCGCGGCGTCGTGACCGCCCGATGCGTCGAGCGCTCGTTCCAGCATCACCTTCGCCCCCTTGCCGACGAAAGGGTGGATCGATGTGACCGGGAAAGCAGGGCGGCCGATGGTGCCGATGGCATAGTTCACCGCCGCGGCAAGATCGCCGCTGGTGTCGATGAGGGTGCCGTCCAGGTCGAAGCCGACGATGTCGAAAGGGAAGCCGTTCATGCGCCCGCCATGCCGCGTGGATGGTGGCAAAGGCAAGGCAAACATGGCAGAGAGCGCGCGACAGAGACCTGCGTCGCATGAGGATCAGCCGCCCGTGACACTTACCCGCCCGATCGCCGTCATCATCCTTGCCGCGGGGCAGGGGACGCGGATGAAATCGTCCTTGCACAAGGTGCTGCACCCCGTCGCGGGACGGCCCATGCTGCTGCACCTGTTGGCGAGCGCGAGCGAATTGCAGCCCGAGCGGCAGGTCGTGGTCGTGGGTGCCGGGCGCGAGCAGGTGGAGCAGGCGGTTGCGGACACGGGCGTCACCGTGGCGGTGCAGGCACAGCAACTTGGCACAGGACATGCCGTGGCCCAGGCGCATGACGCGCTGGCGGGCTTCGCGGGCGACGTGCTGATCCTCTATGGCGACGTGCCGCTGGTGCGCCCTGAAACGATGCGCGCGATGATCGACCGCCTCAATCGTGGTGACGAGCCGCGCGCCGTGGTGCTGGGCTTCCGGCCCGATGACGCCGCCGCCTACGGCCGCATCATCGCCGACGGGCAGGGCATCATCGAGAAGATGGTGGAATATAAGGATGCGAGCGAGGCGGAGCGCGCCGTCACCCTGTGCAACAGCGGCCTGATGGCGGTGCGGTCCACCGACCTGTTCGTCCTGCTCGACCGCATCGGCAATAATAATGCGGCGGGCGAATATTATCTGCCCGACATCGTCATGCTGCCCGGCGGGCAGAGCGCGGTGATCGAGACCGAGGCGTGGGAGGTCGCGGGCGTGAACAGCAGGATCGAACTGGCGGGCGTGGAAGCGGTGTGGCAGGCGCGGCGACGGGCCGAAGCGATGCAGGACGGCGTGACGCTGATCGCGCCCGACACCGTCTTCTTCGCCCATGACACGGTGCTGGGCCGCGACGTGGTGGTGGAGCCCAATGTGGTGTTCGGCCCCGGCGTCAGCGTGGCGGACGATGTCACCATCCACGCCTTTTCTCACCTGGAGGGTGCGACCGTGGAGAGCGGCGCGGAGATCGGCCCCTATGCCCGGCTGCGTCCCGGCGCGGAGATCGGCCCCAGGGCCAAGGTCGGCAATTTCGTCGAGATCAAGAAGGCGCGGCTGGACGAAGGCGCGAAGGCCAATCACCTGTCCTATATCGGCGACGCGCATGTCGGCGCGGGCGCGAACATCGGCGCGGGCACGATCACCTGCAACTATGACGGGTTCCTCAAATATCGCACCGAAATCGGGGCTGGAGCGTTCATCGGGTCGAACAGCGCGCTGGTCGCGCCCACCAG
This sequence comes from Sphingobium sp., assembly GCA_013911745.1. Taxonomy (GTDB): domain Bacteria; phylum Pseudomonadota; class Alphaproteobacteria; order Sphingomonadales; family Sphingomonadaceae; genus Sphingobium; species Sphingobium olei. The sequence continues at coordinate 3,112 of JACESO010000137.1, read as the reverse complement.
CATCGGCGCGGGCGCCATCGTGGCGGCGGGCAGCGTGGTGACCCGCCCGGTCGAAGCGGACGCGCTGTGCCTGGTGCGGCCGGAGCAAGTGGAGAAGCCGGGCTGGGCGGTGCGTTTCCGCGAGCGGATGAAGGCAAAGAAGGCCGCCGCCAAGGGATGAGCTTCGTCCGTCGACGCCCATGGCTGACGGCCTTGCTGTGCCTGCTGCTGGCCGTCATTGTCTTCGTCGGGTGGCTGTTCGCCAATGCGCGGGCGATGCCAGTGGTGCGGCAGGCGGAGATAGCGCTGCCCTTTCCCGCAGACGCGCCGCGCCGTCCGGTACGGATCGCGCTGATGACCGACACGCACATGTCCGGTCCCGACAACAGCCCGGAACGGATGGGGCGCATCGTGGCGCAGATCAATGCGCTGAGGCCCGACCTGATCCTGCTGGGCGGCGACTATATCGGTGACGACAAGGGTGCGGCGACCTATGATGCGTCCGCCAGCATCGAACCCTTTGCCGGGTTGCGCGCGCCTCTGGGCGTGGTCGCCGTGCTGGGCAACCATGACAGCAAGAGCCGCAAAAATCGCTGGCCCTTCAGCGACAGCGTATGGACCGAGAAATTCGCGTCGCTCGGCATCACCCTGCTTCAGAATGGTGCGGTCAGGCGCGGACCCATCGCGGTAGGCGGGCTGAAAGACCCCTATACCCGTCATCCCGACATCGGCGGGACGCTGGCCGCCATGAAGACGCTGGGCGGCGCGCCGGTGGTGCTGGCGCATGGCCCGGATATCTTTCCGCCCCTGCCCGACCAGCCGCTGCTGACGATGGTGGGGCACACCCATTGCGGCCAGGTCGCCTTTCCTATCCTGGGCGTCACCTATGTGCCGTCGAAATATGGAACGCGCTATGCCTGCGGCCTCTTTCGCGAGGGCGACAAGACCCTGATCGTGTCGGGCGGCGTCGGCACCAGCGGGCTGCCCATCCGCATGTTCGCGCCGCCCGATATCTGGATCGTCACCGTGCGGCCTGCATGAAATTCTTTTCATGCGCCCGCCATGGCGTTGTTGCGCACGGGCCGTTAATGGCATGGCGATAAAGCCGCCCTATATGGGCGCATCCCTATCCACTGGCTTCCACGGGGCATTCCGGCATGTGCGGCATCATCGGTATCATCGGCAAGGACGACGTTGCGGGACGGCTGGTGGACGGGCTCAAGCGGCTCGAATATCGCGGCTATGACAGCGCGGGCGTCGCCACTGTGCATGACGGCACGATCGACCGCCGCCGTGCCGAAGGGAAGCTGGGCAATCTGGTCCGCGAACTAAGCGACGCGCCGCTGCCCGGCACGACCGGCATCGCCCATACCCGCTGGGCCACCCATGGCGCGCCGACCACCAGCAACGCGCACCCGCATTCGACCGGCGAAGTGGCGCTGGTCCACAATGGCATCATCGAGAATTTCAAGCCGCTGCGCGAGGAACTGATCGCGCGCGGCCGCACCTTCGACAGCCAGACCGACACCGAAGTCGTCGCCCATTTGGTCAGCGAGAAGGTGGAGCAGGGCGCGTCGCCCATCGAGGCGGTGCGCGACGTGCTGCCGCGCCTGCATGGCGCCTTCGCGCTTGCGATCGCCTTCCGCAGCCATCCCGACCTGTTGATCGGTGCGCGGTTGGGGTCGCCGCTGGTGGTGGGCTATGGCGACGGCGAGACGTTCCTGGGGTCGGACGCGCTGGCGCTCGCGCCGCTGACCCAGCGCATCGCCTATCTGGAAGAGGGCGACTGGGTCGTCATCACCGCACATGGCGCGGAGATTTTCGACAAGGACAACAACCCCGTCGAGCGGCCGGTGACGATCAGCGGCGTTTCCGGCGCGATGATCGACAAGGGCAATCATCGCCATTTCATGCAGAAGGAAATCTACGAGCAGCCTGTGGTCGTCGCCCAGACGCTCAAAGCCTATCTGCAGCGGATGGATGATCGCGTGTCGCTGCCGATCCCGGATTTCGACCTGTCGGCGATCCGTCGCGTCACCATCGTCGCCTGCGGCACCAGCTATTATGCCGGGATGGTCGCCAAATATTGGTTCGAACAGTTCGCCCGCGTGCCCGTCGATATCGATGTGGCGAGCGAGTTCCGCTACCGCGCGCCGGTGATGGAAGATGGCGGGCTGATGATCGTCATCAGCCAGTCGGGCGAGACCGCCGACACGCTCGCCGCGCTGCGCCATGCCCGCGAGGAGGGACAGAAGATCGCCGCCGTCGTCAACGTGCCGACCAGCACCATGGCGCGGGAGGCGGACCTGCTGCTGCCCACCAATGCCGGGCCGGAGATCGGCGTCGCATCGACCAAGGCGTTCACCTGCCAGTTGGCCGTTCTGGCCGCCTTTGCCGCGAACCTCGCCCGGGCCAAGGGGCGGCTGGACGCGAAGGCGGAGAAGGAGCTGGTCCGCCACCTCGCTGAAGCGCCCGCCGCGATCAACGGCGCGCTCGCCTATGACGAGGCGATCGAGGCGATGGCGCATCATATCGTGCCGGCGCGCGACGTGCTCTACCTGGGGCGCGGGACGGACTATCCGCTGGCTCTGGAAGGGGCGCTCAAGCTCAAGGAAATCAGTTACATCCACGCCGAAGGCTATGCCGCGGGCGAGATGAAGCATGGCCCCATTGCCCTCATCGACGAACTGGTGCCGGTGATCGTCATCGCGCCGAGCGGGCCGCTGTTCGAAAAGACCGTCAGCAACATGCAGGAAGTGCAGGCGCGCGGCGGCGAGGTGGTGCTGATCTCCGACTATGACGGGGTGCAGGCTGCGGGCGAAGGGTGCCTTGCCACCATCACCATGCCCAAGGTCCACCCGCTGATCGCGCCGATGGTCTATGCCGTGCCGGTGCAGTTGCTGGCATACCATGTCGCGGTGCTGAAGGGCACGGACGTGGACCAGCCGAGGAACCTGGCGAAGTCGGTGACGGTCGAATAGGGAGGCGGCGCGGCCGCTCCTGCGAAGTTCACACCGTTGTGCCACGCAAAAGCGTCGAATCTCCCGCGACGCTCTCGCGAAGCGTCCCGGACGCCTCGCCGACGCGTCCCCGAAGCGCTCGCGACGCCTCTCCTGTACTGGCCGGATAGGGG
>JACESO010000136.1 GCA_013911745.1 Sphingobium sp. | reverse complement strand
GATCAAGCCAAAAAGAAAGAGGCCGGCCCCCATCGGGACCGGCCTCTTTCTTTGGTCCAGGCTTCCGGCGATCAGAAGCGGAAGCTGGTGGTGACCATCAGGCTCTGCGTATCGAACTTGTCGCCGCGATTGATGCTGGCGCCACCCGTCAGCACGAACGGATTGGTCGCGGGCGCGGTGCCCTGGCCCACATCGACGCGATAATCGCCGACATTGTAACGGGTCCACAGATAGCGCGCGCCGATCGAGAAGTTGGGCGCGACCTTCGCTTCGACGCCGCCGCCCATGGTCCAGCCCCAGGCATCCTCTTCCGCGTCCACCGGCGTGAAGCTGTTGGCGGTGTTGCTGGTGCGGAAATAATTCTGCACCTGCGCATAGGCCAGGCCGCCGGTGATGTAGGGCATGATGCCGCCCGGCGTGGTATAGCCGAGGCGCGCGCGAAGATTGGCGTTCCAGTCGATCTTGCGGCGCATGGTGTAGAAGGCCGGGGTGGTCGAAAATTCGCTCACCTTGTCGTCGATGAACGCCTGACCGCCTTCCGCCACGACGCCGGCAACGATGCTGCCGAACTGGCGATCATAGCCGATATGGCCCATCCAGCTGATGGCGTTCTTGTCCGAGTTGCAGCCGCTGGCGGGCGTCGGCCCGCGCGCTGCGCCGCCGCAGGTGCCGGGCGAGAAGGCGTTCGCGCCGGACGCGGTGCGGATCACGTCATTATAGTTGCCGTCCCGGTTCGTGTCGAAGCGGAGATGTTCGTCGCCGTCATTCTTCTGCCAGGTCTTGCCGAAGGAAACGCCCGCATAGGGGCCGGTCCAATCGACGGGGCCGCTGTCCTGCGCGACGGCGGGGGCAGCCAGCATAAGGGCCAGGGTGGCGCCGATCGGGGCGATTGCTAAGGTCTTCATTAAACACGTCTCCTCGCCTGATGGGGATGTCTATCCTCCACGGTCGCCCCGCTAACGTTTCGGCTACGGCATTTGTTTCATTGCCCTTTGTGACATATCATTGCTGTCGTCGCGATTTCGGAACGCTTGCACGCAGACCCGCGCGCCTTATAGCTTTCCGGCATGTCCGAAGATCTGTTCGCCGCCAACGCATCGCCCACGCCGCAATATGACGCCTCCACCATCGAGGTGCTGGAAGGACTTGAGCCGGTCCGCCGCCGCCCTGGCATGTATATCGGCGGCACCGATGAGCGCGCGCTGCACCATCTGGCGAGCGAAGTGCTGGACAACAGCATGGATGAGGCGGTCGCCGGCCACGCCACGCGCATCGAGGTGACGCTGGAGGCAGGCAACAGGCTGACGATCGTCGACAATGGCCGGGGCATGCCGATCGACGAGCATCCCAAATTCCCCGGCAAGTCGGCGCTGGAAGTCATCATGACCACGCTCCATTCCGGCGGCAAGTTCGAGGGCAAGGCCTATGCTACCTCGGGCGGCCTGCACGGCGTGGGCGCGAGCGTGGTCAACGCGCTGTCCACCGAGACGGTGGTGGAGGTCGCGCGCAACAAGGAACTGTTCCGCCAGAGCTTTTCGCGCGGCCTGCCGCAGACCGACCTGCTGAAGGTCGGCGCTGCCCCCAACCGGCGCGGCACGCTGGTCAGCTTCATTCCCGATACGGAGATTTTCGGCGAGCAGAAGTTCAAGCCCGCCCGCCTCTATCGCCTCGCCCGGTCCAAGGCCTACCTGTTCGCGGGCGTCGAAATCCGCTGGAAATGCGCGCCCGAACTCATCACGGACGATACGCCCGCCGAAGCCGTCTTCCAGTTTCCCGGCGGCCTTGCCGATCATCTGAAGGAACAGGTCGGCAACCGGGAATGCGCCACCAGCGTCTTCTTTTCCGGCAATCAGGATTTTCCCGGCACCGCCGGACGCGTCGAGTGGGCGGTCGCCTGGCCGCTCTGGTCGGACGGCAGCTATAGCTGGTATTGCAACACCATCCCCACGCCCGATGGCGGCACGCATGAAGCGGGGCTGCGCGCCGCGCTGGTGAAGGGCATCCGCGCTTTTGCCGAATTGGTCGGGCAGAAGAAGGGGAAGGACATCACCGCCGACGACATCATGACGTCATCGGAAATCATGCTGTCCGTCTTCATCCGCGATCCCCAGTTCCAGAGCCAGACCAAGGATCGCCTGACCAGCCCCGACGCCGCGCGCCTCGTGGAAAACGCCGTGCGCGATCATTTCGACCATTTCCTCACCGACCATATGGACCGGGGCAAGGCGCTGCTCGCCTATGTGATCGACCGCATGGACGAGCGTCTCCGCCGCAAGCAGGAGAAGGAGGTCAAGCGCAAGACCGCGACCAACAGCCGCAAGCTGCGCCTGCCCGGCAAGCTCACCGACTGTTCCAACGACGACCCGGAAGGCGCGGAAATCTTTCTGGTCGAAGGCGACAGCGCCGGCGGTTCCGCCAAGCAGGCGCGCGATCGCAAGACGCAGGCGATCCTGCCCCTGCGCGGCAAGATTTTGAACGTCGCCAGCGCGAACACCGCCAAGATCCTGGCGAACCAGGAAATCGCGGACATGATCCTCGCGCTCGGCTGCGGCACGCGCAAGGACTGCAACCCGGACAACCTGCGCTACGAACGCATCGTCATCATGACCGACGCGGACGTGGACGGCGCACATATCGCCACGCTGCTCATGACCTTCTTCTTCCAGGAAATGCCGGAACTGGTGCGGCGCGGGCATCTCTATCTCGCGCAGCCGCCGCTCTACCGCCTCGTTGCGGGCGGCAAGAGCCTCTACGCCAAGGACGACGCGCATCGCGAGGAGCTGATGCGCACCGAGTTCAAGGGCAAGAAGGTCGACGTCAGCCGCTTCAAGGGGCTGGGCGAAATGAACCCGATGCAGCTGCGCGAAACCACCATGGACCCCAAGACCCGCAGCCTGATCCGCATCACCCTGCCCGACGATATCGAGGACCGGCAGCAGGTGCGCGAACTGGTCGACCGGCTGATGGGCACCAACCCGGCGCACCGCTTCGCCTTCATTCAGGAAAATGCGGCGGCGGTGGACGAGGAAGCGATCGACGCGTGAGGCAATTGGCGGCGGCCCTGATCCTGCTGGCCATGTCGCTCATCCCCTCCCCCTCGCGCGCCGGGTCCGACCCCGCCTATCGGATGCGCGCCGAACAGTTGCTGGGCATCCTGTCCGCGCCGGGCGGGGAACACGCCTTCTTCTCCAGCCTGTTCCTGGACGCGGTGCCGCTCGACCGATGGCGCGCGGTCGCGGCCGAATTGCGCGCCGCGCATGGCAAGCCGCTCGCCGTAGGTGCCGTCACCCGATCCAGCCCTACGGCAGGACAGGTGGAAATCCGCTACGAGCGCGCCACTGTCGGCTTCTCGCTGGTCGTCGCGCCGGAAGCACCCAACCCGGTCGTCGGCCTGCATGTGGTGGGCGTGAAAGCGGCGAACGACACGCTGGACAAGGTTGCGGCCGAGATCGAGGCCCTGCCCGGCGCGACGGCCTTCGCCGTGGCGAGGCTGGACGACAGCGGACCGCACTCGATCCACACCTATCGCGCGGACGCGCAGATGGCGATCGCGTCCAGCTTCAAGCTACTGATCCTTGCCGAAGCAAGCCGCGCCACGGCGGCAGGCGAAAGGCGCTGGAGCGATGTCCTGCCGCTCGGTCCCAAGAGCTTTTCCGGCCGGCTTGCGGGATGGCCCGACCAGGCACCGATGACGCTACATAGCCTGGCGACCGCGATGGTTGCCGAAAGCGACAACTGCGCCGCCGACACGCTGCTGCTGGCGCTCGACCGCGAGAAGGTGGACGCCATGCTGCCCGCCACCGGCCATGCCGATCTGGCACGCGCGCTGCCGGTGCTGACCACCGCCGAAGCCTTCGCGCTCAAGATGCCGGCCAATCGTGACCTGCTCGCCCGCTACGTCGCGGGATCGCTCGACCAGCGGCGCACGCTGCTGAAAGAAGCGGCCGCCCGCCTGACCACCGATCAGGTGGATGTCGGCAGCGTGGCGGAGGTTCCGACCGCCATTGAGGGGGCCGAATGGTTCGCCTCCCCGCGCGACATGATCGGGCTGCTGGACTGGCTGCGCCGCCATGGCGGCGACGCCCTGCCGATCATGGCGGTCAATCCCGGCATCCCGCCCGCCGATGCGAAGCGCTGGCGCTATCTGGGCTATAAGGGCGGCAGCGAGCCGGGCGTGATGGCGATGAACCTGCTGACACAGGGACTGGACGGCCGCTGGTATGCTGTCAGCGCCAGCTGGAACAATCCCGCCGCACGACTGGACGAAGGCCGCTTCACCGCCCTCGTCACCCGCCTCATGAACCTGCTGGCCGAGCCGGCGACCGACTGAACGGTTCCAGCCTCGCCATTGCCAAACAGGCTGGCCGCGCTATCTCTCCGCCCATGTCCGGCCCGCAATCCCCCGACCGCTTCAACGAAGACAAGGCGACCTACACCGTCACCGGCAGCCAGCCGGACATCGACGCTGGCGTGGCGGCGATCCGCACCGTGCTCAAGACCCTGCCGATCCGTCCCGGCGTCTACAGGATGCAGGACGCGCGCGGCGACGTGCTCTATGTGGGGAAGGCGCGGGCGCTGAAAAACCGCGTCGCCAATTACACCCAGGTCGACCGCCTCCCCAAGCGGCTCCAGCGCATGGTCGCCCAGACACGCAGCATGACCATCGTCACGACCAACAGCGAGGCCGAGGCACTGCTGCTGGAGGCGCAGCTGATCAAGCGCTACCGCCCGCCCTACAATGTGCTGCTTCGCGACGACAAGAGCTTCCCCTTCATCCTCCTGCGCGAGGATCACGACTTCCCCCGCGTCCAGAAGCATCGCGGCGCGCGCAAGGTGAAGGGGCGCTATTACGGCCCCTTCGCCAGCGCGGGTTCCGTGACGCGCACGATCAACGCGCTGCAAAAGCTGTTCCTGCTGCGCTCCTGCACCGACAGTTTCTTCGCCAACCGCTCGCGTCCGTGCCTGCTGTTCCAGATCAAGCGTTGCTCCGCCCCCTGCGTCGGCCGCATCGATGAAGCCGGCTATGCCGAACTCGTCCGCGACGCGCAGGATTTCCTGGGCGGCAAGTCGACCGCCGTGCAGAAGAAGCTGGGCACGGCGATGCAGTCGGCGTCCGACGCCATGGACTTCGAGCAGGCCGCCGTGATCCGTGACCGCCTCAAGGCGCTCACCTTCATCCAGGGTAGCCAGGCGATCAATGCCGAGGGGCTTGGCGACGCTGACATCTTCGCGCTGGCGGAAAAGGGCGGCGCGATGTGCATCCAGGCCTTCTTCATCCGCGGCGGGCAGAATTGGGGGCATCGCAGCTTCTTCCCCGTCCACACCGCCGATGTGGCTACGGAGGAGGTGCTGGAGAGCTTCATGGCCCAATTCTACGAGGAAGTGCCGCCGCCCAAGCTGATCCTCACCGACCGTGAGCCCGCCGAATGCGCGCTGATGGCCGAGGCGCTGACCGAGCGCGTCGGCAGCCGTGTCCGCATCGAAGTCCCCCAGCGCGGCGACCGCACCCGCCTCATCAAACAGGCGCAGCGCAACGCGGTGGAGGCGCTCGACCGGCGGCTGGCGGAAACGACCAGCCAGGGCCGGATCATGGACGAGATGGTCGAGACTTTCGGGCTGGAGGGCGTGCCCGACCGCATCGAAATCTACGACAACAGCCATATCCAGGGCGCGCACGCTCTGGGCGCGATGGTCGTCGCCGGGCCGGAAGGCTTCCGCAAGAACGCCTATCGCAAGTTCAACATGAAGAACCCGGAAACGTCGAACGACGACTTCGCGATGATGCGCGAGATGTTCGAACGGCGCTTCGGCCGGGCACAGAAGGAAGACCCGGATCGCGAAAGCGGCGAATGGCCCGACCTCGTCCTCATCGACGGCGGCAAGGGGCAGCTATCGGCCGCCCGCACGATGCTGGAGGAAATGGGGATCGAGGACGTGACGATGATCGGCGTCGCCAAGGGGCCGCATCACGGCCGCGAGGGACGCGAGGTCTTCCACCTGATGGACGGGCGAGAAGTCACCTTCCCCCTGAACCACCCCGTCCTCTTCTACCTCCAGCGCCTGCGCGACGAGGCCCACCGCTTCGCCATCGGCGCGCACCGGGCGAAGCGCAGCAAGGCGATCACCGTCAGTTCGCTGGACGAAGTCCCCGGCATCGGCCCTGCCCGCAAGAAGGCGCTGCTGATGCACTTCGGCACCGCCCGCGCCGTCCGCGACGCCGCCCTCGAAGACCTCCAACGCGCCCCCGGCGTGTCGAAGGCGGTGGCGCAACAGGTCTATGACTACTTCCATGGGTGAGGACAGTGGACAGCGGGGGGGCGGCTGGGAGACTTAGCCCCTCCCTTTCAAGGGAGGGGCTAAGTC
>JACESO010000135.1 GCA_013911745.1 Sphingobium sp. | reverse complement strand
AGCTTGTAGGAGGCGCTGCCGGAATAGGACCACGCGCCCTTGCTGCCGCTGCCATTGTTGATCGCCGGGATAGCGGCGGCTTCCATCTTCGACGTCAGGTTGGTGGCCTTGACGTCGAAATGGTCGTAGCGAGCGCCCAGCGTCAGATCGAGGCCGAAGGCGAAATCGAGATCGGCCAGACCGGCAAAGGCGAGGTCCGAATAATGGCCGACGACGTAGCTCGTGTAATCGCAGTCGCATTCGGTCGACAGCAGGCGATCGGACAGGGCGTTGTAGCCCACGGTCAAATCAACGCGGTGGAAATATTCATAGTTGAAGTCGTCGCCATGGGCGAACTTGGTATAGCGCACCGACGGCGAGAGCTGGAACGAGAATTTACCCGCCTTGTTCTCGAAGGTCTTGGACGCGACGATCTTGTCCTCGATCACCCAGCTGTCATGGAACTGGGAAAAGCCATAGGCATTTTCATTGAGGTTCTCATAGCTGTCGTAGAACCACTGGTTCTTGAGTTCGAAACCGCTGTCGGATGTGTAGATCGCGTCGAAATAGAGCGCGGTGCCCCTGTTGTTCAGCTTGTCGTCCTTGCCCGTCAGCGTGTCGCGGCGGCTGAGCTTCGCCGTCCCGGTGTTGACGAGGTTGAGCGCATTGAAGCCGCCCGGCCCGAAGCATGCGTCGGTAAATCCGGTCGCGAACGGGCTGAACGTGCTGTTGGGGCAGCCGAAGTTGCCGAAGATCGAGAAGCCGCCGGGAATGACGGCGTTGATCTCGCCCTGCGACATCTGGCCGTCGCCATTGGTGTCCACGGGCTGCGCCTGGCCGGTCAGATAGGTGCCGTTATCGACCAGATCCTGGGTAAGGCGGTTCCAGCCGCCATTCTGCTGGCCCTTGTAATTCTGATACTGGCCGCCCCATTCGATCCGCACATGGTCGGATAGGTCGGTGTCGAAGGACGCCTGCAATATATATTGCTTGGTCCCCATGTTGCGATAGTAGCTGCCGTCGTCCTCATATTGGCCGAACAGGCTGTACCCGAACTCCTGTTCGCCGATCTTGAGCGGCCCGGAAATTTCGCCCTTGGCGATGTTCATGTCCCAGCTGCCGCGCGTGTAGCTGATTTCGCCCGATGCCTTGTCGCGCAGTTTGCCATCGGCGACGCGCGCGGACTTGGGCACGAAGTTCATATAGCCGCCCGTCTTGGACGGGCCGTAGATGGGAGAGGCCGGGCCGCGCACGATGTCGATGCGATCGGACGCTGCGATCGGGGTCGGATAGTTGCCCGGATTGTCCAGGCGGCGCATGCCCCGGAAATAGACTTCGCCCGGCGTACCGCGAATGTCGAGCGCGCCGCCGACGCCGAAAAAGCTGTTCGTGAAGGTGCCCGGCGCCTGTGCGACGAGGTCGTAGATGTCGGTGATGCCGAAACGCTCGATCTGTTCCTTCGAGATGGTGGAGGCGGAGCGCGGCGTTTCCACGATCGTCTTGTCGAAGCCGAAGATGGAGCCGACATTCTTAATCGGCAGCGCGTCAAGTGCGCCGGTGACGATGATCTCATCGGTCGGTTCTTCGGCAGGGGCGGGGGTCTGTGCAAATGCCGGCGCCGTCAAGGCCGTGCAGGCAAGAAGAGCAGCTGTAATGAGGGGGTATGGAGCAAGCCGTACGGATTTTTGCGATGCAGGATTCTGTTCGAGCGTCTTCAAATGCATAGTCATTATGGTCGTACCCCCCTTTGACCGTCGAGCGCTGCCCAGTGACAATGCCCCGCGGCTCTTTTCCCCTGATCTCCTCTCCGTCGTCTTGGCCGAATGTCGCCGCGCATGGTTGGATGCTGCGGGAAATTTTACGGGCAATGCTCTGCGCCGCACTGATCTCAGCGCAGTTCCGCTTTGCGCATAACATGCCGCAACAGGAGTTAGGGGCTTGACGCGATGCAAGCAAATGCCATGAACTCGACGCTGCGTTGCAAAAAATAGGTTGGGTGTGCCCGCTCTTTCCCGCTTTCTCCGCTATTTTCTAGCCGTTGGACGGCTGGGTTCGATTCGGCGCGCGGCGGACGAATTGAACGTCTCGGCCTCCGCGATCGACCGCCAGATATTGAATGTGGAAGCAACGCTTGGAATGCCGCTCTTCGAGCGCCTGCCGAGCGGCCTTCGCCTGACCGCGGCAGGCGAGATCATGATGGCAGCTGGCGGCAAATGGCAGAAGAATCTAGCTGATGTCGTCGCTCAGATAGAGGATCTGCGAGGCCTGAAACGGGGCCATGTGGAAATCGCCGTCATCGACGCCCTGGCGAAGGGCTATATCCCCTCCGTCATCCAGTCGATCCAGGGCAAATATCCCGGCATCAGCATTGGCGTCAGAGTGCTGGAAAACGACCTTGCGCGGCAAGCGACGGCGCGGGGCGAGGTGGATTTCGGCATTTTCTTCGATCCGCAGAGCTATCGCGATCTGGCGGTGCGGGCCTTCGTCGATGTGGTGCTGGGGTTCGTGACTCCGAGCGGCCATCCCTTCGGCGCGAAACGCGAGGCGCGCTTTTCGGCCTGTAGCGGGTCGAAGCTGATTGTACCGGCCCAGCCGCTCGCCGTCTATGAGCAGATTTCGGTGCTGGAAGGTACGACGGGCGTGGTCATGGAAAGGGCCGTGTCGTCCGACAATATCCAGATGATCACTTCGATCGTTTTGCAAGGCGTCGGCGTTGGCATATTGACGTCACTGGACGTCATTACTGAGGTACGGCGCGGCCTCTTGTCCTTCACCCGCATTTCCGACCCGATCTTGCGCCCGATGACGCTGGGCCTGTGCACGGCGTCGGCTCGAACGCCCTCCTATGCCGCGGCGATGATGCTCCAGGAGATTGAGAACGGCTTCAGCCAACTCAGCTATCCGTTGTCGATCGAGGGGCCGGGGGAGCTTTAGTTTTTGATTTGCGCGATTTCCGAGTCATCAGATGATTTCATCTGATTAGAAATCGCTTTAAACTTTTGTCGTGCGGCGATTGCCCAAAGCTTGCCGACCCGATAGCGGCGAATTTCCAGAGTTAACGGATTCGCGTCATGAGCATAGAGGCAGCCCCTGAACTTCACTACATCACCGACGCGGCGTTTCTGGCTGATGTCAGAAGCGTCGCGCGACAGATCGGCGAGAGTGACTGGAAGCCCGATTTCGTAATTGGCATCGGGCGCGGTGGCCTCGTCCCGGCGGTCTATATCTCGCATCATGCCGACCTGCCGATGCTGTCGATCGATCACAGCTCCAAGGTGCCCGGCTTTGCCGACGAACTGCTGGCGAAGGTCGCCGCCAAGAGCGCGGCCGGCGTGAAGCTGCTCTTCATCGACGACATCAACGACAGCGGCGGCACCATCGCCTATGTCCGACGGCTGTTGCAGGACAATGATTGTGAAGGCGCGAACCTGCGCTTCGCCGTCCTTATCAACAACAGCCGGTCGCGCGCGACCGTCGATTATTGGGCGCAGATGATCGACCGGGAGGACGACAAGCGCTGGTTCGTTTTTCCCTGGGAGGCGGTCGGCACGCGCAACACGATCATCGAGGAAGCGCTGTCGGTGCCGGAGCGTCTCGCCTGATGCGGATCTGCGTCTATCTCGGCTCTTCGCCCGGCCGCTCGCCCGTCTATGCCCAAGCGGCCGAACGGGTCGGAGCGCTGCTCGCCGAACGCGGGATCGGCCTCGTCTATGGCGGTGGGACGGTCGGGCTGATGGGGATCGTCGCCGATGCGGTCTGCGCCGCCGGGGGCGAGGTGATCGGCGTCATTCCCGAAGCGTTGCGCGCGCGCGAGCATGACCATCAGGGCATAACCGAACTGCACGTCGTCAAGACGATGCACGAGCGCAAGGCGATGATGGCGAAGTTCGCCGACGGTTTCCTCTGCCTGCCCGGCGGTATCGGCACGCTGGAGGAGATATTCGAGGCCTGGTGCTGGTCACAGCTTGGCTATCATGAAAAGCCCTGCGGCCTGCTCAACGTCAACGGCTTCTATACGCCGATGGCGCGGTTCATCGATCAGGTGGTGGAGGAAGGCTTCCTCCAGCCGCGCCATCGCGCGATGCTGTTGGTGGACGACGATCCGGGCGTATTGCTTGACCGGATGGCGCACTATCTGCCGCCCAAGACAGAGCATTGGCTGGGCGCGGACGACGTCTGACGCGAGTCAGTTGGTTCCGGGCCGTTCGCCCATCAGCCGCACCATCAATGCCTCCAGCCGCTTGGGATCGATCGCCCTGACGACCTCGGCCGGCTGCTCGCCAAGGTCGGGTCGATAGTCGCGGCGCCAGGACAGCATGTCGCCATAGCCGGGTCCGAACTGCGTATTATAGTCGATGTAAAGCGTTTCGCGCCGGGTGATCATGCGGGGGTCGAGCCACACGCCGGCGGCAATCTCGTCCCATAGAGGAAAGCCCGGCTCCATCGCGCTGATATAAGTGGCAAGCCGGGCAGGCGCTGCCTTCGCCATGCGATCGATCAGCGCTTTGGTGCGCTGTGTGTCGGTCGAGGGATCGACCGGGACGATGGTGATCTTCCGCCACGGGCTGCGCGATACGATGCTGGCCGCTTCGGGATCGAAGCGGATGTTGAATTCGCGGCGGGGCGTATTGACGAACTCGCGAGCGAACTGCGCTGCGGACACGGTGTCGAGCGTCTGCCGGGGATTGAGGCTGCCGCCCATATAGACCAGCTCCTTCGCCAGCCCGGCAAAGGCGGGGTCCAGCCGTTGCGCCAGCGCGAGGTTGGTAAGTGGCCCGCAGGCGACGATCGTCACCTCACCCGGATAGAGGCGGACCATGCGAATGAGGAAATTGGCGGCGATCTCGTCAGCGGGCTTGGTGGTGGGGTCGCCTTCAGGCAGATGCACCGGGTCGTCGGGACCGAAATAGGGCGGCGTACTCTGCTGGGTCGGCTCGACCCATTGCTTCATCCACGCGCCCTTCCAGGTGAGCTTGCCGTATAGTGCTTCCCAGCGATCGGTCTGCTTTTCGCTGTTGAGCAGCGGATAGGTCGCGCCCTGGGCGACCGGCACGTCGGTGCGGCCGGCAATCTCGAGCCCCCGCAGCACCATCGCGGTGGCGCGGTTGGCCCAGACATTGCCCGACACGGTGGTGATGCCCAGCACGTCCACATCGGGCGCCTGGAGCAGCATCAGGTGCATCAGCGCAAAGCCTTCGTCATCGATGATGACCTTGCGCGGGCCGTCCTGCGCCTGCACGGCGGTGACCGACATCAGGACAGAGAGAATGATCGCCAGCAGCCTCATGGTTGCGCCGCCACATAGGCGTCGATCCGTTCGAGATGCGCAGCGACTGCCTCGGGCGGCAGGAAGGAGCCGGTGAAACTGTTGCGCGCCAGGGTGACAAGCTGCACCCGCGTCAATCCCCGCGCCGTCGCGACGGCCCGGTAATTGTCCGCGACATAGCCGCCGAAATAGGCGGGATCGTCCGAATTGATCGTGGCATGGAGGCCGAGGTCCAGCATCCGGTCGATCGGATGATCCTCCATTTGGTCGATCACGCAGAGCTTCAGGTTGGAGAGCGGGCAGACGGTCAGGGGCATGTCCTCTCGCGCCAGCCGGTCCGTGAGAGTCATGTCCTCCAGCGATCGGTTTCCATGGTCGATGCGATCGACCTGCAAAATATCTAGCGCTTCATACACATAAGCGGGCGGTCCTTCCTCGCCGGCATGGGCGACCAGTTTCAGCCCCTTGTCCCGCGCTGTGGCGAAGACGCGGGCGAATTTCTCCGGCGGATGACCGACTTCGGACGAGTCCAGACCCACCGCGGCGATCCGGTCCAGCCAGGGTTCCGCCTGCGCCAGCGTCTCGAGCGCTTCGGCTTCGCTCAGATGGCGCAGGAAGCAAAGGATGAGGCGACTGGTGAGGCCATGTTCCGTTTCCGCTTGCGCGCAGGCGGACAGCAGCCCCTCGATTACCGTCTCGAAGGCGATGCCACGGGCTGTGTGGGTCTGCGGGTCGAACATGATTTCGGCGTGGAGCACGCCGTCTGCCGCTGCCCGGTCGAAATAGGCGGTCGCGAGATCGTGGAAATCCTCCCGCGTCCGCAGCACATCCGCTCCGGCATAATAGATGTCGAGGAAACCCTGAAGGTTGGAGAAGGCATAAGCCGTACGGACGTCCTCAACCGAGGCGTAGGGGATGGCGATGCCGTTCCGCTTCGCGAGCGCGAACATCAGCTCGGGTTCCAGGCTCCCTTCGATATGCAGGTGCAGCTCCGCCTTGGGCAGGCCGGCGATGAAAGCGTCGATGTCTGTCATGGGGTGCCTCCGCTAGTCCTGTCCCACGCGCATTCGCCCATGACGTAGGTCCGCGCAACGGCGCGATCGTCGCCCAATATCTGCAGCGCGAATAACCGATCGGCTAGCGATGCGCCGGCCGTCCGCCGCGCGAGCAGGGGTGTCGCGCCACTGTCCAGCACCACGAAATCCGCCTCCTGACCGGGCAGGAGGCTGCCGACCCGGTCGCCGATATGCAGCAGCGCGGCGCTGCCTGCCGTCGCCAGATAGAGCGCGCGGAACGGATCGAGCGCGGTGCCGCGCTGCTGCATAT
>JACESO010000134.1 GCA_013911745.1 Sphingobium sp. | reverse complement strand
GCGTACGCCCCATCCCCGCCCGATCGCGCCCCCAGGACGGTGAAGCAGAGGCAGTGGTCACATTCCCGCTCGGAAGTATCCACTACGCTGCCACCCCTGTGTTCCGGGATATCGCGCGCACCCATGGCGGTGGATGGGACATCGACCTCATTGCCGCTGCATATCGCGAGCATATGGGCGCGAGACTGTCGAACCTTTCCGGCAACAAGCTCAAGCAGTCATGGACCGGATTTTGCGAGAGCTACGCTTCGCGGCGCGGCCGGCCCTGACACTATTTTGCACCGGTGCAAAATGACGATCTTAACCACTCCGCCCTCCCCCAATCAGTCAGGTGTGATAGTTGTCGGAGTGAGCAAAGCGCGTTCTCACCCAACGCCCCCAGCTGGTCAGGTTCGCTCGATGGACCGTCGACGAAGTCCGCGCTCCCGTCCTTATCTACCCGTCCTTATCTAAGCGCGAGGTCGCTCGAATGGAGTGGCTTATGCCCCAGATTTTGCACCCAGGCATGTCAGGCTGCAGCTTGTGAAAATCTCGCTGCCGTTGACAAAAAATTGCAAGCTGAGCCATAAGGCGTCCAGCTTCAAAAATGGGGATGTAAATGGCAAGCGTGCCTGCCGACCAGATCGACGCAAGCTTCGCTGCGGTGTCCGATCTCGCTGCGCGTTCCAATACTGTACTGGAACGGCTCCGGGACAACGCCCAGGCCGCGCGCGCCAATGATCGGCGCGAGCCGACTTTTCCTATCGGCAAAGCCGCCGAGCTGATTGGAAGGACGACGCAGGCCATCCGTGAAGCGGAGCGGGATGGCCGCTTGCCAGAACCTCCACGCACCGAAAACGGGCGGCGCGTGGGCTATACGCTTGCGCAGCTCAACGACATGCGCGGCCTGTTCGGCACCCGCCCTTGGCGCGCACCGGACGACCCCTGCGCCGTGATCGCGGTCCAGAATTTCAAGGGGGGCGTGGGCAAGTCCACCGTCTCTGTGCATCTGGCTCAATATCTGGCGATTCAGGGCTATCGCGTCGCCCTGATCGACTGCGACAGCCAGGGATCGGCGACGACGCTGTTCGGCTATGTGCCGGACCTCGATCTGACGGAGGATGACACCCTCTACCCCTTTCTTCGCCATGACGACATCAGTTCGCTCGACTATGCCCTGCGCAAAACGCATTTCGACCAGCTTGAGCTGATCCCCGCCAATTTGCGGCTTTTCCAATCGGAATATGAGTTGGCGGGGCGCATGGCGCGGGGGCAGTCGACGCTGCTGAACCGGCTGGCCGAGGGGATACAGTCCATCGCCGATCGTTTCGACGTCATCGTCATCGATCCGCCGCCAGCACTCGGCGCGATTTCGCTGTCCGTGCTCCGTGCCGCAAACGCGCTGGTAGTGCCCGTCCCTCCGACCGTGATGGACTTCTCTTCGACTGCCGCTTTCCTCAGCATGCTGGAGGAGACGATGGCGCAGCTTCATGAGATGGGCTTTCCCACCGGGCTTAGTTTCCTGCGCTTTGTCGCCTCCAAGGTGGATGAGGGGAAGTCGATGCAGAAGGAGATGCTCAATCTCATGCGCTCGCTTTACGGCCACAGCATCGTTCGCACGCCGCTCAAGGATTCTGCCGAAATCGACAATGCTACGGCGCGATTGATGAGCGTCTATGAACTGGAAGGCCCCCTCACGAGCCGCTCGGTCCGGGAGCGCTGTCTCACCTACCTCGACGGCGTGAATTCAGAGGTCGAGATCGACATTCGCATGACCTGGCCCAGCCACGCGACGCGATTGCGTCAGGAAGGACATGCCTGATTTTGCACCGGTGCAAAAAGCGATGCCAGGGCGCGGCGTTTGCGGCAATGAGGATTGACAGATGAGCGGAAAAAACAAGAGTTTCGCTGAAGGGCTTGCCGCCGGACTTGTCCCTGGCGGCGATGCGCCCCGCGCGCGGGGCCAGATGGGATCGATCCTTTCGGGACGTGAGAACCGTATTGCGCAGCTGGCGTCGGGCGCCATCGTGCAACGGACGCACGAGCTGGTCGATCCTGCGCGGTGCCGGTTGTGGGCAGGGCATAATCGCGACTATGCCCTGTTGAACGAGCAGCGATGCGCGGACCTGATTGAAAGTCTCAAGTCACAGGGACGCCAGGAAGTCCCCGCCATCGTGCGCCGCGTTAGAGGGGATGCCGACTATGATTTCGAAATCATATGCGGTGCGCGGCGTCACTGGTCGGTGTCATGGCTGCGGGCTCATAATTATCCCGAATTCCGCTTCCTGGTGGAGCCCCGCGAGCTGACCGACGAAGAGGCATTCCGCCTCGCGGACCTCGAAAATCGTGCGCGGGAAGACATAACCGATTTCGAGCGGGCACGAGATTATCTGAAGGCGTTGGAGGGCTATTATGAAGGCCACCAGGGGCGGATGGCAGAACGCCTCAACGTCTCGCAAAGCTGGCTCAGCCGCTATCTCGATCTGGCGCGCTTGCCTGACGACCTCATGGCCGCATTCCCCGACCCGCACGCCCTGCGCATCAAGCATGTCACCATGCTGAAGCCGCTGCTGAAGCCGGAGGACCAACGCAAGCGGGTGGCGTTGCGCGCGGCGGAACTGGCGCAACAATGGCAGCAGGGGGCAGGGGGACTGCCAGTTGTGGACATCATCCGCGATCTTGCAAACGCGGCGACGGGAGCCCCCAGGAAGACAGGATCCCCCAAAAGGACAGGATCGGAAAATATCCTGCACAACGCGGACGGCAAACCGATCCTCAAGATCGACAGGCACACGCCCAAGCAAATGACGTTGACGCTTCTTCCCAGAGGCGGCGGCACGCGCGAGGATGCCGAAAAGGCGTTGCTCACTCTCGTTCGCGACCTTTGGGCTTAAGGCTTAGCCTTAGAGGGTAGGGGCATGGCCCAGTTGCGCGTCGAATGCCTCGGGCTCAGCATCAGGCCGAGGCCACACTTCGTCCAGAGCAGGCGGGGAAGGGGGCTGTCATGGCATCGTAGCGACGGAGATTGGATGACGCCATTTGCTCCATGACGCATCCCCAAAGCCAATGCATATGCCCTTCAGTACGGGGGCGGCACCAACTGGCCGCTTGCGCGTTGGCGCCGTGATGATCCAGATCAATTTGGGATGACTTGTGTTGCGGAATTTGGCTCAGTATCGCCTCGGTTCTGCGCTGCCGGCAGCATTGCTGACCGGCTGCTGCTCTAGTCCTTGGAGAGCCCATGACCGTTGACGCCATTCCGGGCGAACTCAGGGATTATTTCGAGCGCTCGACCGTGGCTCTCTCCTTGGGGGCGGCCGAGGGTGATCATCCGCTCCAACTTACCAACCAGCGCTTCCACCAACTGACGGGCTACGGCGCAAGTGAGATTATCGGTCGGAACTGCCGGTTCTTGCAGGGCGAAAGCCGCAATGAGGAGGCGCGGGGCCAGATCCGCGAATTTCTCGCCGACGATCGGCGTCCCAATGTACGCACGTCGATCGTGAATTTCCGCAAGGACGGGCAGCCCTTCGTCAATCTGCTCTACATGACGAAGCTGCGCGCACAATCCGGCGCCCTGCTCTACATCTTCGCCTCGCAATTCGACATCAGCCGGACGCAGCCAGGCTTGCTGGCCGAATATGACACGAGCCTGGGGCAGACTCTCGTCGGGCTCAGCCCCGTGCTGGCCGACAGCGGCCTCATCATCGAAGGGTCGCTGATGACGATCGCGAACGCGGCGGCCACGATCGCGCAGGCGAAGTTGACGCTGGGGCAACTGGATAGCGGTCACCTGCTTTGACCGATCGCGAAGCATCTTCCTCCCGCCTTCCGGTCGTTGGCATAGGCGCTTCCGCCGGCGGACTGGAGGCGTTGCGCGACATGCTCGCGCCGGCGCAAAGCGCCACGGGGATGGCCTTCGTCATCGTTCAGCATCTCGACCCCAACCATGAAAGCATGCTGGCGCAACTGCTGGACCGCCATACGAGGCTGGAAGTGCTTCAATGCGAAGGGGGCGAGCGCATCGAGGCGGACAAGGTCTACATCATCCCGCCAGGGCATGGCCTTGCTATCCGGCAGGGCAGGCTGGAACTGACCGATTTCGCGCAGCCGCGCGGCTTGCGTCGTCCGATCGACGATTTCTTCATCTCGCTCGCCGCTGACCAGCAGGCTGACGCCGCCTGCGTCATACTTTCGGGTACAGGGGCTGACGGCACCACCGGGCTGCGCGCGGTCAAGGAACATGGCGGCGTCTGCCTGGTCCAGCAGCCCGAAAGCGCTCGTTATGACGGAATGCCTCTCTCCGCGGTCGGCACGGGCCTGGTCGACTATATCAAACAGCCTGGCGAGATGCTCGATTGTCTGTTCGCCTATTTCAATCGCACGGTCGGAAGCGCGCCGGAAGTCGAGGCGACACTCGTAGCTGATCATGTGGACGACCTGTGCAAGGCCTTGCGCGCGGCGGTCGGGCACGACTTTTCCGGCTACAAGCGGACGACGCTCATCCGCCGGGTCGAACGGCGCATGCATGTGCTGGGTATCGATTCCGGACGAGCATATCTCGCCCGCGTCAAATCGGACGCCGAAGAATGTGAGGCGCTTTTCCGCGATCTGCTCATCAACGTGACCCGCTTCTTCCGGGACACCGAACTGTTCGACCTCTTGCGCACGAAGGTGGTGGAGCCACTTATCAGCGAAGCCGACGGCGACGACATCCGCGTCTGGGTGCCCGGCTGTTCGTCGGGCGAAGAAGCCTATAGCATGGCCATGCTGTTCGCGGATGCTGCCAGCGCGGCGGGGGCCTCGCCGGCGTCGATTCAGATTTTCGCGACCGATATCGACGAGCGCATGCTTCAGATCGCGCGGGAAGGGGCCTATCCATCCTCCGCCCTTGCGGACATTCCTCCCGCCTTCCGCGAGCGCTATGCCATTCCGCATGCCGAGCGGTTCGTGATCGCGCCGCAGATTCGCGACATGATCCGCTTTTCCAATCATAGCATCGTGAAGGATCCACCCTTCTCGCGAATCGACCTCGTATCGTGCCGCAACTTGCTGATTTATTTCGACGACCGGTTGCAACAGTCAGTGATGCCGCTGCTCCATTATGCAATCCGGCCCGACGGCTTTCTGTTCCTGGGCCCTTCGGAAAGCGTCGGCCGGTTCGAACATCTGTTCCCCGTCGTCGATCAGCAGGCCCGCCTCTTCCGGCGTGCGCCTGGACCGCCCAACTATCCGATCGATCTTCCGGGCACCGGTACGACCCGCAACACGCGCGTCGATGCGCCGAGCTTCCGTGACAGCGCGCGCCGCGCTGCGGACGAAACCATGGCGGCCCGCCGTATCCTGGATCGCTACGCGCCGCCTAGCCTCTTGCTGGATCAGGATGGCGGCATCATCGCCGCCTATGGCCGGCTGGGGCGATATTTCGACTTTCCCGTCACGCGCACCGGTGGTTCCAGCGCGATCAGCCTGGCCCGCAGCGGCCTGCGCAACGTCCTGGGCCCGCTGCTGCGCGAAGGGCGCGACAACCGTAAGCGCATCGTTGCCCGGGACGTGCAGGTCGTATCGGAATATGGCGAACAGCAGATCGACGTCATATGCGATCCGCTGCCGGACGGTACTCTGCTCTTCATATTCCGCGAAACCGCGCCGTTCCGCCCCGCGCTGGAGAGCGATGCCGACGAACTGCATTCGGGCGACGATCATCTCGACGCGCTGGAGGACGAACTGCGGGTGACGCGTCACCGCCTGCGCTCGACCGTGGAAGAACTGGAAACGGCGAACGAGGAGCTGAAAAGCTCCAACGAAGAAATGATGTCGATGAATGAAGAGCTCCAGTCCACCAACGAGGAGCTGTCCACGGTCAATGACGAGCTGAAGTCGAAGGTCGATCAGCTGACGGTCGCCAATTCGGATTTGCGCAATTTCTTCGAATCGACGGATCTGGCTGTCATCGTGCTGGACGCGGACCTGCGCATCCGCAGCTTCACCGATGCGGCGACGTCGCTTTTTCCACTGCAACCGGGCGACAGGGGCCGCCCGCTTGGGGACGTGTCGACCAGGCTGGAGGGCGGCAGCTATCTGGAGGATGCCCGCGCTGTCGCGGACGGCCATGCGCCCATTCAGCGCCGCGTCATGACACGCGACGGCCAGCGCACCCTGTCGCTCCGCACGCTTCCTTATCGGTCCCAATCAGGCACCACGGACGGCGCGACCCTGGTCCTGACCGACATCACCGAAGCGCTGTCGATGGAACGGGATCTGGCGGCGGAACGCGAGCGGCTGGAGATGGCGATCAAGGCCGGCGGCATTGCCGTTTGGGAATATCTGATCGATACCAAGGAAGCGATCGTAGACGACCATGCCCGTTCGATCCTGGGCATAACGCCGGACGTGGCACCAACGGACGAGGAAGCGCGCCTGGCCCGGATGCATCCCGACGATCGCTCCGACTTCGATGCCGCGCTGGCCAAGGTCATCGAGGAGGGGGGCGAGTTCGAATCGAGCTATCGCATCATGGACGGCGGCGAGACCCGTCGGATCAAGAGTTTCGGCCGACTGATCGAGAAGGGCGGGCCGCGCCGCCTTGTCGGCGTATCGATTGATGTAACGCCGGAATATCGCCTGGCCGAAACTCTTGATCCGACGGGTC
>JACESO010000133.1 GCA_013911745.1 Sphingobium sp. | reverse complement strand
GGGCGAGGATGCCGAAACGATGGCGGCGCTGTGCTGGGGCGAGCTGGAGCGGCTGATCCGCCCGCCGCGACAGGCGGTGTTGAACCTCCTGACTGCCGTGGACGGATGGCTGATGGGCGAAGGATCGCCGCGGGTCGAGGTGCTGGCGGAGGAAACCGGCCTGTCGCAGCGCCAGCTCGCCCGGCTGACCAACCGCTATTATGGCGCATCCCCCAAGCTGCTGGCGCGCAAATATCGGGCACTGCGCTGTTCGGCCAAGATCGCGCTGGACGGGGAAAGCTGGCAGCAATTGTGCGACGAGGGCGGCTTCTACGACCAGTCGCACTTCATCCGGGAAATCAAGCATTTCATCGGGCTGACGCCGCTTCAATTGCAGACCGAGCCGAGCGCCGTGGCGCAGCTCACCCTGTTGCGTCGGTCGCTGGGCGGCGATGTCGCCGTGCTCAACCGCCTGTCCTGAGCGGCGTGATTGGCTCTTGATTCCAGGGACGAAGGGGACCACATGCGCAATCGGATCGAATCGGTCTGATTTGAGAATGGTTCGCAATGCGCCTGTCGAGTTTCGCTGACTATGCCGTGGTGTTGATGAGCGCGGCCGCGCGCCATTGCGGGGCGGGAGCGGGGCTTGACCCTGCGACCCAAAAATATGTTCGGATGAATGCGACGACGCTGAGCGCCGAAACCGGCATCCCGCTGCCAACCGCGCAGAAGCTGGTGAGCCGTCTGTCGGCGGCGGGGCTGCTCGAATCGAGCCGGGGGACGGGCGGCGGCGTGCGGCTGTCGCGCCCGCCGGCCGCGATCACGCTGGCGGATGTGGTGGAAGCGGTGGAAGGCCCCATCGCCATGACGGCCTGCGCCGAGACGGGGGCGCATGACTGCAATCTGGAAACCGATTGCCGCATCCGCCCGCACATGAATATGGCGAACAACGCGATCCGCTCGGCGCTGGCCGGGGTGACCATCGCGAGCCTTGCAAGAGAAATGGCATGACCGACGAAGTGACCGCAGTGCGTAACCAGGAAGCCTTCGACGCGGCGCAGCGCGCCTCGACCTACGAGCATGGCTGGTCGTCGCAGATCGAGCAGGACTTCGCGCCCAAGGGGCTGAACGAGGACACCGTCCGCTTCATTTCCGCCAAGAAGGGCGAGCCGCAATGGCTGCTCGACTGGCGGCTGAAGGCGTTCGCCATGTGGCAGGAGATGGACGCGCCGGACTGGGCGAAGCTCAACGTGCCGCCAATCGACTATCAGGACGCCTATTATTATGCGGAGCCCAAGAAGAAGGCGGAGCTGAACAGCCTGGACGAGGTCGATCCCGAGATCCTCGCCACCTATCAGAAGCTGGGCATACCCATCGCCGAGCAGGAAGTGCTGGCCGGCGTCAAGGGCGCGCGCAAGGTCGCGGTGGACGCGGTGTTCGACAGCGTCTCGGTCGCCACCACCTTCCGAAAGGAGTTGGAGGAAGCAGGCGTCATCTTCCGTTCCATCAGCGAGGCGGTGAAGGAATATCCCGACCTGATCCGCAAATGGCTGGGCAAGGTCGTGCCGATGCACGACAATTATTTCGCGACATTGAACTGCGCGGTCTTTTCCGACGGGACGTTCGTCTACATCCCCAAGGGCGTGCGCTGCCCGATGGAGCTTTCCACCTATTTCCGTATAAATGCGGAAAATACCGGGCAGTTCGAGCGGACGCTGATCGTCGCGGACGAAGGCGCTTACGTCTCCTATCTCGAAGGCTGCACCGCGCCCATGCGCGACGAGAACCAGCTGCACGCCGCAGTCGTGGAGCTGGTCGCGCTGGACGACGCGGAGATCAAATATTCCACCGTCCAGAACTGGTATCCCGGCGACGAGCAGGGCAAGGGCGGCATCTATAATTTCGTGACCAAGCGGGCGCTTTGCCAGGGGCGCAACAGCAAGGTTTCGTGGACGCAGGTGGAGACCGGGAGCGCGATCACCTGGAAATATCCGTCCTGCGTGCTGAACGGCGAGAATAGCGTGGGCGAATTCTACTCGGTCGCGCTGACGAACAATAGGCAGCAGGCAGACACCGGCACGAAGATGATCCACAACGGCAAGGGGTCGCGCTCGACCATCGTGTCGAAGGGGATTTCGGCCGGGCGTTCGAACAATACCTATCGCGGTCTCGTCCGCGTCGCGCCGGGCGCGGAGGGGGTGCGTAACTTCACCCAGTGCGACAGCCTGCTGCTGGGCGACCAGTGCGGCGCGCATACCGTGCCCTATATCGAGGTGCGCAACCCGAGCGCGCAGATCGAGCATGAGGCGACGACGAGCAAGATTTCCGACGACCAGCTTTTCTACGCGATGCAGCGCGGGCTGGACCAGGAAGCGGCGGTGGGGCTGATCGTGAATGGCTTCGCGCGCGAGGTGCTGCAGCAGCTGCCGATGGAGTTTGCGGTCGAGGCGCAGAAGCTGCTGGGGATTTCTCTCGAAGGATCGGTGGGCTGAGCCCGCCACGAATAGATCAGGGACTAGAATTTTGAGCGACGAAGACGATATTCAGGATGCCCTCGCGGATTTCGCGGAGGATGTGGGGAACGGGCAGGCGTGGACTGCCGCGATCCGCATCCTGACCGAGGATTATGAGCTGGAAGAGGGAGAGCTGGAGGCGCGGGCGCGCAAGGATTTTGGCGATCTCGACGCTTATCAGGCGGAATGCCGCGCGGCGTTGGAGAAGGGCGACACGGCCTTCACCGAGAAGCTCAAGACCGACAAGGCGTTCCACAAGGCGAAGGCGCCTAACCTCGCTCGTATGGGGCCGGTGACGGAGTTCGTGACCGGCGTGCTGGAAAAGGGCGCGCCCGAGCCGGGGGCCGACTGGTGGCCCTATATGCCGATCAAGCGCCATATCGACACACTGTTCCCCGCGCCGGGCGACGTGCGCGACATGGCTTTCTGGACCGCGCGGACGCTCCAGCGCGCGCACAAGGGGTAAGTGATGCTTTCGATTGAAAACCTGTCCAACGAAATCGACGGCAAGGCGATCCTGAAAGGGCTGTCGCTGACCATCAACGCGGGCGAGGTCCATGCGATCATGGGGCCGAACGGGGCGGGCAAATCGACGCTGGCCTATACGCTGGGCGGCCGGCCGGGTTACGAAGTCACGGGCGGCGGCGCGACCTTCGAGGGCGCGGACCTGCTGGACATGGAACCGCACGAGCGTGCGGCGGCGGGCCTGTTCCTGGGCTTCCAGTATCCGGTCGAGATCCCCGGCGTTTCCAACCTGCAATTCCTGCGCGAAAGCCTGAACAGCCAGAAGCGCGCGCGCGGCGAGGCCGAGCTGAACGGCGGCGAGTTCATCCGCCTTGCCAAGGAAAAGGCCGGGCTGCTGGGCCTCGACATGGAGATGCTGAAGCGCCCGGTGAATGTCGGCTTTTCGGGCGGAGAGAAGAAGCGGGCCGAGATGGTGCAGATGGGCATACTCGACCCCAAGCTCGCGATCCTGGACGAGACGGACAGCGGCCTCGACATCGACGCATTGAAGATCGTGGGTGCGGGGATCAACGCAATCATGCGCCGGCCCGACAAGGCGGTGCTGCTCATCACCCATTATCAGCGGCTGCTCGACTATGTGAAGCCGGACTATGTGCATGTGCTGGCCGGCGGCCGCATCGTGAAGTCGGGCGGGCCGGAACTGGCGCTGGCGCTGGAGCGCGAGGGCTATGCCGAGGTGGTGGCGGCGTGAACGCGCTCGCTCTTCCGACGCGGCGCGACGAGGCGTGGCGCTATAGCGATCTGGAGGCGGTCGCCTCCGTGTGGCCTGTGCCGGCACCGACGCGGATAGCCGTGGCCGACGGCGCAAGCGCGGCGCATCATCTTTTGCAGAATGCGGCGGCCGGGCAGGCGGCGGTGCATGATTTTGTCATCGACATTGCGGACGGCGCGCGGTGCGATTTCCATGTGCTGAATGTCGGTGGCAAGCTGGGGCGGGTCACGTTCGACGTGACGCTGGGACGGGGCAGCCATTTCGAACTCAGCGGCGCGATCATCGGCGGGGGCGATCAGGTGCTGGAGATCGTGACGAAGGTCACGCACGCGCAGCCCGACGCGACGAGCGGCCAGACGATCCGGTCGATCCTGGGCCAGCGCGCCACCGGCAGCTATCTCGGCTCCATCAACGTGGCGCGCGATGCGCAGCGCACCGACGCGTTCCAGTCGGTGAAGGCGATGCTGCTGGACCGCACGGCGACCGCCAATGCGAAGCCGGAACTGGAAATCTTTGCCGACGATGTGAAGTGCGCGCATGGCGCGACGGTGGGCGAACTGGACAAGGCCGCGCTGTTCTACATGGCGTCGCGGGGCATGGACCCGGCGACCGCGAAGACGCTGCTGCTGAAGGCATTCGTCGCGGGCGTGTTCGACGATGTCGCCGACGAGGGCGTGAAGGACGTGCTGGAAGCGGCGGCGATCGCCAAGCTGGAGGCTTTGGTGTGACGAAGGAAACCACATCCGTTCGGGCTGAGCCTAGCGAAGCCCAGCGCGCGTCCTTCGACAAGCTCAGGACGAACGGGCTTCTCAATCTGCGCCACGATTTCCCTGGCGTCGGCAACTGGCATTATCTCGACAGCGCGGCGACGGCGCAGAAGCCGCAGGCGGTGATCGACGCGATCGCGCGGGCCTATGGCCCGGATTATGCGACGGTGCATCGCGGCGTCTATGAGCGGTCGGCGAACATGACGCTCGCCTATGAGGCGGCGCGGCGCAAGGTGGCGCGCTTCATAGGCGCGGGGGCGGACAGCGAGATCGTCTATGTCCGTGGTGCGACCGAGGGGATCAACCTGGTCGCGCACAGCTGGGCGGGCACGCAGCTCAAGACGGGTGACCGCATCCTGCTGTCGATGTTGGAGCATCACAGCAATATCGTGCCGTGGCAGATCGTCGCGGAGCGCGTGGGCGCGGCCATCGATGTCGTGCCCCTGACGGCGGACGGGCGGATCGACCTCGACGCGATGGCGGCGATGATCACGCCCGCGCACAAGCTGGTCGCGCTGGCCCATGTATCGAACGTGCTGGGCAGCGTGCTGGACGTGCGGCGCGCGGCGGATATCGCGCATTCGGTCGGTGCGAAAATCCTCATCGACGGGTGCCAGGCGGTGCCGCGGCTGGCGGTCGATGTGCAGGCGCTCGATTGCGACTTCTACGTCTTTTCCGCGCACAAGCTCTACGGCCCGACCGGGATCGGGGTGCTGTGGGCGCGCAAGGAATTGCTCGACGCGATGCCGCCCTATCAGGGGGGCGGATCGATGATCGACAAGGTGACGTTCGAGAAGACCACCTATGCCCCCGCGCCTACGCGGTTCGAGGCGGGGACGCCCCACATCACCGGCGTCGTGGGCCTGTCCGCCGCGATCGATTATGTCGAAAGCATCGGGCTTGATCGCATCCACGCGCATGAATGCGCGCTGGTGGGCCGGGCGCGCGCGGCGCTGGAGCAGATCAACAGCGTGCGCGTGTTCGGGCCGGAAGACAGCGCGGGTATCCTCTCCTTCGAGGTGGAGGGGGTGCATCCGCACGATGTCGGCACCATATTGGACGAGACGGGCGTGGCGATCCGCGCCGGCCACCACTGCGCCCAGCCCCTGATGCGGCATCTGGGCGTCGAGGCGACCGCGCGGGCAAGCTTTGGCATTTACAGCGACGAGAGCGATGTGGACGCGCTGGTCGCGGGACTGGAACGGGTAAGGAAGATCTTCGCCAATGACTGAAATGAATAGCGAAGAGCGCAAGATATTGGTGGAAGAGGTGGACGCGGTGGAAGCGCCGCCCAAGGCGCGCGTGGAAGAGGCGGAGGCCGCCCCCCGCCAGCGCGACTATCTGGACGGGTTCCTGGCGCAGAAGCCGACGGAAGCCGCGGCTGGGGAGCCGGGCGGCAGCGTCTATGACGGGATCATCGACGCGCTGAAGGAAATCTTCGATCCCGAAATCCCGGTCAACATCTATGACCTTGGCCTGATCTACGGCGTCGATGTGACGGAGGACGGCCATGCGGTCGTCACCATGACGCTGACGACGCCGCACTGCCCGGTGGCGGAATCCATGCCCGCCGAGGTCGAACTGCGCGTCGGCGCGGTGCCGGGGGTGGGGGATGTGGAAGTCAACCTCGTCTGGGATCCGCCATGGGATCCGCAGAAGATGAGCGACGAGGCGAAGCTCGAACTGGGAATGCTCTGATGACTGTCGAGACCAAGACCCGCGCCCGCCCCGCCGCCGTCATCCTGACGCCGAACGCGGAGGCACGCATCGCGCAATTGATGGGGCAGGCACCCGAAGGCGCGATCGGCGTCAAGCTGTCGACGCCGCGCCGGGGCTGTTCGGGCCTTGCCTATTCGGTCGATTATGTGACGCAGGAGGTGAAGTTCGACGAGAAGATCGAGACGCCCGGCGGCACCTTCTACATCGACGGCGGATCGGTGCTCTATCTCGTCGGATCGACGATGGACTGGGTGGAGGATGATTTCACCGCCGGGTTCGTCTTTAACAATCCGAACGCCAAGGGCAGCTGCGGCTGCGGCGAGAGCTTTACGGTCTGACGCGCGTTTCGCTTGCGATGCCCCATCTGCTGATCCTTGGCATGGGCTATACGGCCGGGCGGTTGGCGGCCCGGTTGCGGGG
>JACESO010000132.1 GCA_013911745.1 Sphingobium sp. | reverse complement strand
CGGAGCTCTTGTCTTCCAGCACGACAGCTTCGATGAAGCCATGGTCCTCCTGCGACGCGACGAGCGCCGCACTCAGCTTGCGCCGCCAGGTATAGACCAACGCAGTGGAAACGTCGTGCCGCCGAGCAACCTGTGACACACACGCGCCGGGGGCAAAGGCCTCTTCCAGAATGCGCCGCCGTTCCTCAGCACTCCAGCGACGGCGGCGTTCAGGCCCGCCGAAAACCGTGATCCGTCCCACAAACACCGCTCCTAAGTTCGCAAATAACTGCGACCTTAAGACCGATCCATCACTCCACCGGCAAGGCGCCGCTCAGCGGATGCGTACTCTGGATCAGCGTCTTCATCTGGAACAGCGAGAAGCGCCTGCCGTTCCATCCAGCATAGTCTGCACGGAGGAAGAAGATATGGCTCCGCCCCCTGATCGGCGCCCATGGATGTGGGCAGGCGCGCTGTTGATTATTGCCTTAGCGATCTTCTTCCTGTTCCGCGGCTTCCTTGACGGCGGTTCGCCGGTGAATGCTGATCCACCCCGCGACACTGCTACCAACAACGCCGCCCGAGTGAGCCAGACCACCGATTAGGCAAGCTGGTTCCAAAGAGATATCAAGCACTCAGGCGCGCTGCGCCTTGAGCAGCTTATCGAGCGTCAGGGGGTAGTCACGCAAGCGTATACCGGTCGCATTGTAGATGGCGTTGGCGACCGCAGCGCCAGCGCCGCAAATCCCGAGTTCCCCAACACCCTTCGCCTTCATCGGCGAGCTTTTGTCATCGAGTTCGTCGATGAACAGCACGTCCTGCTCGGGAATGTCGGCATGTACCGGGACCAGATATTCAGCCATGTCATGATTGACGAAGAAGCCGAAGCGGGTGTCGACCTCCAGCGCTTCCATCAAAGCCGCGCCCACGCCCATCGTCATCGCGCCGATCACCTGGCTCCGGGCGGATTTGGGGTTCAGGATGCGCCCCGCCGCAAAGGCCCCGCCCATGCGGCGAACGCGCACTTCGGCGGTGTCCATATCGACACCGACCTCGCAGAAATGCGCGCCGAAGGTTGCCTGCGCATAGCGTTTATCGAGATCGCCATACTCCATGCTGTCTTCGGCCCATATGCCGTCCCGTCCAGCCAAGGTAGCGAGGGGCTGGGACTGGTTGCCGAACTTGACCAGCCCGTCGTCGAATTGCGCCTGTTCGGCGGGATAGCCGGCCTTCTCCGCCAGCTTCGCGCGCAGCGCCGCGGCAGCGGCATAGACCCCGGCCGTCGAACTGTTGGCACCCCACTGGCCCCCTGAGCCTGCCGAAGCCGGAAACCGGCTGTCGCCAAGTCGAACGGTCACATTCTCCAAAGGCACGCCCAGCATCTCAGCGGCCGTCTGGCCAAGGATGGTATAGGTGCCTGTGCCGATATCGGTCATGTCGGTTTCGACGATGACCTGTCCTTTGGCATCGACGCCGATCCGCGCGCCTGACTTCATCACCAGATTGTTTCGGAAGGCGGAAGCCACGCCCATGCCGACCAGCCAGCGGCCGTCGCGGACCTTCCCCGGCTTCGGGTTGCGCTTGCTCCAGCCGAACCTATCCGCCCCGGCGCGCAGACATTCCACGAACTTGCGGCTTGAAAAAGGTCGCTGCGGTCCGGCCTCCGGGTCATATTGCACATCGTTGCGGATGCGCAGTTCTACCGGATCGACGCCGCAGGCCTCCGCCAGCTCGTCCATCGCGACTTCGAGCGCCAGCAATCCGACCGCTTCGCCGGGCGCGCGCATCGCATTGCCTTCCGGCAGGTTCAGCGTCACCAGCCGGTGGGCGGTCAGGCGATTGGCACCACGATAGAGCAATCGCGTCTGCTGGGCCGCGGTTTCCGGACCGCCGCCCGGCAGGTCGCCGGACCAGACCTCATGCGCGATGGCATCGATCACCCCGTCCTTGTCCGCGCCGATCCGGATTCGCTGGATCGTGGCGGGGCGATGGGTGGTGTTGTTGGGGATCTGATGGCGCGCGATGGCGACCTTCACTGGCCGTCCCACCTGCCGCGCTCCCAGCGCCGCGAGCAACGCGTCGGCACGCAGGAAGAGCTTCGATCCGAAACCCCCGCCGATATAAGGAGAAACCAGCCTGACATTTTCCTTGGGGATGCCCAGCGTCTTGGCGACCTCGCCCACGCCCCAGGCGATCATCTGGTTCGACGTCCACAGGGTCAACTTGTCGCCATTCCACGCCGCGGTGGTGGCGTGCGGCTCCATCATCGCGTGGCTCTGATCGGGCGTGGTGTAATGTTGGTCGATCCGGACTGCGGCTTTCCCGAAAGCGCCGTCGAAATCGCCAGCCTTGGTATCGGCGGGCGAACCGAACATGTCCGGCGGCATCACACCCCTGATGCTTTCGGCGGCGAGATCGAACTTGCCGCCCTCGGTCGTATAGTCGATCCTTACCAGCTTGGCCGCATCCCGCGCATTTTCCAGCGTGTCGGCGATGACCAGCGCGACCGCCTGCTCATAATGATCGATCTGGGGGCCGCCCAGCAGCGGCGCGGTGTTCATGGAACCCTTGCCCAGCTTTCCCGCATTGGCGTGGGTCACGATGCCCAGCACGCCGGGCGCTGCTTCGGCTGCGCGCAGGTCGATCGCCGCGATCCTTCCCTTGGCGATGCCCGATCCGACGATCCAGCCATAGACGGGCTTGGGTGCGGCGTCGTGCCGTTCATAGGCATAGGGCGCGGTGCCGGTCACCTTTGCCGGGCCGTCGATGCGGCTGTGCGGAATGCCGACCACCCGGCCTTTGTCGATCGGGTTGGCACCTGCGGGGGTTGCGAACTTCATGCCCGTGCCTCCTGTTGCCGATAGACCGACGCCAGCGTCCTTTCGACCAGCAGCGTCTTGAATGCATTATGATGGGTGGTGCGCGCGCCAGCCAAGGCTGCTTCCGCCACGGCCTTGGCACCCTTGCGCGCGGCGGCATCGGCAGCCTCGACCCGCCACGGCTTGGTCCCGATCCCGCCAAAGGCGAACCGCGCCGTTCCGTCCCGGCCGAACACCGCTGCGACCGAAACCAATGCGAAGGCGTAGGACGCCCTGTCCCGCACCTTGCGATAGACATGCGTGCCGCCAATCGGCTTGGGCAGCGTGACGGAGGTGATGATCTCTCCGGCCTTCAGCACCGTTTCGCGGTGCGGCGTGTCGCCGGGCATCAGGTGGAAGTCGGCGATGGGGATGGAGCGCGCCGTGCCGGCGGCATCGACGGTGTCGACCTTGGCGTCCAGCAGCCGCATCGCAACCGCCATGTCGCTGGGATGCTGGGCGATGCAGGCGTCGCTCACGCCCAATATGGCGAGACCCCGGCTAAGGCCCTGCATCGCGCCGCAACCGCTGCCGGGCTTGCGCTTGTTGCACGGCATGCGCGTGTCGTAGAAATAGGGGCAGCGCGTACGCTGGAGCAGGTTGCCGCCGGTCGTCGCCTTGTTGCGCAACTGCCCCGACGCGCCGGCAACCAGCGCGCGGCTCAGCACGGCATAGTCGCGTCGCACCGTCCTGTCGGCCGCCAGATCGGTGTTGCGGACCAGTGCACCGATCTTCAAGCCCCCGTCCTCCGTCTTTTCGATCCGGTCCAGGCCCAGATGATTGACGTCGATCAGGTGGGTCGGCGTCTCGATCTGCAATTTCATAAGGTCGAGCAGGTTGGTGCCGCCGGCGATGAAGCGCGCGCCCTGCACGGATGCCGCCGCTTTAGCCGCTGCTTCCACGCTCGTTGCGCGCTCGTAGGTAAAGGGCCTCATGCCTTGGCCTCCCCCGCGACGTCGCGCATCGCGGCGATGATGTTGGGATAGGCGGCGCAGCGGCAGATATTGCCGCTCATCCGCTCGCGCAGTTCGGCGTCGCTCATCTGCACCTTGTCCAGATCGCGCGTGGCGTGGCTGGGCACACCGGCCTCGATCTCCTCCAGCACCGCGACGGCGGAACATATCTGCCCAGGCGTACAATATCCGCACTGATAGCCGTCATGCTCGATAAACGCCTGTTGCATCGGATGGAGCCTGTCTGGCGTGCCCAGGCCCTCGATCGTGGTCACCCTTTCGCCGTCATGCATCACGGCCAGCGTCAGACAGCTATTGATGCGGCGGCCTTCGACAATCACCGTGCAGGCGCCGCACTGTCCATGGTCGCAGCCCTTCTTCGTGCCCGTCAGGTGCAGATGTTCGCGCAGCGCATCCAGCAGGCTGGTGCGCGGGTCGAGCTGCAGATGCACCTCCCGACCATTGACGTTCAGTTCCACCGGGATCATGCGCGCTCCTCCAGCATCTTTGGCAGATCGGTCAGCCTGGCTTTGTCCATGGGATATGGCGGGCGCGGCTGCGGCCAGCACGGCGCTCCCCTGCAGCAATCCGCGGCGCGTCATCGGGTTGCACGACATGGATGATCCTCCCTGTTCATCTGTGAGGCACTACGAAGATGTAGCCCGTTCGATCCCGTCCCGCGCATCATCCTGCGCAAGATAGCAGATATTCGTTCCGGCCTCAAAACAGGCACAGCACTGGTGTATGCCCCTGATTCGCCAGATATCAACCAACATGGATTATCATGACGGCCATGTCCGATCGCCGAAAAAGCTGAAAATCTCCAGGTTTTCGCGTTCAAACCGCCAATTTCATTTTTGTGCAATTCTTCCCTTGCCGATGCGGACAAGCGCTGCTAGTTCCCCGCCACCCGCCGAGAGGGACTTCTCCTCCGGCCGCCAGAGCGGGCGTAGCTCAGGGGTAGAGCACAACCTTGCCAAGGTTGGGGTCGAGGGTTCGAATCCCTTCGCCCGCTCCAGATTTTGTTAAAAAATCAGTCAATTACTAGATATTGATTTGATCTTGGGAAATCCATTTTCCTATCATCGTCCACATGTTTTTCAGTGGAGCAGCGTTTAGTAGCGTATGTTCGGGAAGGGTTTGGTCCTTCAGTTGCTGCCGCGTTTGCCAGCCAATCTGAATCACGATCATAGCGCGCGCGAATGGGGCGCGTTGAAGCGCAGGCGGGTAGGGCGGGATGGTGCGACGTTGCTCCGGCTACCTCTCACCTATGCGCTGGGGGGATGAGCCTACGGTCTGCAGCGTCAGGGGCGGCTGGATGCGGTATCGCGCATTTGTCGGGCGTCGGGCTACTGAAACGCCTAAAAGGAGTGATCGACTGGTTGAGCTACGGCGCCGCGTTCCTGTTCGACGCGGATATCCGCAGCCGGAATGCAACGCGACGGCTGCGGGTGGTAGATGGAAGCGTGATTCGCTCTGCTAACACCGAACGGCGCGCGGCTGGACTGGAGCGCGCTTTACGCCGAAATGCAGCCGGGACAAATGGCCGAACACGAGGTGCTGGTTGATCATTTTGGCCGTAAGCGAGGAGCGCCCGAGGGCTCAGCCTTCCGAGAATGTCTTATCGTTAGCCGCAAAGACGAAGCTTCGTCGGGACTGACGCGTAGGGCGATATGGTTTGAGCATAGGAGGAAGGACCGGGTGGGCGCGCAGCTCATCCCTTGACCGTCGCGTCGGCGAATTTTCTTCTATTACTTCGGTTCCCGCGCGGGAAATGTTTGCGGACAATGCGACCGCAGCCGGCCGCCTGCGCTGACAGAATGAAGGTGCGATCAAACGGCCTGAGAGCGGGCTCGTGATCGATGTGCTCCCAGCGCATGACAGACAACTCGCTTGGTGGCTCGCGACATATCTCATTGTCGGGGTGTTGATCGACGAGGCTGTCGCCGAAGGCCTCGCTTTTCCCCCTGCGTCTTCGGCAACGGCAGACGCACACCTATCGCTATGACAAATACAGAAATTCCTGAGAAACGCGCTTTTGGTCGCAATCCTTAGGGAGCTCCGACTCCCCCGGATCAGTCAAAGCCCCGCAGGCGCTGCCATGACCCTGTTCGGGCTACCCCAACGAAGGATGTGGCAGTTGCGACGGGTCCGCACACTAGCGATTTGAGCAGCCGCGGATCAAGGAATCGCTATCGTTAGCATTGGTGGGTTTCTTCCAGACCGGCATCGGGAAGCAAAGGTCCTTAGCGGACCGTCCGGCCCGGCCGCGCTCGCTGTCAGCAGCCGACCAGCATGCGTCGTTCGCGGTCGGACTTTGAACATCAGCTCCTGCCAAAGGCAGCCATAGCTGATGCAAGATGCCGATCTCGGAAGCGGACATTTCGAACCGGCCTTTTGACACCTGCAAGCCTTCGAGAAACCGTGCGAGCACGAAGGTGTCACTGCCGGACGGTTGTGACACCAATAGGACAGATCAAGCACGATCGGCTAAATTGCGATCATCGACTTTAAGAAAGGCGTTGATGCGCCGCTGCCGGGTTTCAGTGTGACGCATGTTCGTAAGCGCGAGGATCAGAGCATATCGATCGCTCTTGCGCATAGCGGCGAACCGTTCGGCTGCGGCGGGTTCACCGTCAAGCGCGGCCTGGAGGTCGCGCGGCGGCACCGCGGTGCTCGACGACGGATAGGCGGCGCCCCACCGCCCGTCATTGCGCGCCGCCACGATCTGGGCGAGCCCGGCGTAGCGCATCCGGCCCTCGGCGATTAGAGCATCGAGCGTGAAATAGGAATCTTGGGATTCCCAGCAGGATCAGGATGTGATTCATCGTGATTGGAGGTGGATCATGGGGAAATCC